>NZ_DASVTO010000053.1:0-12623 GCF_036387535.1 Sphingomonas sp.
CCAGGAACAGCGATAACAGGACCGAGGTGAGAATGACGACCAGCAGCACGATGCCGAGCCGCAGCCGTTCCTCCCGCACGATCCGCGTGATATCCCGCGCATTGCCCGTGATGAACAACACACCGCTACCGCGCGCCGGCAGCGGGCTGGCCACCGAGAGGACCAGCGTCCGATCCGGCGCGCGCCGGACCTGCGTGCGCATTCCGCCATGGGCGAGGACGCCGCGCACCTCCGGCCAGGCAGCGGCCCGGTCCACCGCTGGTTCGGCGAAATCGTCGGGAATATCCGCGCCCGCGACCGCATCGACCGCACGATCCAGGAACCGCGCGACATGGCGTCGCCAGGCTTCGGTCGCCGGATCGCGCAATTCATAGGTCGGTGCCTCATGCCGCCAGCTATCGTCCAGCAGGCGACCGTCAGGCGCATAGATGCGCAGCCGCATCTCGGTCGATTCGCCGAGCCGGGCGATCAGGGCGGGGCGGTCCTCCGGCCGGGCGGCGTCGATCGCCTCGCCGACCAGCGCGGCCTGCACCCGATATTGTTCGACCCGCTGATCGATCAGCCGCGACCGATAGCTGTCGAGATAGAAGAAGCCGCCGGCAAGCAGCGCAAGCGCGAAGATGTTGACCGCCAGGATACGCGTGACCAGCGTCCACCGCCCGGACCAGGCGAGGGCGAGATCGCGGTCCAGTTCGTCATTGCCGGTCCGTACAACCGCCGCCATCCTATTCCTCGGAAAAGCGATAGCCGACGCCGTAGAGCGTCTCGATCGCCTTGAAATCGCCGTCGACCTGTCGAAACTTGCGCCGCAGACGCTTGATATGGCTGTCGATCGTCCGATCATCGACATAGACGTCGTCCTGATAGGCCGTATCCATCAGCGCATCGCGCGACTTCACGAAGCCGGGCCGCAGCGCCAGCGCTTCCAGGATCAGGAATTCGGTGACGGTCAGCACGACGTCCTGCCCCGCCCATTGCACGCGGTGGCGGGCGGGATCCATCGTCAGCCGCCCGCGGATGATCCGTTCGGCGGCGGGCACGGGCTCCCCCTCCGGGTCCGGCGTGGCGCGGGCTTCGGCCCGGCGCAGGATGGCACGGATGCGCGCGATGAGCAGCCGTTGCGAGAAGGGTTTCGTGATATAGTCGTCCGCGCCCATCGCGAGACCCAGCGCCTCGTCCAGTTCATCATCCTTGGACGTCAGGAAGATGACGGGGATCGCGCTCTTCTCACGCAGGCGACGGAGCAGTTCCATGCCGTCGAGCCGCGGCATCTTGATATCGAGCACCGCGAGATCGGGCGGCGAATCGATCAACGCCTTCAACGCGGCTTCCCCGTCCGAATAGACGCGCACCGTGAACCCTTCGGATTGCAGCGCGATCGAAACCGATGTCAGGATGTTGCGATCGTCATCGACGAGCGCGATCGAAGCGGACATGACAGCGCTTTCCCTTCCCGCCTGCGCCCGACCGGTTAGCGGATCGCACGGGGCGCCGCAACGATCGGCTTGCCGAACCTGTCAACGCTGTCGGTAACATTGCCGGGATTGCGGGCGTGGCATACTGCCCCCGACAGAAGCCGGACGGAGCCGCAGGAAACGATCCGGCCGTTACCAGGAGAGTTGCCTATGACCGTTCGCACGCCGGTATCTGGTCTCGATGCGCAACACATCGATACCGCGGCCACCGTCCACTGGAACCTGACCACGGCCCCTCTGGTCGAACAGGCGCTCCACCGGAACGAGGGCATATTGGCGGCGGACGGTCCATTGGTGGTCGAGACGGGCACGCACACCGGGCGGTCGGCGCAGGACAAGTTCATCGTCCGCGACGGCACAACCGAAGACACGGTGTGGTGGGGCAAGAGCAACAAGGCGATGCAGCCGGACCATTTCGCGGTCCTGAAATCCGATTTCTTTTCCGCGCTGGGTGCGGCCGACACGCTGTATGTTCAGGATCTGTATGGCGGATCCCAGCCGACCAACCGCGTCCGCGTGCGCGTGGTGACCGAGCTGGCATGGCACAGCCTGTTCATCCGCACGATGCTGGTACGACCCGATGCCGCCGACCTGAAAGCGTTCGAGGCGGACTACACGATCATCGACCTGCCGAGTTTCCGGGCGGATCCCGCACGGCATGGCACCCGCAGCGAAACCGTGATCGCTGTCAATTTCACCGAGAAGCTGATCCTGATCGGCGGCACCAAATATGCCGGCGAGATGAAGAAGTCGGTCTTCGGGCTGCTGAACTATCTGCTTCCGGCCGACGGGGTGATGCCGATGCACTGTTCCGCCAATATCGGACCGAATGGCGATACGGCGGTATTCTTCGGGCTGTCGGGAACGGGCAAGACGACGTTGAGCGCGGATGCCAGCCGCACGCTCATCGGCGATGACGAGCATGGCTGGTCCGACGATGCGGTCTTCAATTTCGAAGGCGGCTGCTATGCCAAGATGATCCGCCTGTCGCCCGAAGCGGAGCCGGAAATCTATGCGACCACCCGCCGGTTCGGAACCGTGCTGGAAAATGTGGTGATCGACCGCGAGACCCGCACGCTCGACCTCGATGATGCGCGGCTGGCGGAGAATAGTCGCGGTGCCTATCCGATCGACTTCATTCCGAATGCCAGCGCCGACAATCTGGGCCCGGTACCGCGCAACATCATCTTCCTGACGGCGGATGCGTACGGCGTGCTGCCGCCGATCGCGCAGCTGACGCCGGATCAGGCCATGTACCATTTCCTGTCGGGCTACACCGCGCGCGTCGCCGGCACGGAGATGGGTGTCACCGAGCCGGATGCCACCTTCTCCACCTGTTTCGGGGCGCCGTTCATGCCGCGGCATCCGTCGGTTTATGGCAATCTGCTGAAGCAGCGGATCGCCAAGGGCGGGGTGACATGCTGGCTGGTCAACACCGGTTGGACCGGCGGCGCGTATGGCGTGGGGCAGCGTATGCCGATCCGGGCGACGCGGGCGTTGCTGAACGCCGCACTGGACGGATCGCTGACCAGCGCGGCGTTCCGGACCGATCCCAATTTCGGGTTCCAGGTGCCGGTCGCGGTTCCCGGCGTCGACGCCGACATCCTCGATCCCCGCGCGACCTGGCCGGAAGGGGCCGCCTATGACAAGGCGGCGAAGCGTCTGGTCGATCTGTTCGTGCAGAATTTTGCGCAATTCGAGGACCATGTCGACGAGGGTGTCCGTCAGGCTGCGCCGCGTGCGGCATGAGCCCCGATAAAGTCGACAGCCGATTAAAGCACCGGTCCGGCGTGACGTTAACCCTGACATGCATGCGACCGGATCAGAGCGGATGGAGGCGGGTCGCGAACCCGCGCGTGGCGACGGGACGCGCGGTAGCCCCACGCGGCTGCTGAGCCGGCTGTTCCGATCGAAGCCGCCGGGGCCGAAACGCGCCGAAGATGCGAGGACCGAGGCGCCTGTGTGGCGGATGCCGCACATGGCCGAAGTCGCGGACTATTTGCGCGCGCGCAACCTGCCGCCGCTGCCGGTGCATTATGAAGCCGCGTGGATCGCACTGGGTGGACCGATCGATGCGGTGCCGCCCGCGGGTCCATCGGCGGTCGACCTGTGCGCGGAAGCGCTGGACCGCGTAATCGGGGACGCGCGCGGGACGCTGAATACCATGTCGACGCTGCTGTCGAAATCGCGGGCCGAAACCGCGGCATATGGCACCGCGCTGGAACATGAAGCGGGCGCGCTTGATCGATCGCCCGACGTGCTGGAAATCCTGATCTCGCTGACCCGCCGGATGATCGATCATAATCGCCTGGCCGATCAGAAGATGCGGGCCATGGGGGGCGAGATGGACGCCCTGCAAGGCCATCTGGCCGAAGCGCGGACGGTCGCGACGCGCGATCCGTTGACCGGACTGGACAATCGTCGTGCCAGCGAGACACGGCTGGAAGCCGCGATCGCGCGGTCCGTGGCGGGCAAGCTGGCCGCCGGAACCACGGTGGCGCTTGCCTATTGCGACATCGATCATTTCAAGGCGATCAACGACCGGCTGGGTCATGAGGTGGGTGATCGCGTGCTGAAACTGGTCGCGCGCACGCTGATGGACGGCGTCGGGCCGGGCGGGCATGCGGGCCGATATGGCGGCGAGGAATTCCTGCTGGTGTTCGACGGAATTTCGATCGACGAGGCCGAGGACCGGATCGACGCGGTGCGCCGCGACCTGGCATCCCGGACGCTGCGCGTGCGCGACACGGGGGAGGCGATCGGGACCGTTACCTTTTCGGCCGGGTTGGTCGCGTGGAAACCGGGCGACGGGCGCGACACGCTGATGCACCGCGCGGACGAGGCGCTGTACCGTGCGAAGGGACTGGGGCGGAACCGGATCGAACGGGGATGACCGGACGCGATGTGCGGTGGCCGAAAGCGGCATTTCGGGGCTGGCACGCGCGGGACCGGCTTGTTACGCGAAGCGCATGTCTTTCCCACGCATCGCGGCGATCCTGCCGCTTCTCGCCCTGTCTGCGCCGATCGCGGCGCGCTCCATTTCCGAAGGCTCGCTCGCGCGTCATATCGATGTGCTGGCGAGCGACGCCTATGAAGGCCGGAAGCCGGGGACGCCCGGCGCACTGAAGGCGATCACCTATATCGCCGGCGCGTTTCGACAGGCGGGACTGAGCCCGGCTGCCGCGGACGGAAGCTGGTATCAGCCGGTCCAGTTCGTCGAGCGGATACCGGCGCGCAGCACCGCGCGCTTCGGCGGACGCGAGGAGGCGGGGATCGCGCTGACCGGACGGATCGCCGACGCCAGCATCGCCGATGCGCGGGTGGTATTTGCGGGCTACGGATTGCCGAGCGATCCCGCCGAACTGTCGCAAGCGGACGTGCGCGGCGCGGTCGTCCTGATCCGTGCCGGCGCACCGCAGGGTGTGGAGAAGCCGTTGCGCATGGCGGAGCGGATCAAGGCCATGGTCGCGCGCGGTGCCGTGGCGGTCATCACCATCCTGCCCGAAACGGCGAAGTGGGCCGATGCACGGCCGGCGGCGACCCGGCCGACGACCGCGCTGGCCGATACACCGCGGGCCTTGATCCAGGGCATGATGAGCCAGGATGCGTTCGCGCGGATCGCGGCCGGGCCGGTACGGTCCGACCTGGGGCGCGCCAGCCTGGACGTCGCGACGACGTTGCGGCCGTTCACGTCGTGGAATGTCATCGGCCGGCGCGCCGGCACTTCGGCGCATGGCGAGACGGTCCTGTTCACCGGGCATTGGGATCATCTGGGGCTGTGCGGCCCGGAGGGTGCGGCGGACCGGATCTGCAACGGGGCGGTCGACAATGCCAGCGGGATCGCAAGCTTGATCGAGACGGCGCGGGCGCTGGGCGAGGGGGCGAAGCCGGTGCGGGACGAGCTGTTCATCGCGACCACCGGCGAAGAAATGGGTCTGCTGGGCATGGATGCATGGGCGAATGCGCCAACCGTGCCGTTGGACCGTGTCGTGGCGGCGATCAACGTCGACACGGTCGCGATCGCCCCACGCGGGATGCCGGTGGCGATCGTCGGCCGCGGGTTGACCCGGCTCGATCCGATCGTGGATGCGACCGCGCGGCGGCTCGGGCGCAAGGTCGACGCGGATCTGGAGGCGAATGCGTTCATCGATCGCCAGGACGGTGCGGTGCTGGTCCGCCGCGGCGTGCCTGCGGTGATGATCGGTGGATCCTTTTCCGATCTGAAGCGGCTGGAGGCGTTTCTTGGCAGCGTGTATCACAAGCCAAGCGACAATCCGGGCAAGGGCGTCGTCTTGGGCGGGGCAGCGGAGGATGCGGATCTGACGGTGGCGGTGGCCCGTACGCTGGTCGATCCGGCGGCTTATTCGGCGCGCTGATCCCGGCACGGCGCGGCCTGCCCGGGCACAGGGTGGCACAGCGGCGCCATCCGCCCTATAGGTTCGCACCCGAATCCCCGACCACAGGATGATGATGGATATCCCGCTCGGCCTGACTTTCGACGATGTGTTGCTTCGCCCGGCGGCGTCCGACGTGATGCCGGGGCAGGCGGACACCCGGACCCGCGTCACGAAATCGATCGCGCTCAACATCCCGATGCTGTCGGCGGCCATGGACACAGTGACCGAAGCCGACATGGCGATCGTCATGGCGCAGCTGGGCGGCCTTGGCGTGCTGCACCGCAACCTGACCATCGAGGAACAGGCCGCGGCCGTGCGGCAGGTGAAGCGGTTCGAAAGCGGCATGGTGGTCAACCCGATCACGATCGCGCCGGATGCCACGCTGGCCGATGCGCAGGCGTTGATGGCGCGGCACCGCATTTCCGGGATCCCGGTGGTGGAGGCATCCGGCAAGCTGGTCGGCATCGTCACCAACCGCGACGTGCGCTTTGCCGAAAATCCGGGCCAGCCCGTGGCCGAGTTGATGACGCGCGACAATCTGGCGACGGTGCCGGCCAGTGTAGACCAGGAAGGCGCGCGCCGGTTGCTGCATCAGCGCCGGATCGAGAAGCTGCTGGTGGTCGACGAGGCGTATCATTGCATCGGTTTGATCACCGTCAAGGATATCGAGAAAGCCGTCACTTATCCCACCGCGACCAAGGATGCCGCCGGGCGGTTGCGCGTCGCGGCCGCGACGACGGTGGGCGACAAGGGCTGGGACCGGACACAGGCGTTGATCGACGCCGGTTGCGACCTGATCGTGATCGATACCGCGCACGGCCATAATCGCGATGTGGCGCGCGCGGTGGAACGCGTGCGCGGATTGTCGAACGAGGTCCAGATCGTCGCGGGCAATGTCGCGACCGCCGAAGCGACCCGTGCGCTGATCGACGCGGGCGCCGACGCGGTGAAGGTGGGGATCGGACCGGGATCGATCTGCACCACGCGGATCGTGGCGGGCGTCGGCGTGCCGCAGCTGACCGCGATCAAGGAAGCGGCCGAGGAAGCCGCGAAGTCCGGCGTTCCGGTGATTGCCGACGGCGGTCTGCGCACGTCGGGCGATGTCGCAAAGGCGCTGGCGGCCGGGGCCGGATGCGTCATGATCGGATCGTTGCTGGCGGGGACCGAGGAAGCACCGGGCGAGACGTTCCTGTTCCAGGGGCGGGCGTATAAATCCTATCGCGGGATGGGATCCGTCGGCGCGATGGCGCGCGGATCGGCGGATCGCTATTTCCAGCAGGAGATCAAGGATCAGCTGAAGCTGGTGCCCGAAGGGATCGAGGGGCAGGTGCCGTTCAAGGGGCCGGCGCGCGATGTCATCCATCAGCTGGTCGGCGGGGTGAAGGCGGCGATGGGCTATACCGGGTCGCAGACGCTGGACGATCTGAAGAAAGCCAAGTTCGTGCGGATCAGCAACGCCGGTCTGCGCGAAAGCCATGTCCATGATGTCGCGATCACGCGCGAGGCGCCCAATTACCCGACCCGGGGCTGACGCGTGACGCCCGGCGCGCGCGTGCAGGCGGCGATCGACCTGTTGGATGAAACGATCGCGGCGGCGGGGACGGGCGGGGCGGCGGCAGACACGCTGATCGCCCGCTATTTCAAGACGCGGCGCTATGCGGGGTCCAAGGACCGGCGCGCGGTGCGTGATCTGGTCTATGCCGCGATCCGGCGGGCGGGTGAGCGCCCGGTGTCCGGGCGGGCGGCGATGCTGGGGCTGGTCACGGATCGTCCTGATCTGGCACCCCTGTTCGACGGATCGGAGCATGCGCCGGCGGTGATCGCGCCGGATGAGCTGGTGGCGCGCGCCGGCGTGGCACCAGCATGGCTGCTGGCGAAGCTGGATACGCTGGACGCCGCGGAACGTGCGGCGTTGCTGGATCGCGCCACGTTAGACCTGCGCGTCAATCGCCTGAAGGCGGACCGCGTCGCGGTGCTGACGGAGTTGCCGGACGCGGCGGCGACACCGCATGCCCCGGATGGCATCCGACTGCCCGAAGGGACCAAGATAGAAGGACTTGCGGCCTATATCGAAGGACGCATCGAGGTTCAGGACGAAGGCAGTCAGTTGCTGGCGCTGGCATGCGGCGTCGAACCCGGCATGACGGTGGTCGACCTGTGTGCCGGCGCGGGCGGAAAGACGCTGGCGCTGGCGGCGGCGATGGCGGATCAAGGGCGCCTGATCGCATGCGACACCGACCGGCGGCGGCTCGGCAATCTGATGCCGCGCGCGGTGCGGGCCGGGGTGACGATCGTCGAGCCGGTGCTGCTGGATCCGCAACGCGAGCGCGAGGCGCTGAACGATCACATCAAGCGTGCGGACGTCGTGCTGGTCGATGCGCCATGTTCGGGAACGGGCACCTGGCGGCGCAACCCGGAGGCGCGTTGGCGATTGACGCGGGCGCGGCTGGACAACCTGGTCACGTTGCAGGCGCATGTGCTGGACGTGGCCGCATCGCTGGTGCGGCCGGGCGGGACGTTGGTCTATGCGGTTTGTTCGCTGATCGATGACGAAGGAGCGGGCGGGTTCGCGGCGTTCCTGACACGGCATCCGAAATGGCGCGCGGTACCGATCGATTTGCCGGCGGGCGTCGCGCACGGCGCGGGCATACGCCTGACGCCGCATCATGACGGGACCGACGGCTTTTTCGTCGCGAGGGCCAAGGCGCCGTGCTAGCGTCGCGACGCGCCCGTTATAAGGAGTTCATGATGCGTTTCTCCGGCCCTGCCATTGCCTTGTCGCTCGCGCTGGCCGTCGCATCCAGCATGGGATCCACCCAGAAGCCGGACGATCAGATCAATCCGCGCTCGATCGCGCTGATGCAGGCGGGCGTCGCGGCGCAGCGGGCGGGAAACCTGCCGGGTGCCAGTGACCTGATCGAAACCGCACTGGCGGTCGATCCCCGCAACCGGGCCGCCTATCTGGCCCTGGCGCGGGTCGCGCAGGCGCAGGCTCTGCCGGGCAAGGCCATCCGGCTCTACCGCGAAGCGCTGACGCTGGAGCCGAACGATATCAATGCCTTGTCCGGGCAAGGTGAGGCGATGGTGCAGAAGGGTGCGGTCGAACGCGCCAAGGTGAACCTGACGCGGATCCGAACGATCTGCAAAACGGCGGCCTGCGCGCCGGCAACGACCCTGGCGGCGGCGATCGCCAAGGGCCCACCGCCCGCGGTCCTGACGGCGCAGGCCAGCCCGGTCGTGCCGCCGAAGGGCAAGGAAACCACGGCCGTCAAACCGTAGCACATGATGAACCCGATCATCTGGCTGGGCTTCGTGGCGGCGGCGTTGGCGATGGGATTGTTGCCGGGCCCCGGCGTGATGAGCATCGTCGGATACGCAGTCGGGTCGGGCCGGCGTGTCGCGCTGGCGTCGGTCGGCGGATTGGCGATCGGGAACCTGGTGGCGATGATATTGTCCCTGGCCGGCGTCGGGGCGTTGCTGGCCGCATCCGCTCTGGCGTTCAGCATCCTGAAATGGGCGGGTGCGCTCTATCTGATCGGTCTGGGCGTGCGGACAATGCTGCAGGCCGGGGTGCGGGCCGATCCGCAGGATGGCATCGGCCGCGCCATCGGCCCACGCGCAGCGTTTTTCGGCAATCTGGCGATCGGTACTTTTCATCCCAAGACGATTGTCTTCTTCGTCGCCTTCGCACCGCAATTCATCATGGCGGACCGTCCCTATGTGCCGCAGGCGGCCCTGCTGATCGTGACATTCTGCGGCGTGGTCGCGGTGACCGATACGCTTTATGCGCTGCTCGCCGCCCGTGCGGCGGGATATCTGCGTGGGCCGCAGGTGTCGTGCTGGTCGAAGCGGGTCAGTGGTGCCGTCCTGATCGCATCGGGGGTTGCGACGGCGGCGACGCGCAACTGACGGGGTTGATCAGACGATGGTGCGGTCGAGCCACCGTGCGACGGCGACGAACTCCGCCACGGTGAGCGTTTCGGCGCGGCGGGTCGGATCGATGCCGAGCGGTTCCAGCGCCGCGACGGCGCCCTCGACGCCTTTCAGCGATTGGCGGAGCATCTTGCGGCGCTGACCGAATGCCGCGGCGGTCAGGCGCTCGACGGTCTTCATGCGAACGCCCGCGGGTTGTGCCACGGGTCGCAAATGGACGATCGCGGACGTTACCTTTGGCGGGGGGACGAAGGCGGAGCGATGGACCGGAAAGGCGAGCGTCGCCGTCGATCGGAACTGCGCCAGCACCGAGAGCCGGCCATAGGCCGATGTGCCGGGCGCCGCGACCATGCGTTCGGCAACCTCCTTCTGGAACATCAGCGTGAGCGAGGCCCAGAACGGCGGCCAGGGTTCGGCGGTCAGCCAGCGAACCAGCAGCGCGGTGCCGACATTATAGGGAAGGTTCGACGCGATATGCGCGCCAGGCCCCATCAAAGCAGATTCGTCGATCGCGAGCGCATCATCCTCGATCACCGTCAGGCGCCCCGGATAGGCATCGCCCAGTTCGGCCAGCGCAGGCAGGCAGCGACGATCGCGTTCGACCGCAACGACATCCGCCCCCGCTTTCAACAGGGCGCGGGTGAGTCCACCGGGCCCCGGCCCGACCTCATACACGCGTTCGCCGGCCAGGGGGCCGGGGACGCGCGCGATGCGGTCGAGCAACTGACCATCGAGCAGGAAATTCTGGCCGAGCGCCTTGGATGCGGCAAGGCCGTGGCGTGCGATGACATCACGCAGCGGCGGCAGATCGGCCGCCGCGGGCGGGGTCGTCATGCCGTCGTCGCGCGGTGGCGGACCGCATCGCCGGCCAGCGCGATCGCCGCGATCATAGCGCCGGGATGCGCCTGGTTGGTGCCGGCGATGCCGAAGGCGGTCCCGTGATCGGGCGCGGTGCGGACGATCGGCAAGCCCAGCGTCATGTTGACGCCCTCATCGAAATGCAGCGTCTTGATGGGGATCAACGCCTGATCATGATAGAGGCAGAGGGCGACGTCATAATGGCCGCGCGCCCGTTCGTGGAACATCGAGTCCGATGCGAGCGGGCCGACGATGTCGATACCTTCCTCCCGCAGCTGCGCGACCGCGGGCAGGATCAGGTCGATCTCCTCCCGTCCCATCGCGCCGTCTTCGCCGGCATGCGGATTGAAGCCGGCGATCGCCAGCCGCGGATGAGCGATGCCGAAATTCTTGACCAGCCCGCGTTCCGTAACGCGCGCCTTCGCCATGATCAGTTCGATCGACAGCGCGTCGGGAACGTCGCGCAGGGCCATGTGCGTCGTGATGGGTACGGTGCGCAATGTCGGCCCGGCGAGCAGCATGACGACATTGTCACTGGCGACGCCGCAGCGTTCCGCGACGAATTCGGTCTGGCCCGGATGGACGAAACCGATGGCGTAAAGCTGCGCCTTGGAGATCGGTGCGGTCACCAGGCCGGAGGCGACCCCCGACCGTGCGAGGCCGGCGGCGAGTTCCAGCGCGTCCAGCGAACAGCGCGCGCCCGCCAGATTGGGTTCGCCAGGCACGATGTCCCCGGCATCCTCCACCTGCACCACCGGCAGCGCATCGGGAAAGCGCACGGCCGCTTCGGACGGATCGGAGATGCGGACAACCGGCCCGTCCCACACCGCCGCGATCGACCGCGAATCCCCGACCGCGAAAAACGGCGGGAGGCGGTGGGCGTCACGCAATGCCCATGCCTTGGCCACGATTTCCGGGCCGATGCCGGACGGGTCGCCAAGCGCGACGGCCAGCGGCGTCATGGCGTGGGGCGTGTCCACGGGATCAGCGATAATCCACGACCGCGTCGCGGCGAAGATCGCGAAGATAGCGGCGGGCGCTGCGATTGACGCGTTCCTCCTCCAGCTGGGACTGGATGGTCGCGGCGTCCGGTCCGGCGGCGGCGGCGGGTTCATCGCGGCCGCACAGGACCAGCGACCGGACGCCATCCTCGATCGATCCAAAGGGCGGGCTGGCCTGCCCGACCTGGAGATCGATCATCATCTGCTGCAACGCGGCGGGCAGATCGCGAATGCGGATCTGGTCATTGTCGACGACTTCGGCGTTCAGTGTCTTGGCGATCGCCTCCACCGAGCCGCAGCCGCGAACCGCCTTCATCGCATTGCCGAATTTCAGGACATCGGGCGCAACCTGATCCCGGGTCGCGCCCTTGGGAAACTTGATGCCGACCTGCTTCAGCGCCAGCACGGCATCGCGCGCATCGACGCCGCCGCCGACGCGCTTGTCGACCAGCGCGATGATGGAATAGCCGCCCGCGATCGGGATCGGCACGCTGACCGAGCCGGGTTGCATGGTCTGCGCCACGGCGGCCAGTTCCGAGGGGAGTTGTTCCGCGCGGACCCAGCCGAGATCGCCACCGACCGCCGCAGTCGATGCTTCGGAAAATTGATGGGCATAGGCGACGAACGAACCGCCCTTGCGCACCTGATCCACGATGCGATCGGCGTTGGCGAGCGTGTTGGCGGCAGTTTCCGGTGTCGAGGACAGGAAGATTTCGCCGATCCGGTATTCGGGCGCACCCTTGTTGGCGTTGATCCGTGCCATCACGGCGGCGACTTCCTCGTCACCGACGTTGACGAACGGTTCGATGCGGCGGCTCAGCAGCCGCCGCCACGCCAGTTCGCCTTCGATCTGGCGCTTGATCGAGGCTTCCGACGATCCCTGTTGCCGCAGGAACGCGCCAAAGGTTGCGGGTGTGCGTTTGAAGTTGCCGGCGACGCGGGCATAAGTCTGCTGAATC
>NZ_DASVTO010000054.1:0-6489 GCF_036387535.1 Sphingomonas sp.
TCGATCATGACAGCGTCGTCCGGCGGTTGCCCTATGCGATGCAGATCGCAGGGGCGACCTATCCCTCCTTCGCCGCCAAGATCGCGGGGCGGGCGGGCGGGACGGGCGAGACGTTCCCGCTGGATTATGCAATCCGGATCGGATCGATGCCGGTGGTGAGCGCCATCGACATCCTGGAAGACAAGGACGCGCCCGGGCGGCTGGCGGGGCGCGACGTCGTGATCGGGGCGACATCCGCACAGCTGGACAATGTGTATTTCGCGCCGACGGTGGGCCTGATTTCCGGCGTGTTCCTGCATGCGCTGGGTGCCGAGACGCTGTTGACCGGCAAGCCGCACACCCTGTCGTGGATCGTGCCGTTCCTGGCCGTGTGGCTGTCGATCGTGGCATTGATGGTGCCGCGTTCGCGCGTGATGGCGATCACGGGCTATGCGCTGATGAGCGTCGCGGTGCTGCTGGTGCCCCTGATGCTGGATGCGCACCAGATCCTGGTCGATATCGTGCCGACGATGCTGCTGCTGATCCTGATCGGGGGTTGGACATCATGGTCCGGCCTGCGCCTGGCTTATCGCCAGCGTGCGATCGTCAACGTCGTGTCGGGGCTGCCGAACCTGAACGCCCTGCGCGCGGTGGCGCATGTCGCCGACGTCGTTCTGATCGCCGCGCGGGTCCGCAACTTTCCCGAAATCACGGCATCGTTGCCGGCCGATCATGAGCGCGCGCTGGTGGAGCAGATCGCCCGCCGGCTGGCGCTCGGCAGTGGCGGTGCGACGATCTATCAGGGCGACGAGGGGATTTTCGCTTGGCTGGCGCCGACGCAATCGGTCGCGCAGACCGCCGACTATTTCGACGCGATGCAGGCGCTGTTCCGCAACGCACTGACGGTGGGCGAGCGGCGGGTCGATGTCGCGATCACCTTCGGGCTTGCCGCCGATGTCGGACAGTCTCCCTTCAACCGCCTGGGAGGCGCGCTGATGGCGGCGGATGCAGCGGCCGAGGCCGGGCTCCACTGGACGCTGCACGAGCCGGTGGAGGCGAGCGATTCGTCGTGGAAGCTGGGGTTGCTGACGCATCTGGACGCGGCGATCGACGGTGGCGAGATCTGGGTCGCGTATCAGCCCAAGATCGACCTGCGATCCGACCGGATCGTCGGGTGCGAGGCGCTGGTGCGGTGGACGCATCCGGAAAAGGGACCGATCAGCCCGGCCGATTTCATCCCGGTGGCGGAGCAGCAGAACCGGATCGACAAGCTGACCTATCACGTCCTGGACACCGCGATCCACACGGCGGCGACGATCAACGGCCATGGCATGCCGTTCAGCGTCGCCGTCAACCTGTCGGTTCGCGTGCTGGAGGATCCGGAACTGCTCGATCGCATCGCGGGATTACTGGCACGTTACGCGCTGGCGCCCAACCTGCTGACGCTGGAGATCACCGAGACGGCGGCCCTGTCCGGCAGCAGGCGATCGATCGAGGTGCTGGAAGCGTTGCGCGCCACGGGTGTCGGGCTGTCGATCGACGATTATGGCACCGGCTTTTCCAACCTGGAAAACCTGCGCACGATTCCAGCCAGCGAGATCAAGATCGACCGGAGCTTCGTGGATGCGATCGAACATAGCCGCGCCGACGCGGTGATGGTGCGATCCACGATCCACATGGCGCATTCGCTGGGCCAGGCGGTGGTGGCGGAGGGTGTGGAGCGCGCCGAGACGCTGGCGATGCTGCGCCAGATGGGATGCGACCAGGTGCAGGGATATCTGACCGGCCGCCCGATGAAGTTTGCCGCGCTTAGCCGATGTCTCATATTGGACCGTAGAAAGGCGGCGGCCTGATCTGGTTAACGTCTTGCTAACTTTGATGGAAACCCCGTAACTTTGCCTTGTCACGGCGAGTCGGTCGCTGTGGCGGTTCAGGGGAAGCAGCATGAGCAAGGCAAACGCACCGGTCCGTGGTATCTGGAGCTGGTATTATTCGGGTACGTGGGGCGCCGCCGGTGGTGCGCATCAGTAAGTGATAGGGGGGAGCCCCGGTCATGCCGGGGCTTCCCGTTCTTGAGATTTCCGCGCGGCGCCGGTAACGGGAAGCGCCGCGATCGTTGTTATTGTTCAATAGCCATGGAACGCGTCGATATCGCGGAGTCTCCGCCAGTGGAGCATGGCTTTGTCGACTGAGATGAGAACCGTTCCTGCCGCCGCGGACGATGTCTTCATCGGTAATGGCGAGATGGCGCGGCTGATGCGCGCGACCGACTGGTCGGCCACGCCGCTGGGCCCGGTATCGGGATGGCCCGAAGCCCTGAAGGTCGCGCTGCGCCTGCTGCTGACATCGCGGTTCGAGATGTGGCTGGGCTGGGGCCCGGACGTCGCCTTTTTCTACAACGATGCGTATCGGCCGACGCTGGGCCAGAAACATCCGCAGTCGTTGGCGATGCCGGCGCGGCAGTTGTGGCCCGAAATCTGGGAGGACATCAAGGACCGGATCGAGTCCGTCTATCTGCGCGGCGAGGCGACCTGGGACCGCGCGCTGTTGCTGCTGATGGAGCGCAACGGCTATCCCGAGGAAACCTATCATACCTTCTCCTACAGCCCGCTGATCGGCGCCGGCGGTGCCGTCGAAGGCCTGTTCTGCGCGGTGTCGGAGGAAACCGAGCGCGTCGTTGCCGAGCGCCGGTTCGATTCGCTGCGGCGGCTGGCATTGGATCTGGCGCAGGCCGATCGCCGCGACGCCGTGTTGCGGGCGGCGGAGCGGGCGCTGGCGGCCAATGACCGGGATTGCCCGTTCGGGCTGATCTATCTTCACGAGGGGACCGGCGCGCGGCTGGTGGCGCGGGCCGGGATCCCCGCGGGGCATACGGCGGCACCGGCATGGTTGGCGCCGGACGTGGTGTCACGGTGGCCGCTGTCGGGCCGCGACGCGCTGATCAGCCTGCATGATGTGGCGGACCTGCCAACGGGTGCGTGGACCATGCCGCCACGGCAGGCGGCGGTGATCCCGCTGATGGGGCAGGGCAGCGATGCCGCGGCGGGGATGCTGGTGGTCGGGCTGAACCCGCACCGGCCGCATGACACGGATTATGCGGCGTATCTGGCGTTGTTCGCCGGCCAGATTTCGGCGCAGCTGGCCAGTGCGGATGCGCATGAGTCCGAACGCCAGCGGGCGGCGGCACTGGCGGAAGCGGTGCGACTGCGCGAGGCGGCCGCGGATGCGCTGCGTCAGGCGAATGCAGGGCTGTTGTCCGTCGTGGAGCAGCGGACGGCGGAGCGCGACCGGTTGCGGATCCTGTTCGAGCGTGCGCCGGGGTTCATGTGCGTGCTGAGCGGGCCGGACCATGTGTTCGAGTTCATGAACGAGGCCTATCAGCAGCTGGTCGGCCACCGCAGTCTGGTCGGACTGTCCCTGCGCGAGGCGATGCCGGAACTGGCGGGACAGGGCTTCGTCGAGATCCTGGACGAGGTGATGCGGACCGGGCGGCCGTTCGTCGGACGCGACCTGACCGTCGATCTGCAGCGGGTTCCGAACGGGCCGCTGGAGGAGCGGTTCGTCAACCTGGTCTATCAGCCGATTATCGGCGCGGATGGTAGCGTGACCGGGATCTTTGCCGAGGGGCAGGATGTGACCGAGCAGAAGCATACCGAACTGGCGCTGCGTGAATTGAACGCGACGCTGGAAACCCGGATCGAGACGGCGGTGCGCGAGCGACAGGAGGTCGAGGAAGCGCTGCGCCAGAGCCAGAAGATGGAAGCCGTCGGACAGCTGACCGGTGGAATCGCGCATGACTTCAACAACCTGCTGACCGGCATCATCGGATCGCTGGACCTGATGCAGCGGCGGATGGCCAGCGGGCGGATGGAGGGGGTCGAACGGTACATCACCACCGCGACGATGTCGGCCAACCGCGCCGCCGCGCTGACCCACCGGCTGCTCGCCTTTTCACGGCGACAACCGATCGATCCGCGGGCGGTGGATGCCAACCGGCTGATGACGACGATGGAGGACCTGCTGCGCCGCACGATCGGCGAGACTGTCGCGCTGGTGCTGGAACTGGAGGAGGACCTCTGGAAGGCGCTGTGCGATCCGCATCAGCTGGAAAGCGCGGTGCTGAACCTGGCGATCAATGCCCGTGACGCGATGCCGGACGGCGGGCGGCTGACGATCGCAACATGTAACGTGACGGTTGATCCGGATGGCGAACTGCGCGCTCATGATGCGGTTCCCGGCGACTATATCTGCGTGGCGGTGAGCGATACGGGGACCGGCATGACGCCCGATGTCATCGCCCGCGCGTTCGAGCCGTTCTTCACGACCAAGCCGATCGGGCAGGGAACGGGCCTGGGCCTGTCGATGGTCTATGGCTTTGCGCGGCAGTCGGAGGGGTTCACCCGGATCCTGTCGACCCCGGGCGAGGGCACGTCAATCCGGATCTACATTCCCCGACATGCGGGCGGCGAGCCGGAGGTGGTGCGCGACGGCGCCGTGCCCGCGAATCGGCAGGCGCGGGGGGGTGAAGTGGTGCTGGTGGTGGAGGACGAGCCGGCGGTGCGGGCGCTGGTGATCGAGGTGCTGGCCGATCTGGGATATCACATGATCGCCGCCCATGACGGTCCGGCGGGGCTGGCGGTGCTGGAAAGCGACCGCCGGATCGACCTGCTGGTGACCGATGTCGGGTTGCCCGGCATGAACGGCCGGCAGCTGGCGGATGCGGCGCGCGCGGTGCGGCCGGACCTGAAGATCCTGTTCATGACCGGCTATGCGGAGAAGGCGGCGGCGAGCGGCGGGTTCCTGGAGCCGGGCATGGAGATGGTGATCAAGCCGTTCACCGTCGAGACGTTGCAGGCGCGGATCGCCGAGATCCTGTAGCGGCGATCAGCCGGCCAGCATGCCGGCGCCGAGCAGCAGCAGCAATTTGACATCTATCACCATGCCGGCGGCGCGGGCACCGGCGACGAAGGCGGTGATGTCCGCCAGCGGCACGCGGTGGACGGTGATATCCTCCCCTTCCACCCCGCCGCCGGCCGAGACGCGGGTGAGGCCGGTGGCGCGCACCAGCGTGAAGGTTTCGGAAACCATGCCCGGCGAGGAGGCGAAGCGGCCCAGCAATTCGACCCGATCCGCGCGGTAGCCGGTTTCCTCCTCCAGTTCGCGCGCGGCGGCGGTTTCGATCGGTTCGCCGGCGGTTTCATCACCGACCAGACCGGCCGGCAGTTCCAGGCAGCGCGCCTTCAGCGGCACGCGATATTGATCGACCAGCAGGACATGCCCGTCATCGATGGCGAGCAGCACCGCCGCGCCGATATCGCGCGCGCGCCCGACATATTCCCACTGCCCTTCCCGCCGCGCGGTGATGAAGCGGCCCTGCCACATGATGTCGCCTGCGGGGTCGGTCATATCTGGATCAGCCTGTCGGGGAGTTCGGGGGCGTCGCCGCCGCTGTGGGGGAAATGATGCGCGAGCGTTTCGCCGATCGCGCCGATCGCCGCGACCATGCCGTCCGCCGTGTGGCCGGCGCGGACCGCAACCAGCAGGGCGCCCAGGATATCGCCCCAGGCCTCCGGCGGGACGGCCGCGTGGACGGCGCGATCCGCGACGATTTCCGCACGGCGTTCGGCCAGCGAGAGATACAGCAGCACGCCGGTGCGGGTGCCGGTATGCGCCTGTACCCCGACATGGAACAGATCGACCGCGCGGTGGCGGACGCGGCGGGCCTTGGTCGCGCCGGGCGTCAGCCGGTAGCGCAGCGCGGGCAGGCCGACCAGCAGGCGTATGATCAGGACGATCGCGGCGACGCCGAAGAGCAGCAAGGTGATCAGATCGCCCGGCGGGGGGGGCGTGGCCCAGCCGCCGTCCAGCGCGGTCCGCAGCGCGATCAGGCCGTCCGGGTGGATAGCGGCAGCCGCCATGACGACCAGCATCGCGAGGATCGCCCAGTGCAGCACGACGTCATGATAGGCGTCGGAGTGCGCAGCGACGATCGGCACGATTTCCGCATCGGTGGTGGCCTCCGCCGCGGTGACGGCGGCGGTGATCCGGGACTGGTCCGCGTCGGAGAGTTGCATCACCAGCCGCCCGACGCGCCGCCGCCGCCGAACGAGCCGCCGCCACCGCCCGAAAAGCCGCCGCCCGACCCGCTGCCGCCGCCCCAGCCGCCGAAACCACCGCCGCCGAAACCACCGCCACCGCCCCAGCCGCCGCCAAGCGACGGGCCCCACAGGATCACCGGGGCGGGACCGCGGCGGTAGCGGCGGCCGACACCCGCCCGCCGGCGGAGCATGGCGAGGATCATGATCGCGACGAGGATCAGCACGAAGATGCCGGCGACGGGGAAGTCGGTACCCTGCCGCGCGGGCGTGGCCGCCCGCGTCGCGCGGTCATGCGCCTGCGCCTCCGGCAGACGAAGCTGTTCGACCAGCGCGTCCGTTCCGGCGACAATGCCGGCGGGCAGATCCCCCGCCTTGAACGGCGGCAGGATCCGCGTGCTGATGATGACGCTGG
>NZ_DASVTO010000055.1:0-19946 GCF_036387535.1 Sphingomonas sp.
GCCGACCAGCGCGACGCCGATGTCGACCTGACCGGCGGATGCGGTGATCTTGGTCTTGACGTCCTTGGCGGCCTCGGCCGACCGCTGGGCGAGCGCGCGGACTTCGGAGGCGACGACGGCGAAGCCGCGGCCGGCATCGCCCGCGCGGGCGGCCTCGACACCGGCGTTGAGCGCGAGCAGGTTGGTCTGGAAGGCGATGCCGTCGATGACCGAGATGATCTCCGAGATTTCGCCCGAGGCGCGTTCGATGCCGCCCATGGCCTCGACGGCCTGACGGACGACGCGGCCGCCATCCTCGGCATCGCTGCGGGTGGCGGCGACGACTTCGTTGGCGCGGACCGCGCCGGATGCGGTTTCGCGGACGGTGGCAGTGATCTCGTCCATGGCAGCGGCGGTTTCCTCCAGCGAGGCGGCCTGCTGCTCGGTGCGGCGGGACAGGTCGTCGGAGGCCTGGCTGATTTCGGTCGCACCGGTGTGGATGCCGCTGGTCGCGCGCGAGACGGCGGAGAGCGTTTCGCCCAGCGCATCCATGGCGCGGTTGAAGTCGGCCTTGAGCTTGGCGAAGGGGCCGGTGAGGTCGGCATCGATCCGCGCGGTGAGATCACCCTTCGACAAGGCGTCCAGGCCCGTGCCGATGCTGTCGCAGATCAGGTCCGTCTGCGCCGCCTTCGCCGCCTCCGCACCGCGCAGCTGATCGCGCAGCGTCTGCACCGAAGTCGCGAGCTTTCCGACTTCGTCGCGACGACCGTCGACCGGAACCTCCGTGTCCAGCTTGCCCGTGGCCAGTTCGCCGATCGCCCCGGTCAACCTTCCGATCGGAACCGAAATCATGCGGATCATCATGGTCAGCAGCATCGCGACGAGTGCGATCGACAGCAGTACCGTGGCTTCGATGATGACCTTGGCGCTGCCATAGCTGGCGGCCGCGTCCCGCTTTGCGGTTTCGACCTGTACTGCAAACAGTTCCGCAATCCTGGCGGACCGAGCCTGAATGGCTGCAGCTGTTTCGCCGTTCTTCAACAATGACTTGGTGGACTCGTCATTTCTATGTTGCCGGGATAGAGCTAGTGCCGCGTCGTCGGCGCGGTAGATCTTCGGCAGTAGGGTCGCGATCTCCGCGGCGGCGGCCTTGACGTCGGCCGCGACGATCAGCGACTCCAGCAGGTGAAAACTGTCGTCTACGGTCTTGCGCGCGGCCTGCTCGTTCATCTCCGCGGCGGCCAAGGAATCGTCAGAGCTTGCGGCATAGCGGTAGAGGCTGGTGCGATAGGCGCTGAACGCGCTATCGAATTTTCCAAGTGCGATTGCCTTCGGCATCCGATTGGTCGAGAATGTCAGGACATGATCGTTCAGGCCGGACAGCTTCACGACAGCAAGCCCGCTGAGCGCGAAGATGATCAGGAGGCAGGCACCAAAGCCAACGACAAGCTTTTTCGCAATGGAAAGATGATTCACGCGTGGTCTCCGAAGATGACGATCGCTCTTTGGCGTGTTCGACTCGTCGGCATCATATTGAACGCAAAGCATGAATTAAGTCTCAAGCCGGTCCATCGCGGTCCGGCCCATCAGCGCGGGTCGGGGTCGCCGATCAGGGTGAGCACATCGCCGATGATGCGGCGCATGGCGTTGCGGGCCGCATCGGGTTGGCCGGCGGCGATCGCATCGGCGACAGCGGCATGGTCCGCGACATTGGCGGATCGTCCCTTGATCCGGTTGGTGAAGCGGATCGACGTGTGCAGCGCGGTCGAGACGACCGAATGGAATTGCGCATAGAACGGATTTTTCGAGGCACGCAGGATGGCGACATGAAAGGCGATGTCGCTTTCCAGCGTGTCGGCCAGACCGTTTTCCGCCGCCTCCATCTGCGCCAGACCGTGGCGGATCGTGGCGAGATCGGATTCGTCCCGGAAGCAGGCGGCCAGCGCGGCGGCCTCCGGCTCGATCGCGACGCGCAACTGGTTGAAATGCCGTAGCAGATCGACCGAAAATTTGCGTTCCAGCGTCCAGCGCAGCACGTCGGTATCGAACAGGTTCCACGCGCTGGCCGGGAGAACGGTGGTACCCTGACGCGGGCGCGCGCTGACCAACCCCTTTGCGGTCAGCATCTTCACCGCTTCGCGCGTGACGGACCGGCTGATCCCGTGGGTCTTGGTGATCTCCGCCTCGGTCGGAAAGGGGCGTTTTTCATAGCGGCCGGTGACGATCGCGCGACCAAGCGTGTCGAGCAGGCCGTGCGTGAGGTTGCGGCCTAGCTCGATCGTACCCGATCCGGGATCTGTGTCTGGCGCGTCGCGACCCATGCGCGTCGCTTCTGCCGCAATGCAGGCCCGCTGTCACCCCACCAACCGCGGCATCGCGACCGGGGGGATCGCGTCAGAGCCCCTCGCCGCCGACCCACATCGCGTTGGAGAGGCGACGCGCGACCGACCAGGTCTGTTGCCGGATGTCGGGCACCGCGACAATTTCCCAGAAGGTACCGCGCGTCATCGGGCCGATCGCGAAGAGCCGGCCCGAGGTGGCGCCATCCCGGTCCAGCACCGCCGATTGCGGATCGACATCGATCCCGATCTGAAGCGGGTCGGGGCGGATCAGGCCACGGTCGAGCATGCCCCGCAGCAGCGGTTCCGATGTCCGGCGAATGTCGCCGAGCGGGCCGGTGCAGTTGACGATCCGCCGGACCGGAAGCGTTGCGCCGGCCGTGTCGCCGCGTGGGCGATAGCGCAGCGTCATGCCGGCGGGGCCGGACAGGACCTGCTCCAGCTTGCCGGCGACGATCCGCAGCCCGCCCGCCGCCCGCAGCGCGGCGACGCGGTCCGCGACCTGAGGTGCGAGACGATGGCGATGGACGTCCCACCACGGGCGGAGATGCCGCAGGAAGCGGGCGCGATCGGGCGCCTCGGCACCGCGCCACAGGGACTGGGTATGCGGGCGGAGCGCATCGACCGCGGAGCGCCAGCCGGTCTGCGCCGCGCGGGCGCGGACCTGGCGCAGCAGGTTCGCGGGCGACCCCTGCGGACGTTCGGCCAGCGGCGCTGCCGGCGCATCGCCATGCGCCCGCGGCAGCAGCCCGCGGCGCGACAGCGCCAGCATGCGTCCGCGAAAGCCGCGCGCATCGAGCAGCAGCGCGACATCGACCATCGTCAGCCCGCCACCCAGCAGCAGCACGGTGTCGTCGTCGCGAAGTCCGTCGGCGACATCCGCCGCCCAGGGATCGGCGGCATAGCGATCCGGCCCCAGCAGCGCGGGATCGATGCCGGGCGGGGTGTGCGGGGGCAGGTTGCCGGTCGCGAGCACGACCGCGTCGGCGGCGATGCGGCTGCCGTCGTCCAGTGTGACGGTGGTGCCGGCGTCCGACAGCGCGAGATCGACGGCATCGCCGCGCACGATCCGGAGCCGACCGTTGGAGCGGGCCGCGGTTGCCGAGAGCAGATCGGTCAGATAATCGCCATAGATCAGCCGGGGCGCAAAGCCGCCGACATGGGCCGGGTGGCGATCGGCCAGCCAGCGTTCGAAATGACCGGGGTCGTCGGGCAGCGCGCTCATGTTGCCCGCGCGGACGTTCAGGCGGTGATCGGGGTGCGCCGCGGAATAGGCGACGCCAAGCCCCGCCTGCGACCGTCGTTCGATCAGTGTGGCGGTCGGCCCGTCATGCCGGAGCAGATTGACCGCCATCAGCGCGCCGGCGAATCCGCCGCCGATGATCGCGACATGGCGGACGATCGGTGGCGTGGGCGGGGTGGTCGGCTGGTCCGGGATGGGGTCGTCCTTCGATCGTCGTGCCGCCATTCTAACCGGTGCGTCCCGCGACGCAAATCGCGCGGCGGCCTTGCGACGCTTGCAGTGCCGGCAGAGGCGCCTAGGACAAGGGAACAACCAACGGGGAGTGGCGGTGAAACACTGGAACAGGCGCAAGATCGTGGTCGATCGCGCGGACATGGCGCCCGAACACCGGCTGAACCGGACGCTGAGCTGGCCGCATCTGGTGGCGCTGGGCGTCGGCGCGATCGTGGGAACGGGAATCCTGACGCTGATCGGCGTCGGCGCGGACAAGGCGGGGCCGTCGGTGATCCTGTCGTTCCTGATCGCGGGCACGATCTGCGCGTGCGCGGCCCTGGCCTATGCGGAAATGGCGACGATGATCCCGGCGTCGGGCAGCGCCTATACCTACAGCTATGTCGTGATCGGCGAGCTGGTCGCGTGGGTGATCGGGTGGAGCCTGATCCTGGAATATAGCCTGGTGGTGAGCGCGGTGGCGGTCGGCTGGTCCGGCTATGCCGCCCCGTTGTTGCAGGCATGGGCCGGCGTGCCGACCGCGTTGATGCAGGGGCCGGAACTGGGCGGCATCGTCAACCTGCCGGCAGTCGCGATCATCGCAGTGGTGGCCGGGCTGCTGACGCTGGGGACCAAAGAAAGCGCCAATCTCAACGCGTTGCTGGTGCTGGTGAAGATCGTGGCGTTGATCGTGTTCGTGGTGGTGGCGCTACCCTATTTCCGATCGTCCAACCTGGAACCGTTCATGCCCTTCGGATTTCCGAAGCGGATGGGGCCGGACGGGGTGGAGCGCGGCGTGATGGCGGCGGCGGCGATCATCTTCTTCGCCTTCTACGGCTTCGATGCGATCGCGACCGCGGCGGAGGAGACCAAGAACCCGACCCGCGACCTGCCGATCGGCATCGTCGGATCGATGGTGCTGTGCGTCATCATCTATATGGGCGTGGCCGCGGCGGCGGTGGGCGCCATCGGATATACCCGATTTTCCAACAGCCCGGAGCCGTTGGCGCTGATCCTGCGGCTGTTGGGGCAACCGGCGGCGGCGACCTATCTGGCGGCGTCGGCGGTGGTGGCGTTGCCGACCGTGATCCTGGCATTCTTCTACGGACAGTCGCGCATCTTCTTCGTGATGGCGCGCGACCGGTTGCTGCCGAATGCGCTGGCCAAGGTATCGCGGCGCGGGACCCCGGTGCGCATCACGATCTTCACCGCGGTGATCGTCGGCGCGATCGCCGGGCTGTTCCCGCTGGACGAGATCGCGGCGCTGGCCAATGCCGGCACCCTGGCGGCGTTTACCGCGGTGTCGATCTGCATGCTGATCATGCGGCGGCGGGCGCCGGACATGCCGCGCACGTTCCGCACGCCGGCGCCCTGGCTGGTCGGCGGGATCGCGGTGGCGGGGTGTCTGTACCTGTTCCTCAGCCTGCCGGCGAAGACGCAGCTTTATTTCCTGATCTGGAACGTCATCGGCCTGGCCCTGTATGCTGCGTTCGCCGGGCGGCGGACGGTGGCCGCGGATGTAGCCGGCTAGCGGCTAGCGGCTAGCGGCGGGCGTCAGCGGCGGCGGGCGTCCTGAAACTCCTGCCGAAGCTGGCGCCGGATCTGCGAGCCGGCCATGTGCGCGTCGACCTGATCATAATTTTCCGACTTCAGCTTGCGCACGATGTCGTCGATATTGGTGCAGCCGCCGTTGCGGGCGAGTTCGAACGCGCGTTCGAGCAGCGTGGAGGAAGTGGCGGCCATCATGTAATCCCGATTGTGGCGCGCCGGAGCCGCGCCCTTTGCAGGGTCTTATACGGGCGCGCGCGATTACGCCATGGATACGGCGGGTGGCACGGACGGCGGGGCGTTCCTAGATATCGGTCATGGCACAACCCACGATCATCGACCTTCCCCACAGCCTTGGCCGCGAAGAGGCACGCCGCCGCATCCGATCGCGCATCGGCGAACTGCCCGCGCACATTCCGGGCGGCGTGGCGACGGTGCAATCGCGCTGGGACGGGGAGGACCGGATGACGATGCAGGTCGCGGCGATGGGGCAGGAGGTGACGGCCACGCTGGATATCCAGGATGCGGTGGTGCGGGTCAGCCTGATCCTGCCCGCGATGCTGTCCTTCTTCACCGGTGCGATCACCGCGGGGGTGAAGGCAAAGGGCGCGGACCTGTTGCTGGGCGACGATCGCCGCAAGCCCGGATCGGACCGGGTGTAACCAAATGCCGTCGCCCCACGTATCTGGGTCATATCATCGTTCGAGCACCGAGGTCGCCATGTCCGTTCGCGTTTCCGTCACCGCCGCCATTGCCGCCGGGCTGATCGCCGTTGGGACGCTCAGCACCATATCGGCGGCGTCGGCCGAAGTGGCGGTGCGGACACCCGCGGCGCGCGTCGACCCGGCGGGGCCGGCCGGCATGCAGACCGCGGTGTTCGCCGGCGGTTGCTTCTGGGGCGTGCAGGGCGTGTATCAGCGGGTGAAAGGCGTGCAGTCGGCGGTTTCGGGCTATGCCGGCGGCGCCAAGGCGACCGCGCAGTATGAACGCGTATCGGGCGGAGACACCGGCCACGCCGAAGCCGTGCGCATCACCTATGATCCGCGCGTCGTCAGCTATGGCACGCTGCTCCAGATCTATTTCTCGGTCGTGGCCGATCCGACGCAGCTGAACGCGCAGGGCCCCGATCGCGGGACGCAATATCGATCCGCGATCATGCCGACCACGCCCGCGCAGGCACAGGTCGCGCGCGCCTATATTGCGCAACTCGGCCGGTCGGGCGTGTGGAAGCGGCCGATCGTGACCCGGATCGAGCCGTATCGGGGTTTTTACCCGGCCGAACCCTATCATCAGGATTATCTGGTGCGAAATCCGGACTCGGCCTATATCCGGATCAACGATCTGCCCAAGGTCAAGGCGTTGCAGAGCTTTTACCCCGCGATGACGCGCCCGCAGCCGGTGCTGGTGGGCAGTTAAGCGCACGGCGCCGCGGTTGGGGTGGTTGGCGCATGCCGCCCGGTCGCCCATATCCCGGCGATGAACGCCGAAATCCTTCACCTCGGGCTGATCGATGATGACGCCATCATGCTCGATTCCGCCGCGCTCGACCTGGCGGCGCTCGATCATCCCGATGTCGACGTCGGCCCGCTGGTGGATCAATTGGGCCAGATCAGCGAACGGATCGCCGAAGCCGGCATGGATGCCCATGACAGCGCCGCGCGGGTCGCGGTGCTGGCGCAGGTCATTGGCGGGGAATATGGGTTCACCGGCGACCGGACGACCTATGACGATCCGGCCAATGCCGACATGATCCGCGTTCTCGAACGCCGCCGTGGCCTGCCGGTAAGTCTGGCGATCCTGTATGTCGCGGCGGCGCGCCGGCTGGGCTGGTCCGCGGTCGCACTGGACACGCCGGGTCATGTGCTGGTGCGAGTTGGGGCGGATGTCGAGCCGGTGCTGATCGATCCGTTTTCGGGCGGCGTCGAGGTCGGATCGGACGCGCTGGCGGCGTTGCTGGCGCGCATCCTGGGACCGGGAACGAAGCCGGCGGCCGGGCACGTGGCGGCCATGTCCAATCGATCGGTGCTGGTGCGGCTGTTGTTGAACCAGGCGATGCGCGCGGAAAAGGCGGGGCAGAGCGCGCGGGCGTTGACCCTGTTCGAGCGGATGACCGTGATTGCGCCCGGCGCGGGCCACGCGTGGTGGGAACGCGCGCGGCTGGAACTGGCGGCCGGGCGCGTGGCGGCGGCACGCGCCAGCCTGAGCGCGATGCTGGAAATGACGCGCGATCCGGTGCGGCGCGAACAGATTTCGGATGCGCTGGCCGCGCTGGCGGGATCGGATCGCTGATTTTCGGGCGGGGCGGCGGGGGATGCGGCCTGCACCCTTTCACACAAGCCCGAAATCGCCTATATACGGCATAGTAGACCAACGGTCCGACAGGAGAGACGACCATACCCCCGATGATGCCACGCCGCGGTTTCGCGCCGACGCCTTCCCCGCTTAACGGCCCCCGCTTCAACGAGTTCATCCAGAGCCAGAAGGTTCGGGTGATCGATGAGAATGGCGAGAATCTGGGCGTCATGTACACGCGCGAAGCGATGGAGCAGGCGCGCGAAGTGGGTCTCGACCTGGTCGAAGTCTCTCCCAACGCCGATCCGCCCGTCGCCAAGTTCCTGGACGTGGGCAAGTTCAAATACGAGACGCAGAAAAAGGCGAATCTCGCGCGGAAGAGCCAGAAGACGCAGGAGATCAAGGAGATCAAGATGCGTCCGAACATCGACGATCATGACTATGATACGAAGATGAAGAAGCTGAACGAGTTCATCGACGAGGGCGACAAGGTCAAGGTGACGCTCCGTTTCCGCGGGCGGGAATTGGCGCATGGCCAGCTGGGCATGAACCTGCTCCGCCGCGTGCAGGAAGATGTGATGGAAACCGCCAAGGTGGAACAGCATCCCCGCATGGAAGGGCGCCAGATGCTGATGGTGCTGTCGCCGAAATAAGCCCTGCACATTTTACCAGTCGACAAGGCCGCCCGTCTCCGATCCGAGACGGGCGGCCTTTCTGCGTCTGCGTTGCCGGAATTGCGGCCATGACGCGACGTCATACCGGCTGATACCGGAAGATCATGCTGCAACTGCGAACAACAGTGCCGGCTAAGATGTTGCAAAAACGACGCAAATCTCCCGATTATTGTGCATGCCCTGCACTTTGAACTGGCGTGTGGAAGGCACTCGCTTTACGTTCACGGCAATTCATAAAAGAATGTTCTTTGGGGGAGAAGATGATGCCGAAGGCACTGTGGCTGCTGTCTACCTGTCTTGTCGCGATTTCTGCGCCTGCGGTGGCGCAGGACAATAGCGGGTCCACGCAGACCGACGCTGCGACGATGACCCAGCCGGTCGGCAGCGCGACCGAGGCCGGTGCGGTCCAGTCGAACGGGACCGGCAGCGCGATCGTTCCGGCAGATGCGGCATCGCCCGCGGCGAGTGCGTCCGATCCGAACAGCCCCAATTATGATCCGAACAGCATCATCGTGACCGCGACCCGCCGCGCGAGCCCGTTGTCGGACGTGCCGATCGCGGTGACGGCGGTTACGGCGGCCTCGCTCCAGAATTCCGGCGCGACCGACATTCGTCAGTTGAACCAGCTTGCGCCGTCGCTGCTGGTGTCGTCGACCGGCAACGAGGCCAATGGCTCCGCCCGTATCCGCGGTATCGGTACGGTCGGCGACAATCCCGGACTGGAGAGTTCGGTCGCGGTGTTCATCGACGGCGTGTATCGCAGCCGCACCGGATCGGGCTTGAACGAACTGGGCGAGATCGAGCGGGTCGAGGTGCTGCGCGGGCCGCAGGGTACGCTGTTCGGGCGCAACGCGTCCGCCGGCCTGATCAACATCGTGTCGAAGAAGCCGTCCTTCACCTCCGAAGGCTATGCCGAGGCGAATTACGGCAATTATGATTTCCTGCGCCTGGCAGGCGGCATCAGCGGCCCGATCGGCAGCAAGGAGAGCGGTTTCGCCTATCGGCTGGACGGCATCTATGTCGAGCGCGACGGTTTCTACAAGAACGTCACGCAGGGCGGCGGCAGCGAGTCGCGCGTCAACGACCGCGACCGGTACTTCGTGCGCGGCCAGCTGCTGTACGAACCCAATGACACGCTGTCGGTGCGCCTGATCGGCGATTACAGCTACCGCAACGAAAGCTGCTGCGGCGCGGTCTATGTCGCCACCAAGGAAACGACCGATCCCACGACGACGACCAATTCGACCGCCAATGGCGGCGTCAACACCGACGGACAGATCGCTTTTTCGGCGACCAATCGTTTCGTCGACATCCTGAACCATCCGTTCTTCAACGCCGGGGTTCCGCAACAGAGCCAGCTCGATCCCTACAGCCGCAACATCACGCTGACGCCGGGTCGCACGTACCGCAACAAGACGACGGATTATGGCGGATCGGGCCAGATCGATTATGATCTCGGCCCGGTCAAGCTGACCTCGATCACCGCCTATCGCCAGTACAAGGCCGGCGGCGCGGGGGATATCGATTATAATCGCGCGGACATCACCTACCGTGCCGACGACGGCAATTCGTACCGCCAGTTCAAGACCTTCACCCAGGAATTGCGGTTCCAGGGCACGGCGCTCGATGACCGGCTCGATTTCCTGGTCGGGGGTTATTATTCGAACGAGAAGCTGAAGCTGATCGATAACGCCAAATTCGGGACGCAATATGGCGCGTTCGCCGCGTGTCGCATCGTGGCGACAGTCAATCCGGCCTCTGTCTTGCGCGCGCCGGGTTCGCCAGGCTGCCTCAGCGCCGCTGGTCGCGCCACGCTGACGGGTGCGTTCGGTCCGTTGGCGTCGGCCGTCATCGGCGGGATCGATCGCCTGAGCACGATGAGCAACGTGGGCGATCAGCGCGCAGACTACCGCCAGGACTCCGAGAACTTCGCATTCTTCACGCACAACATCTTCAACGTCACCGACACGCTGAGCATCACGCTGGGCGCGCGCTATACGAACGAGACCAAGAAGTTCAACGCGAACTTCAACAACAACAACACCGTCTGCCCGACGCAGCAGGCGGCATTGTCACCCTTGCTGTCCAACCCGGCCGCCGCCCCGCTGGCCACGCTGATCGGCGGGATCATCACGCTGAGCTGCACCGGCAATTCCAGTTCGACGCTGAACGCGCTCGATCTGAACAGCAAGCGCAAGGAGAACGAGTTCACCGGAACGGCGGTCGTTTCGTGGAAGCCGACGCCGCGGGTCATGACCTACGCCAGCTATTCCAAAGGCTACAAGGCGGGCGGTTTCAACCTGGATCGATCTGACCTCGGCGGTCCGAACGGGGTGTTCGCGCCGCGCAGCAATGCCGATGCCAACGGGTTGCAGTTCGAGGCCGAAAAGGTCGACGCGTATGAAGTGGGTCTGAAATACACCACGCGGCGGTTCAACTTCAACATCGCAGCGTTCCGCCAGGAGTTTCAGAGCTTCCAGCTGAACACCTTCAACGGATCGGTGTTCATCGTGCAGAACATCAACGCGTGCAAAGCGAGCCTGAACGGTGGCGACACCGACAATACGCGGGCGACCGGCACCTGCACCGCGGGCACCAAGCCTGGCGTCATTTCGCAGGGTGTCGAGCTGGAAGCGGCGCTGTATCCTGCGCGCGGGTTCCAGCTGGCGGCGGGCTATACCTATACGGAGAGCAAGTATCGCCGGAACCTGGTCGGCAGCACCGCGGGCGAGTCGCTCGATCCCGGCCTGTTCCTGCTGTCCGGTCGGCAATTGTCGAATGCGCCCGCCAATGTCGTCACGGTGTCGAGCACCTGGACGCCGGACATCGGATCATCGGGGCTGAGCGGCCTGCTCTATGCCGATACCCGCCTGTCGTCCGGATATAATACCGGGTCGGATCTGTTCCCGGAAAAGGCGCAGGACAGCTTCGTGCTGGTGAATGCCCGTATCGGCATCCGCGGGCCGCAGCAGGCCTGGTCGCTGGAGTTCTGGGGCCAGAACGTGTTCAACAAGAACTACCAGCAGGTCGCGTTCAACGCGCCGTTCCAGGGTTCGGGCAGCATCGCCCAGACCCAGGCATTCGGCACCACCGCCAACCAGTTGTTCACCAGCTTCCTGGCGGAGCCGCGGACGTTCGGCGTGACCGCGCGGACCAAGTTCTGACGGTCAGACCCCTGGATTGACGGGAGGGGGCCATGCGCGAAGAGCGCGTGGCCCCTTTACCGTTACGCGACCGCGGCGAGCGAGCCTTCGCCCTCCGCCGCCGCCAGCAGCAGACGTTCCATGGTGCGCAGACGCGCAGGCGCCGTGATCTTGTCGCCGACCAGATCGGTCAGATAGAAGACGTCGACGGCGCGTTCGCCATAGGTGGCGATATGGGCGCTGTGGATCGTCGCCTTGGCCTGAAACAGCGCGTGGGCCAGCGCATTGAGCAGTGCCGGGCGATCGCGGGCATTGACCTCCACCACCGTATAGCGGTTCGACGCCTTGTTATCGACCAGCACCTGCGGTTCGATGTCGAACGCTTCGGCGCGGGTGCGGGCCATCGGCTTGGCGGCGAGCCGATCCGCAAGGCGGTTGCGGTTGGCCAGCGCATCGGCGATTCCGGCGCGCAGCCGTTCGAGCCGGCTTTCCTCGTCAAACGGCTGACCGAACGGGTCCTGCACCAGCAGATTGTCGAGCGCCATGCCGTCGCGCGTGGTGTGGATGCGCGCATCGATGATGTTGCCGCCGGCAAGATGGACCGCGCCCGCGATCCGGTAGAACAGCCCCGGATGATCGCCGGCATAGACCGTGACCAGCGTGGCGCCGCGTTCCGGATCGGCGGTGGCGACGATCGACAGCGGGACCCCGCCGGCGTCGGCACTTTCCACCAGCGCGGCGTTGCGTGCCACGACGTCGGCGGGTTCGGCCACCCAATAGGCATCGGGCAGGCGGCGCGAGAAGGCTTCGAACTGCGCATCGTTCCAGCCGAGTTCGCGCCGAAGCTGCGCCTGCTTGGCATCGATCCGCTCGCCACGGCCGCGCTGCTTGTGCCCCAGCCGCAGGACTTCCTCGCCCGCGTCATACAGGTCGGTCAGCAACTGGCGTTTCCAGCTGTTCCACACGCCCGGCCCGACTGCACGGATGTCGACGATGGTCAGCATCAGCAGCAGGCGGAGCCGTTCCGGGCTTTGCACCACGCCGGCAAAGTCGAGGATGGTCTTGAAATCCGCAAGGTCGCGCCGGAACGCGGTTGCCGACATCAGCAGGTGATGGCGCACCAGCCAGGCGACGGTCTGCGTCTCCGCCGCGGACAGGCCGAAGCGCGGGCACAGTTTTTCCGCGACTTCGGCACCCAGGATGCTGTGATCGCCGCGACGGCCCTTAGCGATGTCGTGCAGCAGCACCGCGACATAGAGCACGCGTCGCGACACGAGCCGCGCGAACAGCGCGGTGGCCAGCGGATGATCGGTCTTCAGTTCGCCGCGTTCGATGCGGGACAGCAGCCCGATCGCGCGCAACGAATGTTCGTCGACGGTGTAATGATGGTACATGTCGAACTGCATCTGTGCCACGACGCGGCCGAAATCGGGGATGAAGCGACCCAGAATGCCTGCCTCGTTCATCCAGCGCAGCACGGTCTCCGGGTTGCGCGGCGAGGTCAGGACATCGAGGAACAGCGCGTTGGCGCGCGGATCGACGCGGACGCCATTGTCGATCAAGCGCGCGTCGCGCCCGGCCTGCCGCATCGCGAGCGGGTGGATTTCCAGTCCGTGCCGATCGGCAAGCGCGAACATTTCGATCAGGCGGACCGGATCCCCAGTGAAATAATCGGGGGTCGGCAGGGCGATGCGGCCGCGGTCGAGCGCAAAGCCGTCGAGCCGGCGGCGGCGGCGGATCAGCGGCATGCCGAAGCGGCGGCCGCGGCTGGCGAAGGTTTCGTCCAGATGCGCCAGGAACACCGCGGTCAGATCGCCGACCTGCTTCGCGGTCAGGAAATAATGCTGCATGAAGCGTTCGACCGCCGATCGACCCGGACGGTCGGTATAGCGCATCCGGGTCGCGACCTCGCGCTGGACATCGAAGGTCAGCCGATCCTCCGGCCGGGCCGAAAGGATGTGGAGGTGACAGCGGACCGCCCACAGGAAATTTTCGGCGCGTTGGAAACGGCGCAGTTCCTCGCGCGTCAGCAACCCCTTGTCGACCAGGTCGGGCAGTTCGCGGACGCGGTAGGCGAACTTGCCGATCCAGAACAGGGTATGGAGATCGCGCAGGCCGCCCTTGCCCTCCTTGATATTGGGTTCGACGACGTAGCGGCTATCGCCCATCCGCTGGTGCCGCGCCTCGCGTTCGGCGAGCTTGTCGGTCACGAAGGCGCGGGCGGCGGCCGAGCCGTCGCGGATTTCGCGATCGAAGCGCCGCGCGGCATCCTGGTACACGCCGGTATCGCCCCAGACATAGCGCCCCTCCAGCAGCGCGGTGCGGATCGTCAGGTCCGATTTCGCCATCCGGACCATGTCGTCCAGCGACCGGCTGCTGTGCCCGATCTTCAGCCCGAGATCCCAGAGCGTGTAGAGCATCGATTCGATGACCTGTTCGCTCCAGCCGGTCGGCTTGGACGGCGACAGGAAGGCGATGTCGATATCCGAATGGAGCGCCATTTCGCCGCGGCCATAGCCGCCGACCGCGACCAGCGTGATGCGTTCGCCCGACGACGGATTGGCATTGGGGTACAGCCGCCCGGTGCTGAAGTCGAAGATCAGGCGGAGCAGCTGATCCGTCAGATAGGCGTAGCCGGCGGCGGATTCGCGCCCGCGGCTGGGATGCACGACCAGCCGCCGCGCCATTTCCCTGCGCCCGGCCTCCAGCGCGCCGCGCAGGATCAGGACCGACGCGGCGCGCATCGCAGCGCCATTGCCGTCGGGCAGCGAGGCCAAGCGATCGGCGATGCTGCGACGGTCGATGATCGTCCGACGTTCGGGAAGGCTTTCGAAGCGGGTGGTCATGACCATCGCTATAGCAGCGTCGCCTTGCCAAAGCGCTACGCGATGCAGGAGGCGGGAGGATCCGGGGTGAAGGGGGCGAAGCATGGTTCCCTCGCCCGCCGACTCGTTCTAAGCCCGCGCGGATGACCAGACCCGACGATCCGCCCGGTACGCCGGCCCGCCGTGCCGCGATGCGGTTGCTGGACGCGGTGCTGCGCAAGGGATTGCCGCTGGAGGCGGCGATGGCGTCGGCAACCGCCGACCTGGACCGCGGCGACGATCGCGGCTTTGCCCATGCGATCGCGGCGGAGACGTTGCGGCGCCTGCCGGACCTGGACGCGCTGATCGATTCGGCGACACCCAAGCCGATGCCGGAGGATGCCAAGCCGCGGTTCGCGCTGCGCATCGCGCTGGTGCAGGCGCTGGCGCTGGGGACGCCGGCGCATGCCGCGATCGCGACGGTGCTGCCGCTGGTCGATGGCGGGCCGCGGCGGTTGGTGCACGGGGTGTTCGGAACGCTGATCCGGCGCGGCGACCGACTGCCCGATCCGCCGCACCTGCCGGTGGCGGTCGGCATCCGCTGGACCCGGGCGTGGGGCGACGCGGCGGCGGACGCGGCGCGGCACGGCATTGCACAGCCGGCGCCGATCGACCTGACGCTGAAGACCGACGATCCCGCGCTGATCGCCGAACTGGGCGGTGCATCCCTGGCGCCGCGCCATGTGCGCGTGCCGGCCGGAACTGCGGTCGAGGACCTGCCGGGCTATGCCGAGGGAAGGTGGTGGGTGCAGGATATCGCCGCATCGCTGCCGGCGCGGCTGATCGGGGCGGGCACGGGCACGGCGATCGAGCTGTGTGCGGCGCCGGGGGGCAAGACGATGCAGCTGGCCACCGCCGGCTGGAGCACGACCGCGATCGACCTGTCGCGCAGCCGTCTGGGGCGGTTGATGGAGAATATGGACCGGATCGGCGCCAAGGCGACGATGGTGGTCGCCAATGCCGCGGTGTGGATCCCGGACGCCGCCGCCGACGTCGTGCTGCTGGATGCGCCCTGTTCGGCGACGGGAATCTTCCGCCGCCATCCCGAGGTGCTGCACCGGGCGCGCCCGCGCGTCATCAAGGAACTGGCGGGGCAGCAGGCGCATCTGCTGGCGCATGCGGCGACGATGGTGAAGCCGGGTGGCCTGCTGGTCTATGCCGTCTGTTCGCTGGAGCCGGTGGAGGGCGAGGAGATCGCCAGGGCGTTCGACCTGCCCGACTTCGCGGTAGAGGCGGTGCGCGCCGACGAACTGCCGACCGGATTCGCGCCCGATGCCGAGGGGTTCCTGCGCGTGGTGCCGGGCACGCTGGCCGAGGCCGGTGGCGCGGACGGCTTTTTCGTGGCGCGGTTCCGGCGGGCGGCGTGAGCGCGCGTCTTGCACCCCCACCGCACGGCGGATAGAGGCCGGTGGATATGACGCACCCGGTCCTGATCGCCCCGTCCATCCTGTCCGCCGATTTCGCACGGCTGGGCGAAGAGGTGCGCGCGATCGATGCGGCCGGCGCCGACTGGGTGCATTTCGACGTGATGGACGGGCATTTCGTGCCGAACATCTCGATCGGGCCGAGCGTGCTGAAGGCGATCCGCCCGCATACGACCAAGCCGATCGACGTCCATCTGATGATCTCGCCGGTCGACGCCTATCTGGAGGCGTTCGTGGAGGCGGGGGCGGACCATATCACCGTCCATCCGGAGGCGGGACCGCACATTCACCGCACGGTGCAGCGGATCAAGGCGCTGGGGTGCAAGGCGGGTGTGGTGCTCAATCCCGGCACGCCAGCCAAGATGCTGGATTATCTGATCGACGATGTCGACCTGGTGCTGGTGATGAGCGTCAACCCCGGGTTCGGCGGGCAGAGCTTCATCATGAGCCAGTTGCGCAAGATCGAGGCGATCGCGAAGATGATCGGCAAAACCGGGCGCGACATCTGGTTGCAGGTCGATGGCGGGATCGATTTCGAAACCGCACCGCTCGCCATCGCCGCGGGCGCCAACGTGCTGGTTGCCGGGACGGCGACGTTCCGCGGCGGGGCGGATGCCTATGCCGCCAACATCGCGCGATTGCGCGGACCGCGTGGGGACAGCCCGGCGGCATGAACGCGCCGGGGCCGATCGACGGGATCGAGCCGGGTCGGCAGCTGATCCGGGTCGCCAGCGAGCCCGGCACCTCGCTGGCTGCGCGGCTGGCGGTGCAGGTGCAGCGACTGGCATGGCGGCTGCCGTCGCACGCGCTGCGCCTGCGCGGGCGGTATCCGCTGAAATTGCTGGCCGTGCCGACCGATCCGATTCCGGGCAATGCCGCGGACGGCGCCGATTTGCTGGAAGGCTGGATCCGCCACGGCGGGGTGGGGGTCGAACTGGCCACGGTCGATTTCGCCGATCCGGCGACGATCCCGGCCGCGCTGGTCGATCATGTCCAGACCTTCGGCTTTCTGCGCGACCTGGCGGTGGCGGGACCGCGCGAGCGGGCGGCGCCGATCGCCGAGCTGATCGTGCGGCAGTGGCTGGGCGTGCATGGCGGGGCGGTGACCGACGCCGGCTGGCGCCCCGAACATTGGGGCCGCCGCATCCTGGCCTGGGGCGCGCATGCGCCGCTGATCCTGTCGTCGCAGGACATCGTGTACCGATCGGCGGTGCTGAACGCGCTGGCGCGGGGTGCGCGCCATCTGGATCGTGGTGCGGACAAGGCGCCGCCGGGGCTGCCGCGGATCGCGGCATGGTGCGGCGTGGTGGCGGCCGGCCTGCTGATCCCCGGCGGGGACATCCGGCTGGCGCATGGCGAGCAGGGACTGGCGCGGACGTTGGCGGCGTCGGTGCCGGCGGATGGTGGGCTGGCGAGCCGGTGCCCGACCGGACAGCTGGAACTGATCGAACTGTTGTCGCAACTGCTGGAGGTCTATGCCGCGCGGCGGCGCGACGTACCGGACATGCTGACGGCCCTGCTGACGCGGGCGGTGCCGGCGCTGCTGGGCGTGACGATGGGCGATGGCGGGCTGTCGAGCTGGCAGGGCGGCGGACCGGTGTCGGCGAAGCGCGTGGCGACGGCGGTGGCGGCGTCGGGCATCCGCACCCGCCCGCTGCGGCAGGCGCGCGACTGGGGGTATCAGCGGCTGGCCGCGCAGGGCACGCTGATCGTGATCGATGCCGCGCCGCCGCCGGTCGCACGGTTGTCGACCGGCGGGTGCGCATCGACGCTGGCGTTCGAGATGTCGGACGGGGCGCAGCGGTTGATCGTCAATTGTGGCGGCGCGGCGGGGCTCGCGCTGTTGCCGACCGAACTGGTCGACGGGCTGCGCACGACCGCGGCGCATTCCACGCTGACGCTGGCGGATACCAATTCGACCGCGCTGCACCCCGACGGTTCGTTGGGGCGCGGGGTGGCGGAGGTCGCACTGGACCGGCAGGAAGTCGATGCCGGCAGCCGGCTGGAGGCCAGCCATGACGGCTACGTCCGGCGGTACGGCCTGATCCACCGGCGGCAGCTGATGCTGTCCGCGGACGGGCGCGAGGTGCGCGGCGAGGATCTGCTGTTGCCGGGCGGACGGCGGCGGCGATCGGAGCAGCAGGCGTTCGCGATCCGGTTCCACCTGGCGCCCGGCGTCAGCGTATCGACCACCGCAGACGGCCAGGGCGCGCTGCTGCGGATCGCGGACGGCGGATCGTGGCAGTTCCGGTGCCGCGGCGGTGCGTTGACGGTGGAGGACAGCCTGTGGGTCGACCCCGCCGGCCGGCCGCGCGCATCGAGCCAGCTCGTGATGACCGGAGAGACGCCGCCGGGCGGGGCGGATGCCGGCTGGGTGCTGAAGAAGGTACAGTGACCTGGGCCGGACACTGGGCTAAGGCCGCGCGCATCTGCTGAACCGGAGCCCGATCATGACCGCCATCCCCATCCGCCGCGCGCTGCTGTCGGTGTCCGACAAGAGCGGGCTCGTCGATCTGGGCCGCGTTCTCGCCGATCGGGGCGTGGAACTGGTATCGACCGGCGGGACCGCGAAGGCGCTGCGCGCGGCGGGATTGACGGTGCGCGACGTGTCCGACCTGACCGGATTTCCGGAGATGATGGACGGGCGCGTCAAGACGCTGCACCCGGTGGTGCATGGCGGCTTGCTGGCGGTGCGCGACGATCCCGCGCATGTCGCGGCGATGGCGGCGCACGGGATCGGCGCCATCGACCTGGTGGTGGTCAATCTCTATCCGTTCGCGGAAACCGTCGCCAAGGGTGCCGACCGCGACGCGGTGATCGAGAATATCGACATTGGCGGGCCGTCGATGGTGCGGTCGGCGGCAAAGAACCACGCCTATGTCGCGATCGCGACCGATCCGGCGGATTATCCGGCGCTGATCGCGGAGATTGCCGATACGGGCGGCACGATGCTCGATACGCGCCGGCGACTGGCGGCCAAGGCCTTCGCCGCGACCGCCGCCTATGACGCGGCGATCGGCGCCTGGTTCGCGCATGTCGACCAGGGCGAGGCGTTTCCGGACATGCTGTCGGTGCCGCTGCGCAAGGGGGCGGAACTGCGCTACGGCGAGAACCCGCATCAGCAGGCGGCGCTATATCTGCCCATGCGTGGCACGCCCGGCATCGCCCAAGCGGAGCAGGTGCAGGGCAAGGCGCTGAGCTACAACAATTACAACGACGCCGATGCCGCGCTGGAACTGGTCGCGGAGTTTCGCGACGGGCCGCCGACCGTCGTGATCGTGAAGCATGCCAATCCGTGCGGGGTGGCGAGCGCCGATACGCTGATCGATGCGTACAAGGCTGCGTTCGCCTGCGACACGGTGTCGGCGTTCGGCGGGATCATCGCGGTCAACCGGCCGCTCGATGGCGCGACGGCGGAGGCGATCAGCGGGATCTTCACCGAAGTGGTGGTGGCGCCGGCCGCCGATGATGCCGCGCGGGCGGTGTTCGCGGGCAAGAAAAATCTGCGGCTGTTGTTGACCGGTGACCTGCCCGATCCGGCGCGAGGCGGGCTGATGCTGAAATCGATCGCGGGCGGCATGCTGGTCCAGTCGCGCGATGCCGGCCGGGTGACGGCGGCGGATCTGACCGTCGTGACCCAGCGGCACCCGACCGCGACGGAGATGGCGGATTGCCTGTTCGCCTGGACCGTGGCCAAGCATGTGAAATCGAACGCGATCGTCTATGCCAATGGCGGTGCCACCGCGGGCGTCGGCGCGGGGCAGATGAACCGCCTGGAATCCGCGCGGATCGCGGCTTGGAAGGCGAAGGATGCCGCCGAAAAGGCAGGCTGGGCGGAACCGCGCACGATCGGTTCGGCAGTGGCGTCCGACGCCTTCTTCCCCTTTGCCGACGGGCTGATGGCGGCGGTGGAGGCGGGCGCGACCGCCGTGATCCAGCCGGGCGGATCGATCCGCGACGCCGACGTGATCGCAGCGGCGGACGCGGCCGGGCTGGCGATGATCTTCACCGGGATGCGTCATTTCCGGCATTGAGGAGCTTCACGCGTCAGTCCCGGCGCGTGCCGGATCTCGTTCAGGTGAAGAGCTTGCCGCTAGAGCGTGACCGGATCACGTTGGTGCGTACCCTGAGTTGACGAGGTAGTTGCTGCATTCGTCGGGCGAGAAGCAGTCGAGGAGGGAGCCGATACGCTTCCATGTTGCATCGACGGATCGCTCGTCTGCTTTGCGC
>NZ_DASVTO010000056.1:0-52770 GCF_036387535.1 Sphingomonas sp.
CTGGGCGGACTGGTGCGGCCCCTGCAAGGCGCTGACGCCGCTTCTGGAAAAGGTTGCGGCGACCTATGCGGCGCGCGGTGTCCAGCTGGTGAAGGTGAATGTCGACGAGAACAAGGCGATCGCCGCGCAGTTCCGGATCCAGTCGCTGCCCACCGTCTATGCGATTTTCCAGGGTCAGCTGGTCGCCGACCTGACTCCCGCCAGGACCGAGAGCCAGCTGACGCAGATGCTGGACCAGATTCTGAAGCAGCTGCCGATCCAGAGCGATGCCGGGCAGGCCGAAGCCGAGATCGCCGAGCTGATCGCGATGGCCGACGCGGTGCTGGACAGCGGAGATGCGCCACGCGCGCTCGATATCTACCGCCAGATCGGCGAGATGGCGCCGGACAATCTGGTGGTGCTGGCGGGTGAAGCGCGTGCTTTGTTGCAGACCGACGCGGTCGAGGAAGCCGCGGCATTGCTGGCGTCGGTGCCGGCCGACAAGGCCAAGGATCCCGCGCTGAGCCAGGCGCGGGCGGCGCTGGCCCTGGCGCAGGCCTCCGCGCCCGTCGACGATCTCGCGCCTTTGGAGGCGCGGATCGCGGCCGATCCCGACGATCATGAGGCGCGGTACGAACTGGCCGGTGCGCTGATGGCGGCGGACCGCGACCGCGCCGCCGATGTCCTGCTGGAGTCGATCGCGCGCGATCGCGACTGGAACGAGGGGGCGGCACGCAAGCGGTTGCTGACCCTGTTCGAAGCGGTGGGATTGATGGATCCGTGGGTGGGTGGCCAGCGCCGCCGCCTGTCCGCGGTCCTGTTCACATGAGCGAGGGCAAGCGCCACCGTCTTTCGATCTTCCCACTGGCGGGGGCATTGCTGTTTCCGCGTGCGCATTTGCCGCTCCATCTGTTTGAACCGCGTTACCGGGCCTTGATCACCGATGCGCTGGCCCGCGACCGCCGGATCGGCATGATCCAGCCGCGCGAGTCCGATGATCGCCGGCCGGCCTTGTACGACGTGGGCTGCGTCGGCCGGATCGCTCAGTTCGAGGCGCTCGATGATGGCCGCTTCAACATCGTGCTGGAAGGATTGACACGGTTCCGGATCCTGTCCGAACTCGATGTGACCACGCCGTTCCGGCAGGTGCAGGCCAGTTTCGACGAGTATGACGACCTGACCGATCCCGAACCCCTGTCGAGCGTGCTGCGCGCGGATCTGGAGCGGGAATCGCGGCGCTTTGCCGATTCGCGCGGCTATCAGCTGGATTGGGATGCCGTATCGCGGCTGGACGACGAGGCGCTGGTGAATGGCATCGCGCAGATCGCGCCGTTCGACGCCGCCGCGAAACAGGCGCTGCTGGAAGCGCGCACGATCGTCGACCGGGCGGACCTGATCGTGCAGTTCCTGCTGTTCTTTCGCCTGCGCGACGGCGACGATGACGATGCGACCATGCAATGATCGATGACGGTCCCGCGCCGGCGCTGCTTGCCCTGCTGGTGTGCCCCGTCACGCGGACACCGCTTCGTTGGGATGCCGAACGCGCACGGCTGATCTCCGATGCGGCCGGGGTGGCGTATCCGGTCCGTGACGGCGTGCCGGTCCTGCTGGTCGAGGCGGCGCAACCGTTGTGACGCGACGCGGGCGGGATTTCATCCTGCGGCATGGCGAAACCGTCTTCAACGCCGCGGCGCGGTTGCAGGGCGACCATGTCCATACCCCGCTGACCGCGGCGGGTTTCCGACAGGCACTGGACATGGGGCAGGCGCTTGCCGCCGGGCGGGGGCATGCGGGGCCGTTGACGGCCTGGTCGTCGCCGGCCGGACGTGCCTTGCAGACGCTCGCCTTGGTCTGCCCGCCGCTTGGGCTCGACTGGCACGCGACGCGGATCGATCCGCGCCTGGTGGAAATCGGCATGGGGCACTGGGGCGGGCGACGCTATGCCGATGTGGTGGCGGAGGTGGGACCGATCGTCGATCCATCGACCGGGCTTCTGCGGCCGGCGCCGGATGGCGAATCCTATGCGGACGTGGCGGAGCGGCTTGCCGGTTGGCTGACGGCGACCGCGGATGACGATGGCGACCGGCTGGTGGTGATGCACGGCATTTCGAGCCGGGTCTTGCGCGGGATCATGACGGACGCACCCCGCCCGGGCGGATATGCCGTTCCGGTCGCGGCCGGTTTGCCCCAGGGTTCGATCGTCATGATTGCGCAGGGCGTGGAAACCGTTCTGCATCGTGGGACGGGCCAGGGGGCGGTATAGTCCGCCGTCGTGTCGCGCCGCCGGCCCGGCTCGCCCGATCTGGCGGAAAGTCGATTTTTCGCCTATATAGCGGCGATCATGAACATCCAGATGCCCATTCCCGGTCATATCGACCCGGTGCCCGTTCCCCGTGCCCCAGTGACCCGCGCCGATGGCCGGGTCGATCTGCTCGGATTGTCGCTGGCCGATCTGCGTGCGGCGCTGGAAACGGCGCAGCTGGATCCGAAGCAGGCGAAGCTGCGCGCCAAGCAGCTGTGGCACTGGATCTATAATCGCGGCGTGACCGATTTCGCGCTGATGACCGACATCGCCAGGACCATGCACGGCTGGCTGGCGATGCGGTTCGTGATCAGCCGGCCGGAGGTGGTGGAGGCGCAGGTATCGAGCGACGGCACGCGCAAATGGCTGCTGCGCACGGATGACGCGCAGGATTATGAGATGGTGTTCATTCCCGACGCGGACCGCGGGACATTGTGCGTGTCGAGTCAGGTCGGTTGTACGCTGAATTGCCGGTTCTGCTTCACGGGTACGATGCGGCTGGTGCGCAACCTGACGCCGGGCGAGATCGTGGGACAGGTGATGCTGGCGCGCGACGCGCTGGGCGAATGGCCGAGCCAGCCCGAAGGGCGGATGCTGACCAACATCGTGATGATGGGGATGGGCGAGCCGCTCTATAATTTCGATCATGTCCGCGATGCGTTGAAGCTGGTGATGGACGGCGCGGGCCTCGGCCTGTCGCGCCGGCGGATCACGCTCAGCACGTCGGGCGTGGTGCCGATGATGGCGCGCGCGGGCGCGGAGATCGGCGTCAACCTGGCGGTGTCGCTGCACGCGGTGACGAAGGAGGTGCGCGACGAGATCGTGCCGCTCAACCGCAAATATGGCATCGAGGAGCTGTTGCAGGCTTGTGCCGACTATCCCGGCGCCAACAATGCGCGACGGATCACGTTCGAATATGTCATGCTGAAGGACAAGAATGACAGCGATGCCGATGCGCATGAACTGGTCCGGCTGCTGAAGAAATATGACCTGCCGGCGAAGGTGAACCTGATCCCGTTCAATCCATGGCCGGGGGCGAATTACGAATGTTCCGATCCGGAGCGGATCAAGCGTTTTTCCAGCATCGTGTTCGAGGCCGGGATCAGCGCGCCGGTGCGAACACCGCGCGGGCGCGACATCATGGCGGCATGCGGTCAGCTGAAATCCGCGTCGGAGAAGAAGAGCCGCGCGGAACTGGACCGGCTGGCGGAGGAGAAGCAGGCTGCGCTGGGATGAGGAGAATCCACCCTCGACGCGTCAGCGCGACGTTGTAAGAAGCACCCGAAACCAGCGGGATCGGCGCAGATGTGGCTTTTCGACAAATTCGCGAAGACGGCGCTGAAGATCGGGCAGCTGTCGATCATCGATGCCGATGGCCGCCGGCATGATTATGGCGTGCCCGATCCGGACCGGGCACCGGTGGTGGTGCGGTTCACCGATCGCGGCGTCGGCAATTACATCGCCCGCCATCCCCGGCTGGGCGCGGCGGAAGCCTGGATGGACGGGCGGATGGTCATCGAGCAGGGCGATATCGCCGGGCTGATCGACCTGATCCGGGCCAACGGCCGGTGGGAGCGTGGCGGTGGGGCGCTAGGGCCGAAAAGTCCGGTCAAGCGGGTTGCGGAGGGGCTGTCCGCACGGTTCGATTCGTTCAACCGGATTGCACGGTCGAAGAAAAACGTGGCCCACCATTATGATATCGGCGACCGGTTGTATGACCTGTTCCTGGATGTCGACCGGCAATATAGCTGCGCCTACTTCACCGATCCGGATGTCGATCTCGATCGCGCGCAGCTGGACAAGAAGGCGCATATCGCCGCCAAGCTCAATCTGCGGCCGGGGCAGCGCGTGCTGGATATCGGGTGCGGCTGGGGCGGGATGGCGCTCTACCTGAACCGCGTCGCCGATGTCGACGTGCTGGGCATCACCTTGTCCGAAGAGCAGCTGAAGACCGCGCGGCGGCGGGCGGCGGAGGCCGGGGTCGCGGATCGGGTCACATTCGAGCTGATCGATTATCGCATGCTGACGGGGCGGTTCGACCGGATCGTATCCGTCGGCATGTTCGAACATGTCGGCGTGCCCAACTACCGCGCCTTTTTCGCCAAGGTCCGCGACCTGCTGGTGGAAGACGGCGTGATGCTGCTCCACACGATCGGGCGGATGGGCGGGCCGGGGCAGACCGATGCGTTCACCGCCCGCTATATCTTTCCCGGCGGCTATAATCCGGCGCTGTCGGAAATCATCGCGGCGAGCGAGACGCAGCGGCTGATCGCCGCGGATATCGAGACGCTGCGCGTGCATTATGCGCTGACCATCCGGCACTGGTATGACCGCACGGTCGCGCACCAGACCGAGATCGAGACGATGTTCGATGCGCGATTCTACAGGATGTGGATCTTCTATCTGGCCGGTGCGATGGCCGCGTTCCGGCACGGCGGCATGTGCAATTACCAGATCCAGTATATCCGCGACCGCTGGGCATTGCCGCTGACCCGCGACTATCAGCGCGAGGCGGAGACGCGGTTGCTGGCGAAGGGGTAGGCAGTCGTCGTGGACTCACGACAATGCTTGCAGGGGACGACATCCTTGTCCTGGTCCGAAGACCCAAACTTTTAGGGGTGGTGGTTGCGCCCTGGCGCACATAGGCCGGAAAATCGATGACCATGCCGGACAAGAAGGACCTTTGGGCGCTTACCGAGAAGGAGAAGCAAACCCTGCGGCTGATTGTTCGTGGCCATGACGCAAAGTCGGTGGCGCGTACGCTCGGCTTGTCGGTCCACACGATCAACGAACGTCTTCGCGATGCGCGTCGGAAAATGGGGGTATCGAGTAGCCGCGAGGCCGCGCGGCTTTTGCTGGACGCGGAAGACGGTCATGTCCAACCGCGCGACCCCAATTTTTCCGGGGATGAAGAAATAGGGGCATACGCGGCGGTGTCTCCGGTCGATCAGGACATCGCGCCGACTGACGGCGCAGGGCGGTCGCACCGCCGTCCCTGGATCATCACTGGAGCCACGCTCATGACCCTCGCTTTAGGTTTCCTGCTTTTCACGGCCTTGCCTCAGATAACCACGCCGGCAGCAGCCCCCGATCCGTCTTCCGCACCATCGAACCCGGACGTGGCGGATACCGCAGGCCGATGGTTGACGTTTCTGGATCAAGCGCGCTGGAGCGACAGTTATCGGGCGACCGGTACGGCCTTTCGCAAGCTGAACACGCTTCAGGCCTGGACCGCAGCCTCCGAGATTGCGCGTGTGCCGCTCGGCACGATGATCTCCCGCACGTTCGTCAGCCAGGAGAATCTTCCTGCGCCGCCCTATGGCTATGAAGTGGTGAAGTTTCGTACCCGCTTCGCCAATCGGGCCGAGGCATTGGAAACGGTGACGCTAGAGCAGGAAAAGGGAATTTGGCGCGTCGTCGGCGTGACCATCGGATGACGGACGGTGCGTGGTTGCTCTCGCCCTCCCGGCGATGCCGATCATCCGCGAGGATGAGACGCAGGAGCGCCTCTTTGCCAAGATCGGCATAGCGCCAGCGCGGACCATCGATCCAGGCTGGGGCCACGAGGCCGGTTCAGGGATCCGACCCCGTCGCATTCCGTCAGCGTTTGGGCGCCGCGTCTTCGGGGCTGCCATATTTGCGTTCGGCGGCGTCACGCTCGGCGGCGGTCATGCGGCCGTCATGGTCGGTATCCGCCTCGTCGAAGCTGCGCAGCGCGTCGGCCTTTTGTTCGGCCAGCGTGATGCGGCCGTCATGATCGGTGTCGGCATCCGTGAACATGCTGTCGATCATGCCGGGCGGGATCGACTTGCCGGCGGCCCAGCGATCGACTTCCAAACGGGTGACGACGCCGTCCCGATCGGTATCGAGCATCCGGTTGAGTCCGGTCGCGCGGTCCTCCGCGGCGGCGCGCGGCAGGAAATCAGGGTTTGCGGGCGCGGCCATCTGCGCGGTCGCGCTTCCCGTCATCGCAAACACCGCGACGGTCGTCAGCAGGGTCTTCATCATTCTTCTCCTGTCCTGGATCCGGGCGGGCGCACCGTTCAGCGACCGGGTTCCAGCTTTTTCGAAGGTGTCGGGACGGCACCGGCACCCGGGCGGCGTGCCGCGACCTTTTCGGCCAGCGTCAGGATGCCGTCATGGTTGGCGTCCATCATGTCGAACGCCGCCAGCGGCCGCTTGCCGGCTTCGGCCCGGCTGAGCTTGCTGTCGCCGTTGGCATCCACGGCCTTGAACGCCGCGGTGGCCGCGTCCAGCATCTGTTGCGCCTGTTCCTTGGTTGGGGCGCCCGGCGTGCCCGGCGGGGTGCGGTTCAGGACCGCGGTCATGCGTCGGCCGAATTCGGCGCGGGTCATGAAGCCGTCATGATCGGCATCGGCCAGATCGAAGATCTGTTTCACCTGAGCCTGCATCTGTGCACGCGTCACATCGCCCGACCCGGTTGCGGTGGCAGGCCTGGACGGTGCTTTCTTCGGAGCCGCAGTGGCGGGTTGGGCCGTGGCCATTACCGTCAGGGCGAGGAGGGCAGTGGGGATCAGGCGCATCGAAAATCCTTGGGGTCATGTCGCGTGACGACAATGCATGGGTGGGCGCGATGGTGCCGCCCGCCTGTATGGCGCTTGAATGCCCGCGCCCCCGATGGCAAGGCGCGCGGCGATGCGACGGGCTGAAGGGACGGACATGTCGGACGTGAAGCGGGTGGTGCTGGCCTATTCGGGCGGGCTCGACACAAGCGTGATCCTGAAATGGCTGCGCGAGGAATATCAGTGCGAGGTGGTGACGTTCACCGCCGATCTGGGCCAGGGCGAGGAACTGGAGCCTGCGCGCGCGAAGGCCGAACTGATGGGCGTGAAGCCCGAGCATATCTTCATCGACGATCTGCGCGAGGAATTCGTGCGCGATTACGTCATGCCGATGATGCGGTCGAACGCGCTGTACGAAGGGCTGTACCTGCTCGGCACGTCGATCGCGCGGCCGTTGATCGCCAAGCGCCAGATCGAGATCGCACGGGCAGTCGGTGCCGATGCGGTGAGCCACGGCGCGACCGGCAAGGGCAATGATCAGGTCCGGTTCGAACTCGGCTATTATGCGCTCGCCCCCGATATCAAGGTGATCGCGCCGTGGCGGGAATGGGACCTGACCAGCCGCACGCGCCTGATCGAATATGCGGAGCAGCACCAGATCCCGGTACCGAAGGACAAGCGCGGAGAATCGCCGTTTTCGACCGACGCCAATCTTCTGCACACCTCGTCCGAGGGCAAGGTGCTGGAGGATCCGTGGGACGAGGTGCCGGACTATGTCTATTCCCGTACCGATGATCCCGTGACCGCGCCTGACGTGCCGGAGGAAATCACGATCGATTTCGAGCGCGGCGATGCGGTGGCGGTGAATGGCGAGGGGCTGTCGCCAGCGACCCTGCTGGCGACGCTGAACGCCATGGGCAAGCGCCACGGCATCGGGCGGCTCGACCTGGTGGAGAACCGGTTCGTGGGAATGAAGAGCCGCGGCATGTACGAGACGCCGGGCGGGACCATCTATCATCTGGCGCATCGCGGGATCGAACAGATCACGCTGGATCGCGGCGCGATGCATCTGAAGGACGAACTGGCGCCGCGTTATGCCGAACTGATCTATAACGGCCTGTGGTTCACGCCGGAGCGCGAGATGTTGCAGGCGGCGATCGACCATAGCCAGGCGAAGGTCAGCGGCACCGTCCGGCTGAAACTGTTCAAGGGCAGCGTCTATGTCACCGGGCGGCGGTCGCCCCATTCGTTGTACAGCGAGAAGGTGGTGACGTTCGAGGACGATGCCGGCGCCTACGACCAGCGCGACGCGGCCGGCTTCATCAAGCTCAACGCGCTGCGGCTGCGGCTGCTGGGGCGGCGCGACGGGCGCTGAGCGGTACGCGGCGCAGGCCGATCAGGTCGATGGGCTGATGGAAGAACCGCGCGATCGGCCGGCGGCCATGGCGCAGTTCCCGCAGAAAGACGTTACCGCGGTCATAGGTGCGCGCGCCGGATCGCAGCAGCCAGATGGTGGGGGCTGCCTGCACCCCCGGTTCCTGTGCGATGGCGCGGAGCCGCGGGCGGGGTAGCGACACCACGCCGCGACTGCCGGTGGGGTACCAGCCGCCGACCCCGATCGATGGCACCGCGGTCGGGATCGGTCGGACCGGGATCGCAATGCCGCGGTCGCTCAGCGCAAAATCGAGCGGCAGCGCGCTTTCGTTGGGATAGGCCAGCACGACGTCGCCGGGACGCCAGCGTTTCGCGAGGAAATCGACCGCGCCATACCAGTCCTCTGCCCCCCCGACATGCTGGCGTTCCCGGATGTCGACCAGCGCCATGTGGACCAGCACGATCAGCCCCGCCAACACGCCCAGCCAGCGCCGCCAGCCGAACGACCAGCCCAGCGTGCCGATGGCGAGCAGCAGCATGGCCGGTACCGCGACCGGCGTCATTGTCCGCATGATGAAGATCGGAGCCACCAGCGCCGACAGCAACACCGACGCCGCCGCAGGGATGATCGCCAGCGCGAACAGCGCCGCGGCCAGCCGTTGCCGCGGCGCGCCGTCCGCCAGTCGCCAGATTGCCAGCCCGGCCAGAACGAACAGGGCGACCCCCGGGGGGGCACCCGGCGCGGCGTAGAGAACCGCCAGCCGCCACGGCACCCCGCTCCAGGTGAAGGTCAGCCAGGTGGTGTTGACCCAGGTCGGCGCCTGATCGATCAGGATCAGCAGGGCGGGCAGCCAGACGAGCGCGACCAGCAGATGCCCGCCGATCAGCAGCCCCCAATCCCGCTGCGACAGCCCGCGCCGCAGCACCAGGACCGCCAGCGCGACCCCGATCGCGGCGGCGTAGAGCAGGCCGAGATTATGCAGCCACAGCATGAGCGCGAGCCCGATCAGATATGCGGCATAGGGCCGGGTGGCGATGCGACGGTCGCGGTCGACGGCGATGCCCAGCCGGATCAGCGCCCAGGTTGTCACCGTGTAGACCAGGATCATGATCGGATAGGGCCGCACTTCGCGCGTCATCGCGACCAGGGCGATCGACAGCGCGGCGAAGGCGACCGTGCCCCAGCCGATCCGAGCGGGATCGAGCCCGGCGGCGCGCGCGGCATCGCGGCCCGCCAGCCCGATCAGCGGCAGCGTCGCCAATCCCGCGACGAAGCCCAACGTGCGGTAGCCGGCCAGGCTGTCCCCGAAGACGAGCGTCCAGACCCGCAGCAGCGAGTAATAGAAGGGCGGGTGCGTTTCGTAGGACGGGACGACGTGCCACAGGAAGTGGAAGCCCTTGCCTGCGGCATAGGCGCTATAGGCTTCGTCGAGCCAGAAGGGTTCCTGGAGCGAGCCGTAGAGCCGGAAACCGATCGCGGCGGCCAGAAGCGCCAGCGCGCCGCACAGGCCGAGGACCGAGGATGTCGTGATACCGCGTTGCATGGCGCGGCGCTTAGAAGGTTTCACCGGGGGCGAACAGCCGGTGCCGGACGATCTTATTTCGGTTTCCGTGCCGGCATGGCTCGGTTACAGGCGCGCGATGACAGACCGCGCCTGGTGGCAGTGGCGGGGCTATGCGATCGGGCTGTGCTGCCTGATGGCGATCCCGCTGCTGCGTCCCGATCTTCCCCCGCTGATCGACCTGATGGGTCATATCGGGCGCTATGGCGTCGAACTGGGCCGGGATCATTCGCCGTTCCTGCAACGCTATTACGGGTTCGAATGGAGCCTGATCGGCAATCTGGGGATCGACTTGCTGGTGGTGCCGCTCGGCCGGCTGCTGGGTGTTGAACTCGCCGTCAAGCTGATCGTACTGATGATCCCGCCGCTGACGGCGGGCGGGCTGTTGTGGATCGCGCGGGAAGTGCATGGCCGGGTGCCCGCCAGCGCGGCGTTCGCGCTGCCGCTGGCCTATGGCTATCCGTTTCAGTTCGGGTTCGCCAATTTCGCGCTGTCGATGGCCTGCGCATTCCTGGCCTTTGCCGGATGGTTGCGGCTGGGGCGGACCGGGCAGCTGCGGCTGCGCGCGCTGGTGTTCGTGCCGGTCGGGCTGCTGATCTGGGTGTGCCACAGTTTCGGCTGGGCGGTCCTGTGCCTGCTGGCCGCCGCCGCCGAACTGGTGCGCGCGCGGGACGGCGCGGGCAATGACGCGCCGCATCGCGGCATCGTGGCCACGATATGGCGGGGTGGTATCGCCTGCCTGCCGCTGACGCCGCCGATCCTGTTGATGCTGGCCTGGCGATCGGGTGCGGTGGCGGGATCGACCGGCGGTTTCTTCCTGTGGCCCTGGAAGCTGGCATGGATGATGGCGGCACTGCGGGACGAATACCGGACGTTCGATACGGCATCCGTCACGCTGATCATCATCCTGCTGCTGCTGGGCGTCGCCCGCGTCGGGCTGCGGTTCGATCGAATGCTGGGGTTGGCCGGCCTGTTCCTGCTGACGGCGTATCTGTTGCTGCCCCGCATCCTTTTGGGATCGGCCTATGCCGACATGCGGCTGGCGCCCTATGCGCTCGCCATGGCGGTGATCGCGCTCCGCCCGACGGGGCAGGCGCGCTGGTGGCGGCCGACCCTGGCGGTTGCCGGGCTGCTGTTCCTGCTGGTCCGGCTGGGCGGGCATGTGACGCATTATGCCAAGCTCGACCGCGCGTTCGACGCGCAACTGGCGGCGGTTTCGCATCTGGCGATCGGGGCGCGGGTGATGGTGCTGGTCAACCTGCCCTGTCAGGGGGGCTGGTCCTATTCGCGCATGGATCACCTCGGCGCGATCGCGATCGGTCGTCGGCAGGCGTTCGTCAACGGCCAATGGGCCATGCCGGGCGCGCAACCGCTGACGATCCGCAACCCCGGCGTCGGGCGGTTCGGCGGCGATCCGACGCAGCTGCTGCGCCCGCGGCGATGCCGGAAACGCGGCGAACCGATCTTCGAGGACACGATCCGCAATTTCCCGCGCGCGGCGTTCGATCATCTGTGGCTGATCGACATGCCGCGATCCGGCTGGGTACGCTATCCCGATCTGGTGCCGATCTGGCACGGGCGGACGCGCGGGATCCTCTACCGTGTCGTCCCATCCGGTTCCGCCACCAAGGCGAGCGACACGCCAAAGGGCAGCGACCCGCGCGCCACCAGCTGACGTTCCGCGCCGAACACCCGTTCCAGCAGCCGGTTGACGAGCGGCGACGGCATCGCATCGTCGTCGCCGCCCGTCTTGCCCGTCAGCCGGTGGAGCGCGCGGACCCCGACGATCAGCGGGAAGAGCAGGGTGTTGAAATGGGTATGGTGGCGGACGCGGAACCCCGCCCGCGTGAACACGGCGTCGAGCGTCGCGGCAGTGTAGCGGCGCTGATGATGATGCGCGACGTCATGCGCGCTCCACATCCACGGATTGGCCGGCACGGTCACCATCAACCGGCCGCCGGGCGCCAGCTTGCGCCGCAGCGCGGTCAGCGCCTCCAGATCGTCCGGGATATGTTCCAGGACGTCGAGGAGGACGATGAAGTCGTAATGGCCGTCCGCCAGCGCGACGCCGTCGGGAAGATAGCCGCCCTTGACCGCCACGCCGCTGCGGCCGGAGGCGAAAGCGCGGGCGAAATCATCGGGTTCCACCGCGTCGACCTGGCCATAATCCTGCAACAGCGCCAGGTTCGATCCGGTGCCGCACCCGACCTCCAGGATGGTCATGCCCGACCGTTTCGGGGCCTGCGCCTCGATCAGCGCGGCCACGATGCGCCGGCGCGCGGCGAACCACCAATGGGCGCCGTCGATTTCGGCCATGCGTGCATAGATGCTGGCGTCCATCAGCCGCGATCCTCGGCCACGCCATCCATGCCGATGCGGGTCCGCACCACGTAGATCGGACGATGCTTCACCTCGACCATGATCCGGCCGACATATTCGCCGAGCACGCCCAGCGACAGCAGCTGCAACCCGCCGAAGAACAGGATCGCGACCAGCAGCGAGGGATAGCCGGCGACGTCCGACCCGAAGAACAGCGTGCGCGCCGCGACGAACAGGGCATAGAGCATGCCGATCAGCGCGATCGTTCCGCCGAGATAGCTCCATACGCGCAGCGGCACGGTCGAGGCGGAGGTGATGCCGTCGATCGCCAGCGTCCACAGCTTCCAATAGTTGAACTTGGTGGTGCCGACGGTGCGTTCGACGCGGTCATATTCGACCGAGGTCTGGCGGAAGCCACCCCAGGCGAACAGGCCCTTCATGAAGCGGTTGCGTTCCGGCATCGTCCGGATCACCTCCACCACCCGCCGGTCGAGCAGCCGGAAATCGCCGGCATGCTCCGGGATCTTGTCCGCCGACAGCCAGTTGTGCGCGCGATAGTAGAAATCGGCGGTGAAGCGTTTCGGCAGCGTGTCGCTTTCCCGGCTGCGGCGGACGCCGTAGACGACCTCATAGCCGTCGCGCCATTTCGCGATCATCTCGCCGATCACCTCCGGCGGATCCTGCAGATCGACGTCGATCGGGATCACCACCTCGCCACGCGCGACGTCCAGCCCGGCGGACAGCGCGGCTTCCTTGCCGAAATTACGCGACAGCGACAGCGCCCGGACCCGCGGATCGGCCCGATTGGCGGCCATGATGGCGGGCAAGGTCGCGTCGGTCGAACCATCGTCGATGAACAGGATTTCCCAGCCATGCGGTTCGTTGAGCGAATCGAGCACCAGCGATACCCGCGCCACGAAGCCCGCAATCGCCTCCTCCTCGTCCTTGACCGGGACGAGCACGGTGACCAGCGGGCGCGGGGTGGTGTCGCCGGGGCGTTCGAGAGCAAGAGCAGGCGCGAGACTGGAATCGATCATGCGAATGTCCATAGCCGGTTCCGGCGTGGCGTCGCCACCCGATCGATGACCGGTCAAGATGTTTGGCCTGCGCAAGCGGCGGGAGGACGGCGGCGGAGCATGGCGTGTCGCAGCGCGCTAGGACGCAAAGCCGACGGCGTCAAACATGGTTGTGGGCGGCCGCCGCTGGTTCCATAGCGCGCTGCCCGCCTGTTGCGGGGTCTTTGCAAGGATGTTCCGTGCCGACGCACCGATCGATCGACACCGCCGCCCGCTTCTGGATCCGCTGGACGCTGCTGTTCTGGGCGATCGGCATGGTCGCGCTGATCTGCACCAAATGGAACCAGATCTATTGGCTGGGGCTGTCCGACACCGACGACAATATCCGGTTCGCGCAGGTTTCCGCCTGGTTGAACGGGCAGGGCTGGTACGACCTGCGGCAATATAAGCTGGATCCGCCGCTGGGAGCGAGCATCCACTGGTCCCGGTTCGTCGATCTGCCGATCGCGGGTATCATCCTGGCGACCCGGCCGTTTCTGGGGGCGTTCACGGCGGCGCGGGTGGCGGTGGCGGCGGCGCCGCTGATCCCGCTCGGCCTGGCGCTGTTCGCGACCGTGGTCAGCGTGCGCCGGCTGGTCGGCGCATCGGCGTTCGCGATGGCGGCCGGTCTGTTCTTCTGCATGGGCACGACGCTGCTGATGTTCATGCCGACACGGATCGACCATCATGGCTGGCAACTGGCGCTGCTGGCGACGGTGGTGGCGGGCAGTGCCGATCCCCGGCCGCGGCGTGGCGGCCTGGTCACGGGTGCGGCGATGGCGCTGTCGCTGACGATCGGCCTGGAAATGCTGCCCTATCTGGCGCTGGCGACCGGGGCCGTCGCATTGCGCTGGGCCTGGGACCGCGATCAGGCGGCGCGGATGGCGGCGCACGGCATCGCGCTGGGGCTGGGCAGCACGTTGGGCTTCGTGCTGTTCGCATCCCATGACAACCGCCTGCCGGTCTGCGATGCGCTGTCGCCGGTCTGGTTGTCGGCCAGCCTGCTGGGTGGCGGATTGTTCGTCGCGCTGGCGGCGATCCAGGGCGATCGGCGTGCGGTGCGGCTGGCGGCGGCGATCGTGGCGGCGGGGTTGCTGGCCGGCGGGTTCGCGCTGGCGTGGCCGCAATGCCTGGGCGCGCCGGAACGGTTGAGCCCCGAACTGCGCACCCTGTGGTTCGCGCATATCAACGAGGTGCGGCCGCTCTATCGCCATGGCTGGCGGACCTGGTTGCCGGTCGGCATGCCACCGGTGGTCGGGTTGATCGGCTACGCGGTCGCGTTGTGGCGGGCGCGGGGGACGCCCGCCCTTCTGGCCTGGGCGACCGTCGCGCTGCTGGCGCTGACGGCGACGCTGCTGATGCTGTGGCAAACGCGATCGGGGCCGCCGGCGCAGTTGCTGGCGGTGCCGGGACTGGCCGCGCTTGCGTGGATCGTGCTGCCGTGGCTGGCCGGGCATCGCTGGATGCTGGTGCGCGTGTTCGGCACGGTGGCGGGGTTCCTGCTGGTGTCGGGCGTGGTCGCCGGACTGGTGGTGCGGTGGATCCCCGAAAAGGACGCGACCGTGCGATCCGCACCGGGCAACACACCCCGCCGGCTTACGGTCAAGAACCGGGTGGCGATCGCCAATCGACGATGCCCGACGTTGCCGGCGCTACGGCCGCTGGCGCGGGTGCCGGCGGCGACCGTGCTGACCTTCATCGATCTGGCGCCGCGGTTGATCGCGATGACGCATCACCGGGCGATCGCGGGGCCCTATCACCGCAATCAGGCGGCGATCCTGGACGTGATCCACGCGTTTCGCGGGCCGCCGGACCAAGCGCGGGCGGTGATGGTGAAACATGGCGCGACGTTGCTGCTCACCTGCCCCGGCATGTCGGAATCGACCATCTACAACGCCGAAGCGAAAGGCGGCTTCTACTGGCAACTGGCGCGCGGGCGCGTGCCGGCGTGGCTGGTGCCGGTGCCGCTGCCGAAGAACTCGCCATTCAAGCTGTGGCGGCGGGTGGGGTGAGGCACTGGTGAGCGGACCGGAGCCGGCGCCGTGCATTGGACTTGTGCATCGGGGAGGTACTTAGGTTGTCATTGTTTTTGGATCGACGCAGAACTTGTCAGTTTTGCATTAAGAGCGAGCAGGAAGCGAGCTTTAGCTACCCTTTTTGCCCCCATCTGGAGGAGCGACTTGGCCGGTTGGCAGGAGCGCAACATCTCCACGACCAGTGCGTATGATCACACCATCGCTTTTGGTGACGACGACGTCGTTGGGCTGGGCGGGAAGCGGAATGCGCCGAACGAGCCGTGAAGCCTTCAAGTCCACTTCCCACAATTCACCATTGTCCGAAACAAGGTGTCGTAAGCCCGACAAGACGTATAAATAGCCCCGATAAGTGAAGCCACCAATGACATTGCCTCGCGCCAACATGATCCGTTGGCCGGGTCTGGCGATATAAAGGGCCCCGCCCCACTCACCGTTATTGGTGCCAACTAACCAACCGTCATGCCAGCCGGCGAGGAGAGTGACCCTTCCACCGCCGTCTACAAAGGGGATCACGGCGGACTCGGGTACGGGGCCTTTGGGACGAGGCAAGACGAGACGACGTGCACCTTTGCCAACCGTCGGCAGGGGAGCCAAAGGCGAAGCTACAATCAGTTCCGGACCAGTTAGATGTCCATGCCAAGTCAGTTGGTTGCTCGGGGCCTGCCGACTCTGGGCTGAGACGCTAGCCGTTGCAGCGAGTAGAACAAAAAGGGCGCAAAGCGGCTGAGCGGCGGTCATGTCAGCATCATCTATGATTTGCACAGCGTGTGCAATTGGGTGACTCGATGCTGATCAGCGCCTCCATTCAGTTTGACGCAAAACTTTTTGAGTTTTGCATCAAACTGGGGACGGTCGGGCGGCGCGGCGGGGGGCCGTTTGAGGTGGTGCGCTGGGGGTGTCTGGTTTTGGAATCGGCCTCCAGCTCTCCAACCAACCCTGGACCCTCAGGCAAAGCTCTGGCGCAGGCCGTCGATCACGAACTGGGTGGCGAGCGCGGCCAAGATGACGCCGAGGATGCGGGTGATCATCGCTTCCACCTTGTGCCCCAGGATGCGCATCAGCGGCCCGGCGGCGAGCAGCGACAGGAGCAGGATCAGCAGCATCGATCCGAGTGCTGCGAACACGATCAGGGTTTCGGTCAGGCCTTGCGCCCGCGCGGTCAGCAACATGGTGGTCGCGATCGATCCCGGGCCGGCGATCATGGGAATCGCCATGGGAAAGACCGAGATATCCTCGCCCTCCAGCGGGCGGGCCTCGGCCTCCGCTTCCCGCCGGACGCCTTCCGCGCGCTCCTCGCGGCGCTGCGTGCGTTTTTCGAACACCATTTCCAGCGCGATCAGGAACAGCATGATCCCGCCGGCGGTGCGAAACGCGTCCAGGCTGATCCCCATCGCCGACAGGAAGCGTTCGCCCACCAGCGCGAACACCAGCAGGATGCCCGCGGACACCATCACCGACCGGAACGCCATCGCGCGGCGATGTTCGGTCGAGGTGCCGCGCGTCAGCCCCGCGAAGATCGGCGCGCAGCCCGGCGGATCGATCACCACGAAGAAGGTGACGAAGGCGGACAGGAACAGGGTGAGCATCAGAGCGCCGGCGCCGGCAGGCCGGAACGCGCATGCGCGGCGACCAAGGTGTTGCGCAGCAAGACCGCGATCGTCATCGGCCCCACCCCGCCCGGGACCGGCGTGATCGCGCCCGCGACCGCCAGCGCCTCGTCATAGGCGACGTCGCCTACCAGCCGGCGGCCATGCGCATCGTCGACCCGGTTGATGCCGACGTCGATCACCGTCGCGCCGGGTTTCAGCCAGTCGCCACGGATCATTTCCGCCCGCCCGACCGCCGCGACGACGATATCGGCCCGCGCCACGACGGATTTCAGGTCGCGGGTCCGGCTGTGCGCGATCGTGACGGTGCAATTGCGGTCGACCAGCAGCTGCGCCATCGGCTTGCCCACGATGTTCGATCGGCCGATCACGACCGCGCCGAGGCCCGAAAGATCGCCCAGCACCTCCTCCAGCAGCAGCGCGCAGCCCAGCGGGGTGCAGGGCACGAAACCGGGCGCGCCCACCGCGAGCCGGCCGGCATTGACGACATGGAACCCGTCGACATCCTTGTCGGGATCGATGGCGGCGATCACCGCCGCCGCATCGATGTGGCGCGGCAAAGGCAGCTGGACCAGGATGCCGTCGACCGCGGGATCCGCGTTCAGATCGCCCACCAGAGCCAGCAGTGCGGCTTCGGTCGTTTCCGCCGACAGGCGATGTTCGGTGCCGATCATGCCGGCCGCCAGTGTCGCCTTCCCCTTCGACCGGACATAGACATCGCTGGCGGGGTCGGTGCCGACCAGCACCACGGCGAGGCCGGGCGCGCGGCCGGTGCTGTCCACGAACGCGGCGACGCCGGCGGCGACGCGGGCACGGAGGGCTGCGGCATGGGCCTTGCCGTCGATGATGCGGGCAGTCATCGCGCGATCAGCCGTACAGGCTGAGTGCGATCTGCGGCAGGATGATCTGGCGCAGGATGTAGATCAGCAGGATTACCACCATCGGCGACAGGTCGAGCGCGCCGAAATCCGGCAGGATGCGCCGGATCGGCCGGTAGAGCGGTTCCGTGATCCGATCGAGCGCATACAGCACCTGCCGCACGAAATCGTTCGAGGTGTTGATGACGTTGAACGCGATCAGCCAGCTGAGGATCGCCTGCGCGATGATGATGTAGAGCAGCAGGCCGAGCAGGAGATTGATGATCTGGAGGATGGCGATCATGGCGGCTCCGCACATGCGAGGGGACAGGCGAGGGCCTTAGCGGGGGGCGCGGTTGCGGGCAATGGCGGGGGACAAGGAGATGTTCTTCCCCGACATCATCGTCATCCCGGCGGACGCCGGATCTCGTGAAGGTGAAGTGCTTGCCCCAGGCCCAAGGGAGATCCCGGCATGCGCCGGGATGACGGCAACAGCGACATCACCCCTGTCGCACCAAGGTTCCCGCACCCTGGCGAGTGAAGATTTCGATCAGCATGGCATGCGGCACGCGGCCGTCGAGAATGACGGCGGCGTCCACCCCGCCTTCGACCGCATCGACGCAGGTTTCCAGTTTCGGGATCATGCCGCCGGTGATGGTGCCGTCGCGGCGCAGGGCGGCGATGTCGGTCGGGGTGAGGTCGGACAGCAGCGCCTTGTCCTTGTCGAGCACGCCGGCCACGTCGGTCAGCAGGAACAGCCGTTCGGCACCGAGCGCGATCGCCAGCGCACCGGCCATGGTGTCGGCATTGATATTGTAGGTATGGCCGTCCTCGCCGATGCCGATCGGCGCGACCACCGGGATCATGCCCGATTTGGACAGCGTGTCGAACAGCCGGCGATCGATATCGACCGGTTCGCCGACGAAGCCGAGATCGACCACCTGTTCGATCATGCTGTCGGGATCGATGCGGGTACGGCGCACCTTCTCGACGGTGACGGCATTGCCGTCCTTCCCCGATATGCCGACCGCGCGGCCGCCGGCGCGGCCGATCCAGCCGACCAGTTCCTTGTTGATCGCGCCCGACAGGACCATTTCGGCGACCCTGGCGGTCTGCGCATCGGTCACGCGCAGGCCGTCGACGAAGGTCGATTCGACGCCCAGCGTCTTCAGCATCGCGCCGATCTGCGGCCCGCCGCCGTGGACCACCACCGGATTGATCCCGACCGCCTTCAGCAGCACGATATCCTGCGCGAAATCCTCCGCCGCGGCAGGATCGCCCATGGCGTGGCCGCCATATTTCACGACGAAGGTCGCGCCGGCATAGCGCTGCAGATAGGGCAGCGCTTCGGTCAGCGTCTCCGCCTTGGCGAGCAGCGCGGGATCGGGGGCGTGGTTCGTCATGTCCGCGCCCTTAGCGGGATGCGGATGCGAACGTAAGGGATTTAGACCCCCTGCGTCCGATCCATGCGCCGTCCCAATCCGACGAACAGATAGATGAGCGGCGGCACCAGGACGATCGAGAGCGTGACCTTCGCCAGCATCTGCCCGGCGAGCAGGCCGGCGATGTCGCGTTCCCCCAGGAAGGAGATCGAGATGAACAGCAGCGTGTCGATCACCTGCGACGCGGCGCTGGCCACCATGGCGCGCAGCCAGAGCATGCGCCCCGAACCGCGCGCCAGTCGGGAAAAGATGTAGACGTTGAGCGTCTGCGACGTGCCATAGGCGATCAGCCCCGCGATCATCATCCGGGCGCCCTGACCCACCACGATCGGAAAGGCATCGATCGCGGGCGGATACATGCCGGGATCGGTCGGCAGCGCCAGCACCAGCTGGATCAGCAGCGCGGACATGATGAGCGGCACGAAGCCGTAGCGCACCATCCGGTCAGCCGCCGCCCGCCCATGAAGTTCGGCGATCGCGCTGCCGATCACGACCAGCAGCAGGAAGGCGAAGATGCCCGCTTCCACCGCCAGCGGGCCAAGCGCCACCTGTTTCACGCCCAGCACGCCGGCGATGCACGTCATGCCGCCATACAGGATCGAAAACAGGAACAGGGAGCGCGGGATGAGGGCGGATGGCGGGCTCGACATCGCCAGCCTGCTAACCGGTTTCCGGCGACGGCGGAAGAGGGTGGGGGTGGTGCGTCGCGAAGGGCTGTTCGTTCGGTCCGCGACGTGTATCTTTACAACGCATTCCGATCGCCTGGTGAAAGTCCCCGAACCTCATGATGAAATTCCTGATCGGCCTGGCGGGCATCGCGGTGATCCTGGGGCTGGCCGTGCTGCTGTCGTCCAATCGCCGGGCGATCCGGCTGCGGGTGGTGGGGGCGGCATTCGCGGTGCAGGCCGGGATCGCGGTGCTGGTGCTGTATGTGCCGGCCGGACGGCGCGTGCTGCAATTCCTGTCGGGCGGTGTGTCCAACCTGCTCGGCTATGCCAATGCCGGAACCAGTTTCCTGTTCGGGCGGCTGGCGGCGGATCCCCTGGGCCAGAACTTCGCAATCCAGGCGCTTCCGGTCATCATCTTCTTCGCGGCCCTGGTGTCGATCCTCTATTATCTGGGCATCATGCAGTTGATCGTGCGCTGGATCGGCGGCGGCATCGAACGCGTGATCGGCGTGTCGAAGGTCGAATCGCTGTGTGCGGCCGCCAATATCTTCGTCGGGCAGAGCGAATCGCCGCTGGTGATCCGTCCCTATCTGGCGGGGTTGACCCCGCCGCAACTGTTCACCGTGATGACCAGCGGGATGGCCGGCGTGGCGGGCACGATCCTGGCGGCTTATGCGTCGATGGGCATTCGCGTCGACTATCTGCTGGCGGCATCGTTCATGGCGGCGCCGGGCGGCATCCTGATGGCGAAGATCATGATGCCGGACGGGCCGTCTGCCCCGGCCGGCGAATTGCCGCTGGGCGATGTCCGGGAAGAACAGCAGATCGCGATGGCGGAGGCGACGCACGACGAGGAACGCCCCGCCAACATCATCATGGCCGCGTCGCAGGGCGCACAGACCGGCGTGCGGCTGGCGGTGGCGGTGGGCGCGATGGTGCTGGCGTTCGTGGCGCTGGTGGCGCTGGCCAACGGATTGCTGACCGGTATGGGCATGTGGTTCGGCATCGAGGGCCTGACGTTCCAGCGGCTGCTCGGCTATCTCTTCGCCCCCGTCATGTACCTGCTGGGGGTGCCCTGGCACGAAGCGGGAATCGCCGGCGGGCTGTTCGGGCAGAAGATCGTGCTGAACGAGTTCGTCGCCTATATCTCGCTTGGCGAACAGCAGGCGGCGCTATCGCAGCGGACGGTCGCGATCATCACCTTTGCGCTGTGCGGGTTCGCCAATTTCAGTTCGATCGCGATCCAGATGGCGGTTACCGGCAGCCTGGCCCCCAATCAGCGCGCGACGATCGCGAAGCTGGGGTTGCGCGCGCTGGTGGCCGGCAGCCTGGCGAACCTGATGAGTGCGGCGTTCGCGGGGCTGTTGCTGGGGTGAGGCGAATGGGGATTGCCGGATCATCCCAACTCCGTTCGATTCGCGCGCGTCGAGAACATGGCGCGAGGTTCTCGACAGGCGCGAACCGAACGGATCGGGGTACGGCGCGCCCCGGTCAGCGCGTCGGCACCGGGGTTTCACCCGAATAGTCGTAGAAGCCGCGGCCGGTCTTGCGTCCCAGCCAGCCGGCCTCGACATATTTGACGAGCAGCGGCGCCGGGCGGAACTTGGGATCGCCGGTGCCGTCGAGCAGGACGCGGCAGATGTTGAGGCAGGTGTCGAGGCCGATGAAGTCCGCGAGCGTCAGCGGGCCCATCGGGTGGTTGAGGCCGAGGCTGACCGCGGCATCGATGTCGGGGATCGTGGCGACGCCTTCGCCCAGCGCGAAGCACGCCTCGTTGATGAACGGCAGCAGTACGCGGTTGACGATGAAGCCGGGGGCGTCATTGGCGTGCACCACGGTCTTGCCGAGCGCCTTGGCATAAGCCTCCACCTTCGCGACGGTAGCATCGGCCGTGGCGAGACCGCGAATCAGTTCGATCGGGCGCATCACCGGCACCGGATTGAAGAAATGCACGCCCATGAACCGCGCGGGGTCGGGCGCGGCTTGGGCGAGGCGGGTGATCGGGATCGACGAGGTGTTGGTGGCAAGAACCGCATTCGTGCCCAGCACCGCGCCGACGCGTTCGAAGATCTGGCGCTTGATATCCTCGCGCTCGGTCGCGGCCTCCACCACCAGCATCGCGGGCGCCATGGCGGCGACGTCATCGACCGGTTCGATGCGCGCCATCGCCGCCTGCGCATCGGCCGCGGACAGTTTTTCCTTCGCCACCAACCGGTCCAGCCCGCGGGCGATGCCGTCGCGGCCCTTGATCGCGGCGGCCAGCGAGATGTCGGACAGCAGGACATGATATCCCGCCTGCGCCGAGACCTGGGCGATGCCCGCCCCCATCTGGCCCGCGCCGATTACGCCGATCGTTTCCATGCCGTCCTCCTGATCCTGTCGGCATCGCCTCTACCGGCCGGACGCGGCGGCGGCTAGACGGGGTGGCAATCGCGCGGCGCTTATGCTTTAGCCGCGCCAACTTTCCGCTGGACCCAGAGGACGTAGCGCCCATGAACATCCATGAATATCAGGCCAAGGAACTGCTCGCGAAGTTCGGCGTCGCGATTCCGGCCGGCTATGCCGCGATGACCGTCGACGAAGCCGTCGCCGCCGCCGAACGCCTGCCCGGGCCGCTTTATGTCGTGAAGTCGCAGATTCATGCCGGCGGACGTGGCAAGGGCAAGTTCAAGGAACTCGGCCCCGACGCCAAGGGCGGCGTCCGATTGTCGAAGACGCTGGACGAGGTGCGCGCCAACGCGACCGACATGCTGGGCAATACCCTGGTCACGATCCAGACCGGCGATGCGGGCAAGCAGGTCAACCGGCTGTACGTCACCGATGGCGCCGATATCGCCAAGGAATATTACCTCTCAATGCTGGTCGACCGCGCCAGTGGCCGGATCGCGATGGTCGTATCGACCGAGGGCGGCATGGACATCGAGGCGGTGGCGCACGACACGCCCGAGTTGATCCACAGCATCGTCATCGACCCGGTCGAAGGGTTCCAGCCGCATCATGGCCGTGCGGTCGCGTTCGCGCTGAAGCTGAAAGGCGACCTCTACAAGCAGGCCATCCAGGTGGCGGGCCAGCTGTATGCGGCGTTCATGGCGTCCGACATAGAGATGCTGGAGGTGAACCCGCTGGTCGAGACGACCGACGGCAAGCTGCTGGTGCTGGACGCCAAGGTGTCGTTCGACGGCAATGCGCTGTATCGTCACAAGGACATCTTCGCGCTGCGCGACGAATCCGAAGAGGATCCGGCCGAGATCGAAGCGTCGAAATACGACCTCGCCTACATCAAGCTGGACGGCAATATCGGCTGCATGGTCAACGGCGCCGGGCTGGCGATGGCGACGATGGACATCATCAAGCTGAACGGTGCGTTCCCGGCGAACTTCCTGGACGTGGGCGGCGGCGCGTCCAAGGAGAAGGTGACGGCGGCATTCAAGCTGATCCTGTCCGATCCGGCGGTCGAGGGCATCCTGGTCAACATCTTCGGCGGCATCATGCGCTGCGACATCATTGCCGAGGGCATTGTCGCGGCGGCCAAGGAAGTGAACCTGTCGGTGCCGCTGGTCGTCCGGCTGGAGGGCACCAATGTGCAGCAGGGCAAGGACATTCTGGCGAACAGCGGCCTGCCGATCGTCAGCGCCGACGATCTGGGCGATGCCGCCAAGAAGATCGTGGCGCAGGTGAAGCAGGCGGCCTGATCCGACTTCAGGGGGCGGGTGACGGCCGCCCCCCGCCTCGCGTCGGCGGATCGCCGGCGCGACATTGCGGCATGGGACATCCTGTCCCTTTACGTTCACGTCAACCGGCTGCTATGGGCCGTTCAACCGCGCTTGGCGTCAGAGTCGGGCACGCAAACGCTGGAGGATGTCACCCATGAAGATCCTGGTGCCCGTGAAGCGGGTGATCGACTATAACGTGAAACCACGCGTCAAGGCGGACGGTACAGGCGTCGACCTGGCCAACGTCAAGATGAGCATGAATCCGTTCGATGAGATCGCGGTCGAAGAAGCCATCCGGTTGAAGGAAAAGGGCGTCGCGACCGAGATCGTGGCGGTGTCGATCGGTGTCCAGAAGGCGCAGGAGACGTTGCGCACCGCCCTGGCGATGGGCGCGGACCGGGCGATCCTGGTCCAGACCGAGGACGCGGTCGAACCGCTGGCGGTCGCGAAGATCCTGAAGGGCATCGTCGCGGAGGAGCAGCCGGGTCTCGTGATCCTGGGCAAGCAGGCGATCGACGACGACAGCAACCAGACCGGTCAGATGCTGGCCGCGCTGCTCGGCTGGGGCCAGGGGACGTTCGCATCCAAGGTCGAGGTGACGGGCGACACGGTGACCGTGACCCGCGAGGTCGATGGCGGGCTGGAGACGGTGAGCCTGACGACGCCGGCGATCATCACCACCGATCTGCGCCTGAACGAGCCGCGCTATGCATCGCTGCCCAATATCATGAAGGCCAAGTCGAAGCCGATGGCGACGAAGGTACCGGCCGATTACGGTGTCGACACCGCGCCGCGGCTGACCACCACCAAGGTCGTCGAACCGCCGAAGCGCACCGCGGGCATCAAGGTGCCGGACGTCGATACGCTGGTGGCGAAGCTCAAGGATATGGGAGTGGCAGCATGAAGACGCTGGTTTGGGTCGAACATGACGGCGCCGCCGTCAAGGACGCCACGCTGTCCGCCGTGACCGCGGCGACGCAGATGGGCGAGGTCCACCTGCTGGTCGCGGGGCAGGGCGTCGATGCGGTCGCACAGGCCGCGGCGCAGATCGCCGGCGTCGGCAAGGTCCATGTCGCCGATGATGCCGCCTATGCGCATGCACTGGCGGAAAACATCGCGCCGCTGATCGTCGAACTGATGGGGCATCACGACGCGTTCGTGGCGCCCGCGACCACCACCGGCAAGAATGTCGCGCCGCGCGTGGCGGCCCTGCTGGACGTGACGCAGATCAGCGACATCCTGTCGGTGGAAAGCGATGGCAGCTTCACCCGCCCGATCTATGCCGGCAATGCGATCGCGACGGTGAAGTCCGCCGATCCCAAGCTGGTGGTGACGGTGCGCGGGACCGCCTTTGCCAAGGCGGCGACCAGCGGCGGTTCCGGCACGGTGGAGGCCGTTTCGGCGGCGGGCGACCAGGGATTGTCGCGCTTCGTCGGGTCCGAGATCGCATCGTCGGACCGGCCGGAGCTGACCTCCGCCAAGATCATCGTGTCGGGCGGCCGGGCGCTGGGATCGGAAGAGAAGTTCCACGAAGTGATCGATCCGTTGGCCGACAAGCTGGGCGCGGGTGTCGGCGCAAGCCGCGCGGCGGTCGATGCCGGCTATGCCCCCAACGATTATCAGGTCGGGCAGACCGGCAAGATCGTCGCACCGGAAGTCTATGTCGCGGTCGGCATTTCCGGCGCGATCCAGCATCTGGCCGGCATGAAGGATTCGAAGGTCATCGTCGCGATCAACAAGGACGAGGATGCCCCGATCTTTCAGGTAGCCGACATCGGACTGGTCGGTGACCTGTTCAAGCTGGTCCCGGAGCTGACCGGGAAACTTTGACGGGAGCGGGGCCATCGCCTGGTGGCCCGCTTCACCGGCCGGCGAGAGCGAGACGGGCATGACCGCGATGTTCCCCAATCCGGCGACGCATGGCGGATTCTATGTTGCGATCGCGGTCGGCGTGGTGGCGTTGCTGATCGCCCGGCGCATACCGATCCTGCGGACGATCGTGGCGCTGGCCGGTTGGATGCTGATCGCGGCGCTGCTGGTGGTCGCGCTGGGACGCCAGCCGATGATCGATCCCTATGTGGACCGGATTATGGCATTTCTGAAGATCGACGGGCAGACCGTGGTCGGCAAGGAAGTGCGGGTCCGGATGGCGCCGGACGGGCATTTCTGGATCCGCGTCCGGATGGGTGGTGTCGAACGCCGCATGCTGGTCGACAGCGGCGCGACGTTCACGGCCCTGTCCGCCGCGACCGCCGCCGCGGCCGGGATCACGCCCGAGGGCGGCGTTCCGGTGCTGATCAACACCGCCAACGGCACGATCCGGGCCGAAAGCGGGCGCGTACCCGAATTGCGGTTCGGCACGATCGTCGCGCGCGATCTTTCGGTCGTGATCTCACCCGCGTTCGGCGACGTGAGCGTACTCGGCATGAACTTCCTGTCGCGGCTGCAATCCTGGCGCGTGGAAGGACAGACGCTGATCCTGGTGCCGCACCATCCGCAGGCGCCGCCAACCGCCGCCTGACACGTCACTTCTTGCGCTTCCGTTTAATCGCGACAGGGATTAAGCTGACGGCATGATCGCCGTCCGCCCTTCCGCGATCCGCGCGTCTTGAGGAGCGGCGCCGGCTTCCTTCGCGGCGGCGGGCGGGCCACGGCATTGATTCACGCGCGGGACTGGTCCGGGCATCCGTTGGGGCTGCCCGAACGCTGGCCGGGGGCGCTCTGTGCTGCGCTCGGTCTGATCCTGCCCGCGCCCGACGCCATGATGCTGTGCTGGGGTCCGGAGCGGCATGTCTTCTTCAACGACGCGTTTTTCCCGCTGATCGGAGCGCATCCGTCTCTGGCGATGGGGGAGTGCCTGGATCATGTCTGGCCAGACGCGATGGAGCAGGCGCGCGCCGTGATCGAAGCGGTGATGGCGGGAGACAGTGTCCGCCATGTCGACATTCCCTGGACACTGCCGATCGATGGCGATGCAGCGGAAAGCTGGTGGAGTTTCTGCTGCTCACGCGTTCTGGACCGCGATGGCGCCATGGCGGGGTCGCTGATCGTGGCGAACGAAACCACCGCACGCATGCGGACGGATGCGGCGCTGGGCCGGAGCCGAGCCGAACGGGATCGCGCGATCGATGATCTGCGCGTTCTGAACCACCGGATGGAGCGGCGCGTGGCCGAGCAGACCGCAGACCATGATCTGCTGGCGACCATCGTTCAAACGACCGACTCCCTCGTGAACGTGCTCGATCGCGATTTCCGCTGGATGGCGATGAATCGGGCCGCCGTCGACGAGTTCGAGCGGGTTTATGGCGTGCGGCCGGCGGTGGGTGACAGGATCCTGGACCTGTTGGAAGACTGGCCCACCCACCGGACGGAGGTGCAACGCTATTGGGGGCGCGCCTTGGCCGGTGAAGAATTCACCGCGGTCAGGACGTTCACGCGCCGGGGGGAGAGCAGCCCGCGCAGCTATGAGATGAAGTTCAATACGCTGCGTGATCCGGACGGCGCGCCGATCGGGGCGTTCCAGATTTCGACGGACATCACCACCCGGATCCTGAATGCGGCGGAGCTGGACGAGACGCGCGAGGCGTTACGGCAAAGTCAGAAGATGGAGGCGGTCGGACAGCTGACGGGCGGGCTGGCCCACGACTTCAACAACCTGCTGACGGCGATCACCGGTGGGTTGGAACTGCTTCACATCCGCTTGCAGCAGGGACGCCATGATGAACTGGATCGCTATGTGGCGATGGCGCAGGCCGGTGCCAACCGCGCGGCGGCGCTGACGCAGCGGCTGCTCGCCTTTTCCCGGCGGCAGACGCTGGCGCCCACGATCGTCCGGATCGACGCGCTGGTAAACGGGATGATCGAGATCGTCGATCGCACCCTGGGACCCGCCATCGACCTGCATGTCGTTGCCCCCGACGATCTGTGGCCGGTGCTGGTGGATGCGCCGCAGATGGAGAACGGGTTGCTCAACCTGTGCATCAACGCACGCGACGCGATGCCGGATGGCGGACGCCTGACGATCACGTCTGCCAACGATGTCCTGAAGGACATGGACGCCATCGAACGCGATCTGCCGCCGGGGGACTATGTGCTGCTGTGCGTGACCGACAGCGGGCAGGGCATGCCCCCCGAAATCGTGCGACGCGTGTTCGAGCCGTTTTTCACGACTAAGCCGATCGGTGAGGGAACCGGGCTGGGATTGTCGATGCTGTATGGCTTCATCCGCCAGTCCGGTGGCCAGGTGCACCTGCAGTCCGAGGTCGGGCAGGGCACCACCATCTGCCTGTACCTTCCGCGTCACAGCGGCACCGACCGGCCCGAGGAAGCAGCCACGCCGCGCGACGCCGTCGCGCATGTCGCGACGGGGGCCACCGTGCTGGTGGTGGAGGATGCGGCCGCGATCCGGTCGCTGATGAGCGAGGCGTTGGGCGAGGCCGGATACCGCGTGCTGGAGGCCGCGAACGGAGCCGACGGTGTCGCGATGCTGCGGTCGGATATCGCGATCGACCTGCTCGTCACCGATGTCGGACTGCCCGGCGGGCTGAATGGCCGGCAGGTGGCGGACGCCGGCCGGGCGGTCCGCCCCGACCTGCCGATCCTGTTCGTGACCGGCTATGCCGCCAGCGCCGCCGTCGGTGCGGGGCAGCTGGAGCCTGGGATGACGATCCTGACCAAGCCCTTCACGATCGCGCATTTCACGCAGTGCGTGCATGCGTGCATCGGTATGCCCGGCGACATGTGACGTCGGGCGAGGATCGCCGCGCGCCAGGGTCATGCATATTCAGGTGCAGAGCGCCGCCGACAGCAGCCGGTAGGCCGCGCCCCTGCCCTGCCAGATCTCGCCAAAGTCATAATCGGCGTCGTCGGTGAACGCGACGACCATGCGACCGAGATCCGGGGCGATGATGTTGCGCGCCTGCACCCCGCCAACGCTGCCGCGGCGTTCGATCAGCCGGACGTCGCCTTTGCAGCCGGCCAGCCGCGCCGGAAAGGACCAGGCGCCGAGCGCACCATAGCCGATCTTCGGATCACCCTGCCACAGGACCGTCCTTGCGCCCCGCGATAGCAGCCGATCGTCGATCAACGCCCGGTCGAAGGCGACCAGATCCCGTGCGGAGCCGATCATGGCACCGGCCGGGCCGTAGGTAGCGAGATTTTCGCGAGGGACGGGCCGACCCTGCGACCGGCCCGGAACCGGCAGTTCGAAGGGGCGTGCCATGTGCAACGACGCCATGTGCAACGGCCGCCGCACCCGCCGTGCGAGCAGGGTCGCGAACGGCAGATCGCTGACGCGTTCGAGGATGGCGCCGATCACGATCGTATCGCAATTATTATAGCTGAACTGCGTTCCCGAAGGCGGCTTTCCCGGACCGGCGCAGAAGCCATAGGCATCGGCCCGGCCCCCGACCCCCGCACCGCGGCGGGTGTAGAATGCGGTCCCGGGCGGATTGCCGGGCATGTCGTTGCTGTTCGGCAGGCCGGACATATGCTGCAACAGCTGGCGGATCGTCGCCCGCCCGGTATCCGCATTGGGGAAATCGGGAAGCCGGTCGATGATCCGGTCATCGAGAGACAGCCGGCCGCGGTCGACCTCCATCATCACGAGCGCGGCGGTGACCTGCTTGCTGACCGATCCCCATGGCCAGATCGCACTATGCGGCGCGGTGCCGAGGCGTTCGTCGAACAGAATATGCGTACGATCAGCGACCAGGATCTGTCCCGAGAAACCGGGAACGGCACCGCGCACCGCCGATGGCAACGGTCCGCTGCTTGTGCCGCCGGCCGCCATCAATCCCATGAGCGCCAGCATCTTCGCGATCAACGGCATCCTGTTCCCCCCGGTTCGACCGATGACAGGATGCTAGGCCGATTGTCCGCCTTGTCCATGACCGTCAGGGCCCCGGTTCAGGACGGGTCGCAGCGGGCAAGGGCTTCCTCGACCTGGTCAGCCCAAGCGCCGCGGGCTTCGTACAGGCCAAGTTGGGCGCTGGTGCGGGCAACACGCTCGGCGGGGCTGGCCGGCATCGCCTGACTGCGCAACGGTTTCGGACGCGCGGCGCGCAATCTGCGGATTTCGGCGGCGGTGGGACAATGTTCGATCGTTTGAGTGACCACAGGCACCTTCACCGTCACCTCCGCCCTGGCGGGTTGCTGCGGGAGTACCCGGACCGGCGCCGCCGGGGTCGCGACGTGCGGCGCGGTTGGCCGGGCACAAGCCGCCAGCAGCACGCACAGCAGCAGCGACGGGAGGACGCGCCGCATCATTTCCACCCGTTCCAGGCGGCACGGCTGTCCTGATCGATGATCTGGGCATCACCGGCGGCGGTGCCGGTGCTCTGCGTATGGCTGAGCCGGGCGATTTCCGCCTTGGCGGCGTCCGGGCGCAGCGGCGAGGCCGCCTGCGACCCGCCGGTTGCCGCATCGTCGCGCGGTGGCACCGGCCGGGTCGCCACCATGGCGGTTGCCGCATCGCGCGACGCGATGATGTTCGCCAGCGCACCGGACGCATCGGCAGGGGCCATCGTGGCATCCTGATCCGACGCGGCCGCAATCTGGTGCAGCATTGTCGCCTGCCACGTCCGAAGCGCCGCTGCCTCGCGCCGGGATTCGGACCAGGACCAGCCGAGCAGCACCAGACCGGCGCATGCGAGCACGAGTGCAGCCCAGGGCAGCGCGCGCCTTATGTTCCGGTCGGTTGAAATCATCATGTCCTCGGCCCGTCGACGCACGCTGTCTAGCGCAGGTTCGGGTTTTGATCCAAGACCATCGTGACGGAGCCGATCAGATCGCCAACGGCGTGACATAACCCGTCAGTTCGAGATAGCCACGGCCGCCCCGGGTGCGCACCGCCCCCTCCCAATAGACCGGCAAACCGCCGGCGCGGCCATCCAGTTCCTGCGCGTCGAACAGCGGGGTCAGCCGGAATCGGCGCACCCCTTCGGGCAGGCGTACCGCCAGTTCCTGGTCGACGGGATAGACGGCCCCGGTGGCGGGTGAGCGCCAGCGGCGGCGTGTGGTGAGCGTAACATCGCCCGGTGCGAAGCGAACGATCCGGCCGTCGGGACGGCGGAGCGATCCGCCCGCCCACAGCGTCCCCCCGGTCCGCCCGCGAATGCGGAATGCCATGAGCGCGGATCCGTCTTCCAGGTTGAGGCCGGTCCAGTCCCACCCCGCCGCGCGCGGATCCAGATAGCGCGACGACCATTCCCGATCGAGCCAGGCGGTGCCGGTGACGCGCACGGCCTTGCCCCCGCGCAGCACCGTTCCCGCGACGCGAAGCTGCGGCACGGAATAATAATGGCTGGCGTCCGCGGGATCCGGCCCCTTGCGGCTATAGCCGCCAACGCCCTGCAACATCGGCGGCTGGGTGGGGGTGAAGGCAAGCGCGAGCGTGAAGCCCCTGGCCGGAACGTGGGTGGTGAAACGACCGTCGGGAAGCCGCCGGAACTGCCAGTCGCGAATGGCGACGGCAGCGTCGCCGGTGGCGGCCTGCGCCAGCCCGAACCCCGCCCGAGCCGCGCGCTGATCGTGCAGGAGGCGGCCGGTGGCAGGATCGGACAGGCCGGCATGCGCGAAGATCAGCTGGCGCGGCGCGAACGCGCTGCGGTTGGCAGAATCGACCGGCAGGCGCGAACGGAAGAAGGTGACTTGAAAACCGAGGTCCTCGCCATCGGCTGTCCGCAGCCAGCCGGTCGCATACCACCATTCGGTGCGATAGGCGGGATGGGCACCATGATCGGCCGGAAATGCGATCGGTACGCCAGGCCGGACCACCGGATAGTCGGTGGCGGGTGCGGCGGCGGCGAGCAGCAGCAGCGCGAGCAGGCGGAAAAGCGCGCGCATCACCAATCCTCTCGCACCGCACGCACCGCGTCGATCGCCACAGCGCGGCGGCCGGCCAGGATGGCGGTGGCCGCGGCGGCCAGGACGAGCGCGCCCGCCACGCCGCTGACCAGCCCGATCGGCACGCGCGTCGTCATCGTCCAGTTGAAGGATTGCGGGTTGACGACGTGGATCAGGACCTGCGCCAGGCCAAGCCCCAACAGGATGCCGGCGACGCCGCCGACCAGGCCCAGCAGCGCGCCTTCCGTCGCCAGCATCGCGATGATCTGCCCACGTCCGGCGCCGATGTGGCGTAACATGCCGAATTCGCGGATGCGGGCGATCGTCTGCGCCGAAATGGTGGTGGCGACACCTGCCAGCCCGACGATCACCGCCACCGCTTCGAGGACATAGGTGATCGCGAAGCTGCGATCGAACAGCCTGAGCGCGAAGGCGCGCAGCGTCGCGGGACGCGCGATCGACACGCTGCCCGCCAGTTCGGCCGGTGCTGCGGCGGTGAGCGCGCGGCCGACGCGGGTCGGATCGGCGCCGGGCCGGAGCGTCACCGCGCCTTCGTCGCGGGCGATATCCCCGGTCAGGCGATCATAGGTGGTGCCGTCGATCGCGATCGCGCCCTGTTGCCGCGCATAATCACGCCAGATGCCGGCAACGGTAAACCGCGTTCCCCGGCCGACCGGCAACGCGATGTGATCGCCCCGGTCGAGATCGAGGCGGCGGGCGGCGGGTTCGGACAGCCAGACCGGCACCGTGCCGGCAGGGACCGGGACAGGGGGATCGATCAGCGGCAGGGTGGCGTCGATCGGGCGTGCGATCAACGTCATCGGCGGCTGATCCGCCGCCAGCGTCACCGGAATCTGCCGGGTGAAGGCGATGGCGGCGACGCCGGGCTGCGCGCGGAGGCGGGCCTGCGCCGCGGGATCGAAGCCGCCGGTGCCGCCTTCGACGCGCAGATAGAGATCCGCCGACAGGACGTCGCCCAGCCAGTCGTCCACTGCGCCGCGGAAGCTGGTGACCATCACCGCCATGGCGATCATCAATCCGGTGCTGGCGACGATGCCGCTGAGCGCGACGGCGGCCTGCCCCGGTGCGCCCCGGAGATGGCGGATGGCGAGATCGACCGCGGGCCGGCCGGTCGCACGGCGATCGAACGGCGCCAGCAGCGCGCGCGCCAGCCAGGGCGTCGCCGCGACTCCCCCGGCGAGCAGCAGCGCCATCGCCCCGTAGCCGAGCAGCGGCAACCCGCCGATGGCGGGCATGAGCGCCGTGACGATGCCGGCCGCGATCAGCAGCAGCGGCATGCGCCACCGCACCGGCGTGCGGGGATCGATGACGTCGCCGGCATTTTTGAGCGCGACCGCGGGTGCCGCCCGCGCGGCGGCGCGCGCGGGAACGATGCTGCCCGCCAGAGCCGCCGCCAGACCAAGCGCGGCGAACAGGGCGGCGGCGGCGGGATCGAAGCGCAGCTGCGGTGCCACGCCGCCGAAGTATCCGGCGCCGAGATCGCCGCCGAACCGCGCCAGCGCCACCGAGGCCAGCGCATAGCCGAGCGCCAGGCCCGACAGCGTGCCGGCCACACCCACGATCAGCCCTTCGATCGCGACCTGTACCAGGATCCCGCCGCGCGGCAGGCCGAGCGTGCGGAGCAGCGCGAAGCTGCGCATCCGCCGCGTGACCGACAGCGATTGCGCCGAATAGACCAGAAAGCCCCCGGTCAGCAGCGCGACCAGCGCCAGCATATCGAGATTGACGCGGTAGGCGCGGCTGAGCGCGGCGCCCTGTTGCGCATCGCTGCCGGCAGTGGCGAGCGTGGCGGCGGGGGGCAACGCGCCGGCAAGTGTGCGGCGGACGATGGCGGCGTCGGCGCCTTCACCCAATTTCAGGTCGATGCGATCGATTCGCCCGATCCGATCGAACCGCCATTGTGCAGTGGCGATGTCGGTCACGGCGATACGCCGTCCGGCCTCCACCGCCGGAAGCACGCCGGCGATGCGGAGCGGGACCGTGCGACCATGGGCCGTGATCCGGATGGTGGCGCCGATCGGCATGCGGATCGCCTGGAGCGCGGCGCGCGACAGAAAGACCGCCCGGTCATCGAATGGAGCAGCGGTCGCACGATCAGGCCCGGCGACGGGCTGTCCGATCAGCGCGGGCGTTACCTGCCCCGCGCGCAGGATGTCGAGCCCGATCAGGGTCAGCGGGGTGCCGCCCGCGGCGGCGCGCAGTTCGACCACCGGGCTGGCGTCGGCAATGCCGGGCAGGGTGGCGACACGCGGATAGAGTGCCTCGTCCATCCCGATCGGGGTGGCGGCACGCACCTGAAGATCGGCGTCGCCGTTCACCGCGCGCACCGCCTGCCCGAACGCGTCGAGCGCCGACCCGTTGACCAGATGCACCGCAAACCCCAGCGCGACACCGACCGCGATCGCCAGCGCCGCGACCAGGACGCGCGCGGGGTGGGCGCGCCATTCGCCGGCGATCATCCAGCGCAGTGCCAGCGGCGGCGCGACCAGGTCAGCCGACATGCGGGACCAGACCGGCGGCCGTCAGCAGCAGCGTGCGATCGGCGATCGCGGCGGCGACCGCGCTGTGCGTGACGATCACCGCGCCGGCGCCGCGGCTGCGCACCGTATCGGCGAACAGGGCCAGGATGCGGTCGGCGGTTTCGGGATCCAGATTGCCGGTCGGTTCGTCGGCCAGGATCAAGGCGGGGTCATGCACCAGAGCACGCGCGATCGCGATCCGCTGCAACTCGCCCCCCGACAGGTCCTTGGCATAATCCGCGCCGCGATCCCCCAGGCCGACCAGATCGAGCAGCGCGTCGGCGCGTGCGGTGGCGGCGCGTGCGCGCACCCCGCCAAGCGCGAGCGGGAGCGCGACATTCTGGCGGAGCGTGAGGTAGGGCAGGATGTGAAAGGCCTGGAACACGAAGCCGATCCGGTCGCGCCGCAGCCGGGTCGCGGCGGCTTCGTCCATATCCGACAAGGGGCGGCCTTCGATCGCGACCGTGCCATGATCCGGCCGGTCCAGGCCGGCGATGATGTTGAGCAGCGTCGATTTTCCGACACCGGATTCACCCATGATCGCGATCAGTTCGCCCTTGCCGACGGTCAGGTCCAGCCCGTGGAACAGCGATCGCCCGCCGGGCACGGACTTGGCGAGACCGGCGATGTGGAGAAACGGTGTCATGGGAAGGCGGTAACGCGAAGCGGGGGCGCTTGTCTCCCTCTGCCCTTGCACTTGCCCTGCCAAAGGCTGATTTAGGTTGAAACAAACGGAGAGTGCGCGTGGCGGCTGGTGGCATGGGTGGTTTCGACTGGGCGGACCCGTTCCTGATCGACGATCAGTTGAGCGACGAGGAGCGGCTGATCCGCGATACGGCGGCGGCCTATGCCCAGGAAAAACTGGCGCCGCGGATCGTGGCGGCATTCCGGGACGAGCAGACCGACCCCGCGATCTTCCGCGAAATGGGCGCGCTGGGGCTGCTGGGGCCGACGGTGCCGGAGGAATATGGCGGTGTCGGCGCATCCTATGTCGCCTATGGCCTGGTCGCGCGCGAGGTGGAGCGGATCGACAGCGGATACCGGTCGATGATGTCCGTGCAGTCGTCGCTCGTGATGTATCCGATCCATGCCTATGGCTCGGAGGAACAGCGTCGCAAATATCTGCCGCGCCTGGCCTCGGGCGAACATATCGGTTGTTTCGGGCTGACCGAGCCGGAGGCGGGATCCGATCCCGGCGGCATGACCACCCGGGCCGAAAAGGTCGCGGACGGATACCGGATCAGCGGGGCCAAGACGTGGATCAGCAACGCGCCGATCGCGGACGTGTTCGTGGTGTGGGCCAAATCCGACGCGCATGGCGGCGCGATCCGCGGGTTCATTCTGGAAAAGGGCATGGCCGGGCTGTCCGCGCCGAAGATCGAAGGCAAGCTGTCGCTGCGCGCGTCGATCACCGGCGAGATCGTCATGGATGGCGTGGTGGTGGGCGAGGAGCAGTTGCTGCCCAATGTCGCGGGGCTGAAGGGGCCGTTCGGTTGCCTCAACCGCGCGCGATACGGGATCAGCTGGGGCACGATGGGTGCGGCGGAGTTCTGCTGGCATGCGGCGCGGCAATATGGGCTGGACCGCAAGCAGTTCGGGCGACCGCTGGCGGCGACCCAGCTGTATCAGAAGAAGCTGGCCGACATGCAGACCGAGATCGCGTTGGGCCTGCAGGCGTCGTTGCGCGTCGGGCGGCTGATGGATGAGGGCCGGTTCGCGCCGGAGATGGTGTCGATCGTCAAGCGCAACAATTGCGGCAAGGCGCTGGATATCGCCCGGGCGGCGCGCGACATGCACGGCGGCAACGGGATATCGGGTGAATATGGCGTGATGCGCCATGTGATGAACCTGGAAACCGTCAACACCTATGAAGGCGCGCATGACGTGCATGCGCTGATCCTGGGACGGGCGATCACCGGCATCGCGGCGTTCTGACACCGCGCCCCGGCATCCGCCGGGGCTTATTTCCGCGGGGCGCCCTCGGCAAAGGTGACCAGGCTTTCCGCGCCATCCTGCGACAGAGCGGAGACGCCGAAGAAGGTGTCGTCGATGTTGATGTTGCGCAGCATGGTCGAAAGCGTACCGGCGGCGACATCGCGCCGATCGGTCCAGTCGGACTTGTCGGCGCGGCGCCAGCGAATGCGATAGCCGGCGGCGGCAGGCACGGGGTTCCAGGCCACGGTGGTATCCGCCTTCAGCGCGCCGGAGATGGTGACGCCGGTCGGTGCGGCCGGGGCGTTCGCCAATTCCCGCGCAACCGCGATGTTGAGCGCCGTGACCTTCGCGAGATAGGGAAAATCGACGCCGGCGATCGTGTCGCCATAGACGACACCGTTTTCGGTACGCAGGTCCTGATGCTGGTGATCGTAATTCTCGACCGCTTCGCTGAACCGCACCGCGGGGTAGCCGGCTTCCATGAACGGGGTCTGATCGCCGCCGCGGCTGAAGCGATCCGGGCGGTGGACGGTCACGACCTCCAGCGTCGCCATCTGCGGCGCGCCGATGCGGCGCACGAGCTTGGCAAGCGCGCGGGATGGGCCGTCATCTTCCGCCCCGATCGCCCGCGCGGCCTTGACCGCGGGCAGGTCGGCCGCGGCGGAGACACCTTCGCTGAACACGCGGACGCGGTTGTCGACATGGTCGCCGCCCTGGCCATGGGAGTTGCCGACGATGTCGTTGTTGAGCACCCCTGCGACCTGCCACCCGCGCGCCTTTGCCGTGGCGGCGAGCAGCTTGCCACCCCAGAGCCCTTGTTCCTCGCCTGACAGAAGCGCGTAGACGATCGTGCCGGCAAATCTTTCGCGGGACAGGATGCGGGCGGCCTCGATCACCAGCGCGCTGCCGGAACCGTCGTCATTGGCGCCGGGCGCGTCGTGGACGGCGTCCATCACGTCGGTGACGCGACTGTCGATATGACCCTGGATGATGATGACGCGGTTCGGATCGCCGGTGCCGCGCTGAATGGCGATCACATCCTCCACTACCACGCCATCCGGCGCGCGGGGACCGGTGAAGCGATCGGCGATGCGTTCGATCTTCAGGCAGTTTCCGCAACTGCGGCCGATCGTCGCGAACCGCTTTGCCGCCCAATTCCGCGCGGCACCGATGCCGCGCTTGGGATCGGTCGCCGACGACAAGGTATGGCGCGTTCCGAACCCGACCAGCGCGGTGATCGTACGGTTGAGTTCGGCGGGATCAGGGGCGGGCGCGGCGGCGATCAGCGACAGGGCGGCAGCGGCAAGGAGTGGGCGTTTCATGATACGGACGGTGCGGCACGCCGGTGGCGGGGGTCAAGCCCCCGTTTCGACGGCGCGCGCCATCAATCGGCCGCTTCGGGATGCTGTGCCCGGTCCTTCGCGGCGATCTTCTGCGCGTCCGCGGCCTTGCGGTTGGTGTAGAGCAGCGCGGCGACGATCGCGGCCGACCCGATTCCGACCGCAGCGCCGGCAATCACGCGGCGGGTGGTGGAGTCGCCGGTGCTGTCGGGCTTTGGCGGGGTCGGCGGGGTGGGGGGTGTCGGTATGTCGGCATGCGGGCGCGGTGCGGGATGCGCGGGGAAGGGGGCGGTCGCGGCATCCGGTATCGGGGGCGTATGCGACATCGGGCATTCCTCTCTTCGTGACGATATCGTGACAACGTGATGTGTCGGTTGCGGTTTCAATCGGTTAACGCGGATAAGGCGCCGAAACTGAACGGAGACTGTCGCATGATGCGCTTGCGGATCGCAATATCGCTGTTGATCGGTGCCGTGGCCGTATGCCCGGCGGGTGCGGAGACGATCCTGTTCGTGGGCAACAGCTTCACCTATGGCGCCAATTCAGCGGTGCAGCATTACCAACCGGAGCGTGTGACGGACCTGAACGGAGAGCGGGTCGGCGGGGTGCCCGCGCTGTTCAAGACGTTCGCCGACGCGGCCGGCCTATCCTATGAGGTCAGTCTGGAAACCGCGCCGGGTAAGGGGCTGGACTGGCACATGGCGGAACGGCGGGGGCGGATCGACCGGCATTGGGATCATGTCGTGCTGCAAAGCTACAGCACGCTGGACGCGGACCGACCGGGGGACCCGACGACGCTGATCGCGTCGGTTCGGCAACTGGCCGCGCTGTTCCGCGCGCGCAATCCGGCGGTCGACCTGCGCCTGGAGGCGACCTGGGCGCGGGCGGACCAGACATATCGACCGGGCGGATACTGGTATGGTCGGCCGATCGCGGCGATGACCGAGGACGTCCGGCGGGGCTATGATCTGGCGGGGAAGGGCGTGCGCGCGGCGGTGGTGCCGGTCGGTCAGGCATGGACGCTGGCGATGACCACCGGCGTCGCGGACCCCAACCCGTATGACGGAACGACATATGGGCAAGTCGATCTGTGGAGCTGGGATCAGTATCATGCCAGCAACGCCGGCTATTATCTGTCGGCGCTGACCCTGTTCGGCAGCATCACCGGGCGGGATCCGACCCTGCTGGGCCGGCAAGAGCGGGCCGCCGCCGAACTGGGGCTGTCCCCCGATCAGGCGGCGGCGTTGCAGCGCGTGGCGCGCGACATGCTGATCGAGGAGCGCGCGCGGCCCTGAGCGATCAATCCTCGCGGGGTTCGAACGCGAGCGCCGCCGAATTCATGCAGTAGCGGAGGCCGGTTTCGCCCGGGCCGTCGGGAAAGACGTGGCCGAGATGGCCTTCGCAGGCGGCGCAGCGCACTTCGGTCCGCACCATGCCATGGGCGCGGTCGACCAGTTCCTCGACCGCGGCGGGATCGGCGGGGGCGGTGAAGCTGGGCCAGCCGCTGCCCGAATCATATTTGTGCGCGCTGTCGAACAACAGCGTGCCGCAGGCGGCGCAGTGATAGTCGCCGGGCCGCTTGTTGGCGTTATATTCGCCTGTGAACGCGCGTTCGGTACCGGCCTGGCGCAGCACCTGATATTGTTCGGGTGTGAGGGCCGCGCGCCATTCGGCGTCCGATTTCTGAATCTTTTCCATGACAATAATCTGGGAAGCGGCTGGTCCGCCGTCAATGCCCGATGCGGGTGGCGCGGGCCGCGATCCGCGCGATGCCCGGCAGGGTGGCGAGCAGCCGGGCCATCGGCCCGCGCCAGCGCGGATGTTCGGCAAGATGGCGGATGCCGCCCGCTACCGCGAGCGGGCGTCGGGCACGCGCGGCGAAGGCGCGTTGCCAGCCCATCGCCGCCTGGGGCCCGCCGCGAAGATAGGCGGCGGCGGCGGATCGACCGCTGGCCAGTGCGATCGCGACACCGTCCCCCGCCAGCGACGCAATCACAGCCGCCTGGTCGCCCAGCCGGAACAGCCCCGCCTCGGTCTCGGTCGCGCGCCAGCCATAGGGAACACCCGCGATCGCGTTCCAGCCGGTGGCGGTGGCGGTGCGTTCCGCCAGCAGGGGCGCGCGGTGCTGAAGTTCCAGGAGCAGCGCGTCGATCCCGCCGGAGCCGACCCGGTGCGCCTCCACCGACAGGCAGAGATTGGCGCGGCCATCCTCCTGCAGCAGGATGCCGGCATAGCCGCCGTCGAACGCGTGGAGTTCGATGATGCCGTCCAGCGCGGCGGTCAGCGGGCGGGAGGCGGGCAGCGCGGTGCGGAACCCGATCGACGGTGCGGCGGCCCGCGGGCGGGCGGCACCGCGCAGTTCATGCTTGCCGGTGGCGAGGAACAGCGCGTCACCGGTGGCGGTGCCGCCATCGGCAAGGCGCAGGGTGGTGCCGATCGCCTCCCGGATCGTCACGCCGCGTTCCAGCCCGACGCCGGCCGTCACCGCCAGATCAAGCAGCGCCTCGTCCAGCCGGCGGCGCGACAGGCCGGCGGCGGGGTGCGGCAGCGCGGTTTCGATCCGGCGTCCGCCCGCGATCATGCGGATGCGCGTGATCGGATGCGCGCCCAGCGCCGCCGGATCGATCCCGAGCGCCGCGAGATTGGCGAGCGCATCCCAGCCGAGGAACGCGCCGCATACGACATCATGCGGGCCGGTGGTGCGTTCCAGCAGGCGGGGCGCCGCCCCACCGCGCGCCAGCAGGATCGCCGCCGTCGTTCCCGCCGGCCCGCCGCCCGCGACGAGCGGGGTCATCGCACCCGTTCCACACACAGCCGGAACGGAAAGCGGCGCACGATCCTGGCCGCGGGGCCGATACCCGCGTCCGCGAGGATCGCCGACCAATCGGCCGGACGAAAGGCGCGGGCGATCGACAGCCGGCCATCGGCGCGGACGATCGGATGCCAGCGCATCAGCCGCGCGAGCAGGGGATAGCCGGCATAAGCGATCCGGTGGCGGTGCAGATCGTTGACGATCCAGCCGGCCGCGGCCTCCGCCTCCATGAAGCGCAGAAAGGCGCGCAACTGGTCCGCCGTCATGTGGTGGGCGACGAGGCTGGATGCGATCACGTCCCAGCCCTGTCCCGCCAGATCGGCATAGTCCCCGGTGCGATAGTCGATGTCGAGGCCCGCGGCGGTGGCGGTCCGCGCCGCGGTGGCGCTGTTGGGATTGAGATCGATCCCGACCAGTTCGGCGACGATCCCGCGCCGCGCGGCCCAGCGGGCGATGGCGCGCAGCATGTCGCCCTCGCCATAGCCGACATCCAGCAGCCGGAGATGCGTGCGGTTGCCGATCGCACGATCGAGAAACGCCAGGGTCGGGCGGCGAGCCAGCGTGATGCTGTTCACGGTCGCGAGATCGGCCAGCACGGCGGCATAGTCCGCAGCGGGCAGATCGGCGGCGTCCATCGCCTCCTCCGCCGTGCTGCGAACCGCAAGCGTCATGCGCGCAGGAACCGGAAACCGTCCGCCGCGAGGCCCGGCCCGAACGCGACCGCCAGGCCGGTGCGCGCGGTGGGACGATCGAGCAGATCGGCCAGTACGAACATCAAGGTGGCGGACGACATGTTGCCATAGCGCCGCAGCACCCCACGCGATTCGGCCAGCGCCTCCGGTGGGAGCGCCAGCGCCTGTTCCACCGCGTCCAGGATCGACCGGCCCCCGGCATGGACGGCCCAGGCGTCGATCATGTCGGCGCCGTGCGGGAGCAGCCGGGCACGGAAGCGCGGATCGGCCAGCGCGCGGTTGATGTGGCCCGGCACCTCCCCCGACAGGTGCATCGCGAAGCCGGTATCGCCGATCGCCCAGCGGATCAGATCGGCCGTATCGGGCAGCGTGGCCGCGAACGGCCGATCGATCGCAAAGCCGCCGGGTTCCGCCGTCACCAGCGCGGCGGCGGCGCCATCACCGAATTGCAGCATCGCCAGCAGGGGTTCGAGCGTATCCGCGGGTTGCAGGTGCAGCGTCGACAATTCGACGGTGACCACCAGCACGCGCGCCGCCGGTTCGGACCTGACGATATGGTGCGCGGTGCGCAGCGCCACGACCGCGGCGTAGCAACCCATGAACCCGACCAGCGTGCGTTCGACGTCAGCGGCAAGGCCGAGCCGCGCCGCCAGCACCTGATCCAGGCCCGGCGCCATGAACCCGGTGCAGCTTGCCACCACCAGATGCGTGATGCCGTCCAGCGCGACCTGATCCGCCAAGCCGCGGATCGCCTGTAGCGCCAGAGCGGGGGCAGCATCGGCATAGATGTCCATGCGGGCGGAGGTTGGCGGCAGCGGATCGACCGCATAGAAGCCGCCGTCCGCGACCGGCGACCCGCCGTCCGCGGTAGCCGGTAGCACCGACCAGCGCGCAGCGATACCGGAGCGCTGATCCATCCGCCGGAACAGTAGTGATTCGCGGCGATCCCGCAGGCGCGCGCTGGCCCAATCGACGAACGCGCGGTGAATGTCATGGGACGGGACGGCAGTGCCGATCGCGTGGATATGGGCGGCAGGCGGCGGCACTGGGACTCCCTGAACTGGATCTATGACATGGGGAAACGCTTCGACATTGCCAATAGGGTCCGACCGCGGGCAGAGCGCGTCCATGATTTCGAACGAGTATGACGCGATCGTGCTGGGCGCGGGCGCGGCCGGCATGATGGCGGCGCTGACCGCCGGACAACGCGGACGGCGCGTGCTGGTGCTGGACCATGCCGATGCACCCGGCAAGAAGATCCTTATTTCCGGCGGCGGGCGATGCAATTTCACCAATGTCGGGACGGCACCGGACCGGTTCCTGTCGAAGAATCCGCATTTCGCAAAATCCGCGCTGGGCCGCTACACGCCCGCCGACTTCATCGCGATGGTCGATCGCCATGGCATCGCCTGGCATGAAAAGACGTTGGGGCAGCTGTTCTGCGACGGGAAGGCGCACGCGATCGTCGACATGCTGTCGTACGAGATGCGGGCCGGTGGCGTCGACGTGCGGCTGGCGCACCGGATCGAGTCGGTGGCGCAGGACGGCGGATATCGCGTGATCGCCAACGGCACCGCGTTCCGCGCGCCGTCGCTGGTGGTGGCGACCGGCGGCCCGGCGATCCCGAAGATCGGGGCGACCGGCTATGCCTATGACCTGGCCCGGCAGTTCGGGTTGAAGGTGGTCGAGCCGCGTCCCGCGCTGGTGCCGTTGACGCTGGGCGGAGATGCGCTGGCGTTTCGCGGGCTGGCGGGGGTGGCGCTGGATACCGTGGCGCGGTGCGGCAAGGCGGCGTTCCGGGAAGCATCGCTGTTGACGCACAGGGGCTTGTCGGGGCCGGCGATCCTGCAAATCTCCTCCTATTGGCGGCATGGCGACGCGGTGACGATCGACCTGTTGCCGGACGTGGACGGCGTTACGGCGTTGCTGGCGGCAAAGCGGGTGCGGCCGCGCGCGGACGTGCGGCGCGTGCTGGCCGACCTGCTACCCGATCGGCTGGCGGGCGTGGTGGCCGATGCGCTGGCACTGCCCGGCAATCTGGCGGATATCCCGAACGCGCGGCTGGAAGCGGCGGGACGGCAGCTGAATGGCTGGTCGTTCATCCCCAGCGGATCGGAGGGGTTCGCGAAGGCGGAAGTGACCGTCGGCGGCGTCGATACCGCCGGTCTGTCGTCGCGGACGATGGAAGCGAAGACCGCGCCCGGCCTGTATTTCGTGGGTGAAGCGGTCGATGTCACCGGCTGGTTGGGTGGATATAATTTCCAATGGGCCTGGGCCAGTGGATGGAGCGCCGGGTTGGTGCTATAGGCTCCGATTGACCCTTTCCCGATCCGGATACCAAATGCCTTTTTCCCAACTGCCCCCCCTGCTGGCGGCGGCACTGACCGAACGCGGTTACGAAACGCCGACCGCGGTCCAATCCGCCGTGCTGGAACCCGATGCGGTCGGCCGCGACCTGCTGGTGTCCGCGCAGACCGGATCGGGCAAGACCATCGCCTTCGGTCTCGCCTTCGCCGCCGAACTGCTCGGCGAACAGGAGCGATTCGGCTATACCGAGAAGCCGATGGCGCTGATCATCGCGCCGACGCGCGAACTGGCGTTGCAGGTCGAACGCGAACTGAAATGGCTGTATCTGCAGACCGGCGCGCGGGTTGCATCCTGCGTCGGCGGCATGAACGTCCGGCAGGAACAGCGCAACCTGGCGCAGGGTGCGCATATCGTGGTGGGAACGCCCGGCCGGTTGCGTGACCATCTGGAACGCGGCAGCCTGGTGCTGGACGGGTTGCGCGTCGTCGTGCTGGACGAAGCCGATGAGATGCTGGACCTGGGGTTCCGCGACGATATCGAACAGATTCTGGACACCACGCCCGACAGCCGCCGGACCCTGCTGTTCTCCGCGACGCTGCCGCGGCCGATCGTCGATCTGGCCCGGCGGTACCAGAAGAACGGGCACCGCATCGAAACGATGGCACGCGGCGAAGCGCATGCCGACATCGATTATATCGCGATCACGGTCGCGCCGGCCGACATCGAACATGCGGTGGTAAACGTACTGCGCCATCAGGAAGCGGCCGGCGCGATGGTGTTCTGCGCCACGCGTGACAATGTGCGGCGGATGCACGCCAGCCTGGTCGAGCGTGGCTTTGCCGCGGTCGCGCTGTCGGGCGAATTGTCGCAGTCGGAACGCAGCCATGCCTTGCAGGCCCTGCGCGACGGTCGTGCCCGCGTGTGTGTCGCGACCGATGTCGCCGCGCGCGGGATCGACCTGCCCAATCTGGAACTGGTGGTGCATGCCGAATTGCCGGTCGGGGCGGACACGTTGCAGCATCGGTCGGGCCGAACCGGTCGCGCCGGGCGCAAGGGCGTGTGCGTCATCATCGTGCCGTTCCCGCGCCGCCGGCGTGCCGAAGGCATGATGCGGACCGCCAACATCCGCCCGCGCTGGGAAAAGGCACCGACCGCGGACATGATCCGCGCGAAGGACCATGAACGGCTGGTCGAGACGATCCAGCCCGGTGCCGCGGCCGAGGACGATCTGGCCGTGGCGCGCGCGCTGCTGGAGAAGCATTCGGCCGAAGACATCGCGGCGGCGCTGGTGCGGTCCTACCGCGCGCGCCTGCCGGAGCCGGAGGACATGTTCGCAGATGGCGACCGTCAGGTCGCGCAGCAGATGGACGGGCCGCGCCAGGGGTTCGAGGATACGGTGTGGTTCCGGATGGACGTCGGTCGTCGCGGCAATGCCGACGCGCGCTGGCTGTTGCCGCTGCTCTGCCGGCGCGGGCACATTACCAAGACCGAAATCGGCGCGATCCGGATCGGCGATCAGGAAACGGTGTTCGAGGTGCGGCGCGAAGTGGCCGACCGATTCGCCGAAGCCTTGCGCCGGACCGCGGGCGGCGAGGACAATGTCGCGATCGAACCGCTAGGCGATCGGCCGCCGCCACAGCAGGTCCGCCGTCGCGGCCCCCCGCCCGCCCGTGCGCAGCAGAAATATCAGGCAAAGCCCTATCGCGGACGGAGTTGAAGGCGAGACGCGATTCCAAGGGGGTGCTGTTAACGAGGCTGGGGAGCCTCACCCCCCTTTTCCGGTGGAAGAGGGGGGGGGGCGAAGCGAGATGGTGCGGTCAAGAAGACTCGAACTTCCACGTCCTTTCGGACACAACGACCTCAACGTTGCGCGTCTACCAATTCCGCCATGACCGCACATCGTGGAACCCGTCCCGCAATGGGGACGCCGGTAGGCCGGTGCCTCTAGCAGCGGGATTGCGGAACCGCAACAGCGGGTTTGCGGGACCGGGCGAGGGTGACGCGCGGGCGCCCACGCTGTAGCGGGTCACCCATGGCGATGCTTCCTTCCCGCTGGTCCGACGAGGCCCGCCGCCTGACCGCCCTGGCATGGCCGGTGGCGCTGACCAGCCTCAACTGGACGCTGATGCACCTGATCGATGTCGCGATCGTCGGGCGGGCGGGTGTGGAGCAGATGGCGGCGCTGGCCGCGAGCCGCAGCGTGACCTTCGTTCTGATCGTGATGGGGCTGTCGGCATTGGTCGGTATCCTGGTCTTCACGGCGCGGGCGGATGGCGCGCACGACCGGAAAGGAACGGGCGGCTGCCTGCGCGCCGGGTTGCTCTACGCCGTCCTGCTGGGCCTGGTGCTGGCGGCGATCCTGTACCTGGCCGGGGAGGCGATGTTGCGCGCGGCGGGTGTCGCGCCCGCGCTGGTGCCCGGGGGCGGGGCGGTAGTGCGCGCGATGGCGGCGGCGATGCCCGCGCAGCTGGTGCTGACCGCCAGCAGCTATTTCCTGGAAGGAATCAGCACACCGCGGCGCGTGACCGTCGTCAACCTGGCGATGCTGCCCGCCAATGCGGTGCTGGCCTGGGCGTGGGTCGGCGGGCATCTGGGCCTGCCGGCGCTGGGCGCGGTGGGAGCGGCGCATGCGACCGCAACCGTGTCGATGCTAGGTGCGGCTGCGTTGCTGGGCGCATGCTGGACCGTGCGCGACGCCGACAGCCGGGGTCTGCGCGACCTGTCGCCGGCCGCATGGATGCGCGCCTTGCGCGACGTGCCGGCGATGGCGCGATTCGGGGTGGTGCCGGCGCTGACGTCTGCACTGGAGCTGATCGGGTTCGCGTGGCTGATCGTGCTGTCGACGCGGCTGGGCGATGACGCGGCGGCGGGGTTCCAGGCGATGTTCTCGCTCCACAACCTGGCGTTCGCGACCGCGCTGGGCTTCGGATCGGCGGCGGGCGTGCGGGTGGGCAATGCCGTGGGGGCGGGCGAGCCGGAACAGGCGGCGGCGCGAACCGCGATCGCGGCGCTGCTGGCGGCACTGGCGATGGGCATGATGGGCGCCATCTTCTTCATCGGGCGCGACCTGATCGTCCCGCCGCTGTCGGCGCCGGACCCGGCCGCGATCCGCATGGGCATCGTGCTGGTCGCGACACTGGCGCCGTTCATGCTGTTCGACGGGATCCAGCTGGTGCTGGTCTATGCGCTCCGATCGCTTGGCGATCAGGTCGCGGCCGGCATCAACGGCGTGATCGCCTATTTCCTGGTCACGGGTGGGCTCGGCTGGTGGCTCTATGCCGCCGGATGGGGCGCGCCCGGACTGGCGATCGCGTGCGGCGGCGGCATGGTGGCGGCCGCGATCCTGCAGGGCGCGCGGTTCGTGCTGGTCGCGCGGCGGATGGGAGTCAGTTGAGGACGGGTTCGGCCGGGCTCAGGATGACGTCCGACGATCCTTTCGGCACGTCGACCGCGGCACTGTCGAAATCGACGCTGGCGCCGGGTTGCAGGACGCGTGCGGGGCGGGTGATCGTCCAGCTGTAGACCGTGCGTTTGGAAGCATCGCGCAGTTCGGCGCGGATATCGGGCACGGTTTGAACCCTGTCAGTGGGGTTGGTGACCCGGCCGCTCACCTCCAGCAGTTCGTTGCCGCTTTCCATCGTCCGCCGTTCCTGCCGCAGCGGGCGGATGTAGAGTTTCTGCGCGCCGCCGTCGCTGCTCCTCAGGCCGATGCGGTCGGCGACGTTGGTGGGCACCAGCACCAGCAGCGCCGCGATCGCGACGATCAGCAGCACGCCGACGACGACCGCGATCAGCGTCCACAGCTTGGCCGGATTGCGGCGTGGACGGAAGGGCGGCGCATGCGCGAACGGATCGATGCCGCTGCGCGCCGCCAGGTCCTCCTCCCCATAGACGCGGCGTGGCACGTCCGGCGCGGGTGCCGGAGTCGGTGCGGCGGCGGGGATGTCCGGCAATGGCGGTGGCGGTGCCGGTTGAGCGGCGGCGGGTGCAGGCGTCGCTTCGGCGGCCGGCGCTTCGAACCAGCTGTGGCGGCAGGCCGCGCAGCGTACCTGGCGCCCGCTGCCCCCGATCGCGGTGTCGGGAACCAGATAGCGGGTGGAGCAGGCGGGGCAGATGAGGATCATCGGTTTCCGGACGGGCTGGCGACAGGACAGGATTTCAAATCGATAAAGCACCTTGTCCGCACCGCGGCAAGCACGCGTCGCGCAACAATTTCCCGTGCGGACGGCTGCGCCTTGCCGACCGCCCCCGCGCCATGCCAAGGCAATGGCCGGAAGGCGAAAGGGCAAGATGGGCACGATCGTCCAGTTCGAGAATGTCGGTCTGCGCTATGGTTCGGATGGCGAGACGCTGTCCGACCTGAGTTTCGCGCTGGCGCCGGGCGCCTTCTATTTTCTGACCGGAGCGTCGGGCGCCGGCAAGACATCGCTGTTGAAGCTGCTGTACCTGGCGCAGCGGCCGACCCGCGGCACGATCCGGTTGTTCGAACAGGATGTCGTGATGCTGCCGCGCGACCGCCTTCCGGGCTTTCGCCGGCGGATCGGCGTGGTGTTCCAGGATTTCCGCCTGATCCCCTATCTGTCTGCGTATGACAATGTCGCGTTGCCGCTGCGCGTGGCAGGCGTGGAGGAACGCGACCTGGATGCACCGGTGCGGGAGATGCTGGCCTGGGTCGGGCTGGCGTCGCGGGCGGAGGCGCGGCCGGCCACCTTGTCGGGCGGAGAGCAGCAGCGGGTGGCGATCGCCCGCGCCGTGATCGCCCGGCCGGAAATCCTGGTCGCGGACGAGCCGACCGGCAATGTCGATCCCGAAATGGCGGCGCGGCTGCTGCACCTGTTCGATGCGCTGAACCGGCTGGGCACGACGATCGTGGTGGCGACGCACGACATCCACCTGTTGTCGCGGGTCGCGCATGCGCAGATGTTGCGGCTGGATGGCGGGCGGCTGGCGGACCCGACGGGCGCGCTGCGCTATCCGCCGCGGACGGGCGGCTGAGGTGGCGGTCATGACCCCGATCCCGATCGTGCGGGCGGCCGACCGCCGGCTGCTGCGCGAAGGGCGGCTGTCCGGGCCGATGCCGTGGGTGCTGGCGATCATGCTGTTCCTGACCACGCTGGCGGCGGCGGGCGGGGTGGCGCTCAGCAGTGCCGCGCGCACGCTGGGCGGCGGGCTGGCCAACCATGCCACGGTGCAGATCGTGCAGGCCGACGCCGAACGGCGCGAGGCGGAGGCAAGCGCGGTGCTGGCGGCGATCGGCGCGGATCCCGCGGTACGATCCTTCCAAAGGGTCGGCGCGGCGGAAATGGCTGCGTTGCTGGAACCGTGGCTGGGTGCGCGCGGATCGGGCGACCTGCCGCTGCCGGTGCTGATCGACCTGTCGGTGAGCGGGCCGGAGGCGATGCCGCGGATCGCCGCGGCACTGGCGCGGGTGGCGCCCGATGCCCGCGTCGACGATCACCGCGCCGCGCTGGCCCCGGTCGCGCGGTTGATCGGGACGCTGCGTTGGCTGGCGCTGGCGCTGGTGGTGCTGATGACGGCGGCGACCGGTTGCACGGTCGTGCTGGCTGCCGCGTCGGCGCTGGATACCCACCGCGGAACCATCGACGTCATGCACCTGCTGGGGGCGACCGATGTGCAGATCGCGCGCCTGTTCCAGCGGCGGATCGCGCTGGACGCGTTGTTCGCCGGCTTCATCGGCCTGTTGGCCGGCGTCGCCGTGCTGGTGCTGATCGCGCGCCGGCTGGCGGGCCTGGGGTCCGAACTGGTCGGGACGGTGGCGTTGCCGGGCTGGGGTTGGGGGCTGCTGACGGCGTTGCCGGTGGCGATGACGCTGCTGGCGGCGACGACGGCGCGCTGGACGGTGGTACGCGCGCTGAGGCGGTTACCATGATCGTGCGGCTGTTCTCGCTCGGCGTGCTCGCCTGGCTGCTGGGTTTCGCGCTGTTTGCGGTCATGCTGCCTGGGCCGGGGCCGGACCAGCGGACCGACGGGATCGTGGTGGTGACCGGCGGGCCGGGGCGCATTCCACGCGGGCTGACGCTGATGCAGGCGGGGCAGGCCAGGCGGATGCTGATTTCCGGAGTCGACCGCCGGGTGCGGCCGCAGGACCTGATCGCCGAATATCATGCGCCGCCGCGGCTGATCGCGTGCTGCATCGACCTGGGCGACGAATCGGTCGATACGCGCAGCAATGCCGACGAAACCGCGGCCTGGGTGGCACGGCATGGCTACCGATCGTTGCGGCTGGTGACGACCGACTGGCATATGGCGCGCGCGCGGTTCGAACTGGGCCGCGTGCTGGGGCGTGACGTCACGATCCTGCCGGACGGCGTGCGCAGCGAGCCGGGGCTGCTGGTGCTGATGACCGAATATACGAAATATCTGCTGCGACGCGCGGCAGCACCATTGGGATATTGAATGGCGGTCGTCCGATCCATCCTGTTCATGATCGCGTTCGCGCCGGGATCGGTGGGGGCGGTGCTGCTGGCGTTGCTGGCGGCGCCGTTCGGGACGCCGCCGGTGCTGAAGGTCAGCCGCGGCTGGGCCTATTATCACCGCTGGTGCGCGCGCTGGCTGCTGGGGATCCGGGTGCGGATCGAAGGCGTGATCCCGAACGAACCGGTGCTGGTCGCGGCGAAGCATGAATCGATGTTCGAAACGCTGGAACTGATCATCCTGCTGCCCGACCCGGCGGTGGTGGTGAAGAAGGAACTGGCCGATATTCCGGGCTGGGGCCGTGCCGCGCGCGCGCATGGCGTGATCCCGGTGGACCGGGACGGATCGGCGACCGCGCTGCGCATCATGATGCGCGCCGCCAAGGCCGCGCTGGCCGCGGGTCGGTCGATCGTGATCTTTCCGGAAGGCACCCGGACCGCGCCGGGCGTACGCGCGCCGCTGCGGCCGGGCTTTGCCGGCCTGTACCGGACGCTCGGCCTGCCGGTCGTACCCGTCGCGCTGGACAGCGGCCGGGTCTATCCGCGGCGTGGGTTCGTGAAACGGGCGGGGGTGGTGACGTTCCGGTTCGGTCCGCCGATCCCGCCCGGGCTGAGACGTGCGGAGATCGAGGCGCAGGTGCTGGACGCGATCAACGCCTTCAACCCGCCCGCCGCGTGACGCGTCGGTACCGTCAGGCGATCAAGCCCGTCACGGGCGGCGTGCCGGTTCCGAACAGCGCCCGGCGGGTGACGACGGGGTCGAGGCCGAAGCATTCGGCGGCGGCACCGGCGAGCAGCGCGTCGAGATCCAGCGTGGGCCGCAGGTCGCGGTCCTCATACAGATTGGCGGGTGCCAGACCGGGCCAGTCCGCCCGGATCCGACCACCACGGACCGCGCCACCCAGCAGCATCGCCACCGCCGCGGTCCCGTGATCGGTGCCGCCGGTGCCGTTTGCCGCCGCAGTCCGGCCGAATTCGGTGGCGACCACCAGCACCGTCTGCGCCCAGGCCGGGCCGAGACCGGTCCGCAGCGCATCGATCAGCGTATCGAGATTGGCCAGCTGGCGACCGAGGCGGGATGCCTGATCGCTGTGCGTGTCCCAGCCGCCGGTTTCCACCATCGCAATGCGCGGACCATCCGCGCGGGCCAGGAAGCCGGCGGCGAGCCGACCGATACCGGCCGGGTCGGCCCTGGCGATGTCCGCGCCCGCGGCGGCGCGCGCCTGCATCGCGGCGGACCAGAGCGGATGAAGCTGCGCATCGGCGGCGTAGAGCGCCGACACGCGCGCGAGCAGGTCGTCCGAGGCATCCGGCAAGGCGGACGGGGCGTAGGAGGTGACGGGCGCCTTGCCGCGAAGCGCGGTCGGGATGGTCGGCGCAAATGCGATCGGATCCCCGGTGGCGCGGCTGGGCAGCAGGCCCGCCAGCCGGTTCAGCCAGCCGTCCGGCATGGCGTAGGGCGTGGTGCCGCCGGTCTCCAGCACATTCTGCCCATCGAAGTGCGAGCGGTCGCGATAGGGCGACGCCACCGCGTGCACGAAGAGCGCCTGTCGATCCCGGTACAGTGCCGCGATGTTCGGCAGCGCCGGATGGAGCGCGAACAGCCCGTCGAGCCGGTGCGCGCCCGCAGGATCGATCGCCAGCGCGGCGCGCAACCGGGCATAGCCGGGATCGCCATAGGGGATCAGCGTGTCGAGGCCATCGGCGGCCCCCCGCTGGATCACGAAGATGAACCGGCGATCGGTGGCGGCGGGCGCGGCAAAGGCGATCCGCGGCGCGAATAGCGCGGCCGCAGCCGTGACGCCACCGGCGCGCAGGATTGCACGGCGATCGAACATGGTCATCTCCTCAAAAACTCCGGCGAGACCAGTAGCAGCGCCAGTCCTGAGGCGCGGCTTTCCGCGCGCGCCAGCGCCTGTTCGGTGGCGGGGGCGAGCAGGCCGGGCAGCAGGCGCCGCGCCAACGCGACCGGATCGAGCCGGTCGCCGATCGGCGCCACCAGGCGCGGCGCGAGTTCGACGCGGCGCAGCAGGGCATCGGGTGCCGCCCAGCCGGCCGCGACATCGTCATAGCCGGCGGGCGCGCCCGGTTTCCAGATCGGCTGCCCCAATTGCGTCATCAGCGCCGCGACCTGCATCGTGCCGAGATCCTGACGCCCGGTCGCGCGCAGGGACGACAGCAGCCATTCCCACGGCGTCTTGAACTTGCGGTCCGGCACGGCCCAGGGTTCCGGCGCGTGCACGAGGGTGCGGTAAAGCGTCGGCAGATCGCCCCCGCTGTCCCGATAGGCGTGCTCCAGCCGCGTAACGAGGCCGGGGGGTGGCGTGTCGGCGGAGAAGTGGCGGGCGAGCTTGGTGGCGACGTGGCGCGCGGTTGCGGGGCTGGCGGCGAGATCCGCGAGGACGGCGCGGCCCTGCGCCACGCCGGGCTGAGCATAGCGGCGGCCGAGCAGCGTGCGTGGGCCCGGCTGGTGCTGCCCCGCGCGGAACAGGAACTGACCGGGGGTGTCCTCCTGCGCGCACGCGACGGACCAGCCGGTGAGCGCTTCGGCAAAGGCGGTGACGTCCGCCTGGCCATAGCCCGACCGGACGCCCAGCGTGTGCAGTTCCAGGATTTCGCGGGCGAGATTTTCGTTGAGGCCGCGGCGCCGGGCCGGCATGCGTGCGGCGGCGCGGAGCGCGGCGGGGCTGTCGCCGCCGATCGAGCGATCCTGATCGAGATAATAGAGCATCGCCGGGTGCTGCGCGACCGCGACCAGCATGTCTTCGAACCGGCCGAGCAGATGCGGGCGGATCGCCTCCGCTTCGAACGCGGCGGCCAGCGCGGTTACCTGCGGCTTGTCGGCCGACAGCGCGAAATGGTTGGACCAGAAATGGACGAGCCGTTCCGGGAAGGGTGTCGGCGTGGCGAGCGCGGCAGCCGTGCGGGCGTTGACCGCGGCGCGGTAGGCAGCCTGGATCGCCTGGTTCGCGTCCTGGCGCATGGTCATGCGTTCGGCCTCGGTCGTCGCATCGCGGCGGACGGCGCCATAGGCCAGCAGCAGCGCGCGACCATCGGGCTGATCGCGAAGCGCGGCCGGCCGCGGATCGTAGCGATCGAGCTGGTCGGTCAGCCAGCGGTGGGGATCGGCGATGGCGGCATCGGCGTCGCGGGCGCCCAGCCCGAAACGGTTCTGCGCGATCGCGGCGGCGGCGGGTGCGCGCGACATCGACGCTTCAACGCGCGCCGGCGCCGGCATCGGTCGGTGCCGGGCGCGGATCGGGGATGCGGCGGATCAGTGACCGGGCCAGCCGGATGCGATCGGCCCGGGGCAGGGTGGCCGCGAAGGCGGTGGCGCTGCGTTCCAGCCGGGTGCGGAGCGCGACATCCGCGGCGCGCGCGCGATCGAGCGCGGCATCCAGCGCCGCGCGGTCGAGCGTGGGCGCGGC
>NZ_DASVTO010000057.1:0-2904 GCF_036387535.1 Sphingomonas sp.
GTGGTGCCGAGCGAGTTGAACGCCTGCGCGAAGGTCAGGCGGCTGGAGGCGGTACGCGGCGCGCCCAGCATCGAGATCAGCGGATTGGCCACGACCTGCACGATGGTGATGCCGGCCCCCAGCACGAACAGCGCGAGCAGGAAGGTGACGAACAAGCCGGATTTGGCCGCCGGCACGAACAGCAGGCAGCCGGCGGTCATGACCAGCAGGCCGATGGCGGCCGTTCGCATGTACCCGGCGCGGCGGACGATGCCCGCGGCGGGGAAGGAAACGAAGAAATACGCAGCGAAGAAGGCCGACTGGATCAGCATCGCTTCTGCATAGGACAGTTCGAACAGGTCCTTGAGCTTCGGGATCAGTACGTCGTTCAGGCTGGTGATACCACCGAAGATGAAGAACAGGGCGAAGACGAACCAGCGCAGTTCGGCGGGCGCGGCGGGACCGGAATCCTCGTCAGCGACGGTCCCGGTGGAGGTGGGTGCCATGGCCATCTGTCTGCTCTCCGCCTTGATCCGGCCATCCCTGCCGGTTGTCGCGGCCTGCTTTGATTGATGGATGACAAGGTTGTCAACGTCGGGCTAGACAGCGGCAGCGCGCGACCTTGTGGAGGAAGACCGAAATGCAGCATCCATCGGACGCCCTGTTGCTGTTCGGCGCGACCGGCGACCTCGCGCAGCGGATGTTGCTGCCGTCGCTGTTCGGGCTGGATGTCGACGGCCTGTTGCCGAACGGGCTGACCATCGTCGGAACGGCGCGCAGCGACCTGGACGATGCCGGGTTCCGCGCGGTAGCGGCATCCGCGCTGGAACGCTGGATCGATGCCGACCGGCGGCCGGCCGCGGCGGTTACGCGATTCCTGGAGCGGTTGCGTTATGTTGCCGTGGACGCATCGGACCCGGAACAGTTCGTCGCGCTGGCCGATGTTGTCGGAACCGCGGCACAGACCGGCCTGTCGATTTTCCTGTCCACCGCGCCCAGCCTGTTCGGGGCGACGATCACCGGGCTGAACCGGGCGGGATTGTCGGGACCCAATGTGCGACTGGCGCTGGAAAAGCCGCTGGGCGGGGATCTGGCGTCCAGCCGGGAGATCAACGACGCGGTCGCCACCGTATTTCCGGAGGATCGCACGTTCCGGATCGATCATTATCTGGGCAAGGAAACGGTCCAGAACCTGCTGGCGCTGCGCTTCGCCAATACGCTGTTCGAACCGCTGTGGAATGCGGCCGGGATCGATCATGTCCAGATCACGGTGGCGGAAACGGTGGGGCTAGAGGGGCGTACCGCCTATTTCGATGGATCCGGGTCGCTGCGCGACATGCTGCAGAACCACATGCTGCAATTGCTGGCGCTGGTGGCGATGGAGCCACCCGCCCAATTCGACGCGACCGCAATCCGTGACGAGAAGGTCAAGGTCCTGCGGTCCTTGCGGCGGATCGGCACCGCGGAGGCGGCACAGAACAGCGTGATCGGTCAATATGGGGCGGGCGCGGTGGCGGGGCAGCCGGTGCACGCTTATCTGGACGAACTGGGTAAGCCGTCGGGCACCGAGACGTTCGTCGCGATCAAGGCGCATGTGGACAATTGGCGGTGGAAGAATGTTCCCTTCTACCTGCGGACCGGCAAGCGGATGCCGTCGCGCCATTCGGAGATCGTGATCCAGTTCCGGCCGGTGCCGCATTCGATCTTCGCCAGCAAGGGCGCGGTGACTCATCCCAACCGCCTGCTGATCCGGTTGCAGCCGGAAGAAACGATCCGGCTGACGATGATGGCCAAGCAGCCTGGGCTGGACCGGGCCGGGATCCGGTTGCGCGAAGTGCCGCTGGACCTGGGGATGTTGAACGCCTTCGCCGATACGCGGCGGCGGATCGCCTATGAACGGCTGCTGCTCGACCTGATCGAAGGCGATCCGACGCTGTTCGTGCGGCGTGACGAGGTGGAGGCGCAATGGGAATGGGTGGACGGGATCCGCGCCGGCTGGATCGCGAACGGCATGGAGCCGAAACCCTATGCTGCGGGGACATGGGGTCCATCCGCGGCTATCGCGCTGACCGAGCGGGACGGAGTGCATTGGAATGACTGAGATCGCATCGGCGGTTGCCGCCGTCACCGACCGGATCATCGAACGATCCCGGCTCTCGCGCGGTGCCTATCTCGACCTGATCCGGCAGGAGCGCGAGCGCGGCGTGGATCGCAGCCGGATGGGATGCGGCAACCTGGCGCACGGCTTTGCCGCCAGCGGCGAGGACAAGCCGCTGATCCGCGCGGGCGGGGCGATGAACATCGGGATCGTCACCGCTTACAACGACATGTTGTCCGCGCATCAGCCCTATCACCGCTATCCCGAACAGATGAAGCTGTTCGCGCGGGAGGTGGGCGCGACCGCGCAGGTGGCGGGCGGCGTGCCGGCGATGTGCGACGGCGTGACGCAGGGCCTGCCGGGCATGGAACTGTCGCTGTTCAGCCGCGACACGATTGCGATGTCGACCGCGATCGGTCTGAGTCACGGCATGTTCGAAGGCGCGGCGCTGCTCGGCATTTGCGACAAGATCGTACCGGGCCTGTTGATGGGCGCGCTGCGGTTCGGGCATTTGCCGACGATCCTGGTCCCGGCCGGGCCGATGCCGTCGGGCCTGGCGAACAAGGAGAAGCAGCGCGTCCGCCAGCTGTATGCCGAGGGCAAGGTCGGGCGTGCCGAACTGCTGGAGGCGGAATCGGCGAGCTATCATGGGGCGGGCACCTGCACCTTCTATGGTACCGCCAATTCCAACCAGATGATGATGGAAGTAATGGGCCTGCATATCCCGGGCGCCGCCTTCGTCAATCCGGGCACGGCGCTGCGCACGGCGTTGACCCGCGCGGCGACGCACCGGGTGGCGGAGATCGGGTGGAACGGCAACGACTATC
>NZ_DASVTO010000058.1:0-10822 GCF_036387535.1 Sphingomonas sp.
AGACCGCGGGAGAGAGACGGATGACCAGCATCGCCAACGATCCGAACGCACCCGATCGCCGACACCGGCTGAAATCGATCATCGGTGGGTCGACCGGCAATCTGGTCGAATGGTATGACTGGTATGTCTATTCCGCCTTCACCCTGTATTTTGCGCCGCATTTCTTTCCGAAGGGCGACCGCACCGCGCAATTGCTGAGCGCGGCCGCGATCTTTGCCGTCGGGTTCCTGATGCGGCCGATCGGCGCGTGGATCATGGGGATCTACGCCGATCGCCGGGGCCGCAAGGCGGGGCTGACATTGTCGGTGACGCTGATGTGCGCGGGGTCGCTGCTGATCGCGGTAACGCCGGGATATGAGACGATCGGCGTGCTGGCGCCGACCATCCTGGTGATCGCGCGGCTGATGCAGGGCCTGTCGGTGGGCGGCGAATATGGCGCGAGCGCCACCTATCTGTCCGAAATGGCCGGGCGCGACCGGCGCGGTTTCTTCTCCAGCTTTCAATATGTGACGCTGATTTCGGGCCAGCTGCTGGCGATCTGCGTCCTGCTGATCCTGCAGTCGACAATGGCGGAGGCCGATCTGGACGCCTGGGGATGGCGCATCCCGTTCGCGATCGGCGGGGTGCTGGCGATCGTGGTCTTCTATATCCGGCGTGGGCTGGCCGAAACCGAAAGCTATGCCAAGGCCAAGGCGGAAGGCGCGCCGAAATCCGGTTTCGTGGAACTGTTCACCCGCCATCCGCGCGAGGCGGCGGTCGTGATGCTGCTGACCGCGGGCGGGACGCTCGCCTTCTATGCCTATTCGATCTACATGCAGAAGTTCCTGGTGAACACGTCGGGGTTCAGCCGGGAAACCGCGTCGCAGATCAATGCCGCGACCTTGTTCCTCTTCATGCTGATCCAGCCGGTCGCCGGCGGGCTGTCCGATCGGATCGGGCGCAAGCCGCTGATGGTCGGGTTCGGGGTGGCGGGGGTGCTGCTGACCTATCCGATCTTCACCGCGCTGGAGACGACCCGCGATCCGATCATCGCCGGGCTGCTGGTGATGGGCGCGCTGGTGATCGTCACCGGCTATACCTCGATCAATGCGGTGGTGAAGGCGGAACTGTTCCCCGCGCATATCCGCGCACTGGGCGTCGCGCTGCCCTATGCGCTGGCAAACACGATCTTCGGCGGGACCGCGGAATATGTTGCGCTGACGTTCAAGGATCTGGGCTGGGAGCGCGGCTTCTACTGGTATGTGACCGGCATGATCGCGATCTCGCTCATCGTCTATCTGCGCATGCGCGACACCGCCAAGCATAGCCGCATCCTGGAGGATTGAGGGCAATCGCGATTGCCGCCCGAGCGGCCACGGTCCCCGTCACGGATGGTCCACCGCGGCATCCGTGACGATGGGCCTGATCGACGCGCCTGCGTCAGTCACGGCGCAACGTCGCGACGACAGCGGCGAGTTCGGCCTGGCGGAAGGGTTTGGCGAGGCGGGGGAGATCCGGGTCGAGGCTGTCGACGTCGGCATAGCCGGAGACGATCAGCACCGGCAGGTCCGGCCAGGACGTCCGCAGCGTGCGGGCAAGCGTGACGCCCGTCATGCCGGGCATCAGATGATCCGTGACGACCAGATCGATCGCGGCACCGTCCATGATCCGGCGGAGCCCGTCTTCCGCGGAGGCGGCCTCCAGCACCGTATAGCCGAGATCGACCAGCATGTCGGCGGTGCTGAGCCGGACCAGTTCCTCGTCATCGATGACCAGCGCCGTGCCCGCCGCGGAGCGACCAGCGAGCCCGGCAGGCCGCGCCACCGCGGGCAGCGACGCCTCGGCCGAAACCGGCAGCCAGAGTTCGATGCGCGTGCCCAGGCCGCGCCGGCTGGTGATCGCGAGGGCCCCGCCCAGTTGGGCGGCGAGGCCATGAACCATCGACAGACCAAGCCCGGTGCCCTTGCCGATGCCCTTGGTCGAGAAAAACGGTTCGATGGCGCGCGCCATCGTCGCTTCATCCATGCCGACGCCGGTGTCGGACACCGCCAGCCGGACATAGTGGCCTGGTGGCAGGTTCGCGCGGTGGCCGGTGGACACCGTTTCCGCACCCGCGGCGATGGTGAGCGTGCCGCCGCCCGGCATGGCATCGCGCGCGTTGACCGCGAGATTGAGGACCGCCATTTCCACCTGGTTGGCATCTGCGGTCGCCGCCGGCAAGCCTGGAGCGACATCGACCTGGACGCGAACCTGCGGCCCCGATGTGCTGGCGATCAGGTCCGCCATGCCGTCGATCAGCGCACCGACATCGACGGCGCTGGGGCTGAGCGGTTGGCGTCGCGCGAAGGCGAGCAGCCGCTGGACCAGCATCTGCGCGCGTTCGGCCGACTGCATCGCGCCGCCGATCATGCGTTGCTGCCGTTCCGTGCCGATTCCCTGACGTTGCAGCATGTCCAGGCTGCCGATGATCGGGGTGAGCAGATTGTTGAAATCATGCGCGACGCCGCCGGTCAACTGGCCCATCGCCTCCAGCTTCTGCGACTGGCGCAGCGCTTCCTGCGCCAGTTCGAGATCCGCCTGGCGCGCCTTTTCGCGGGTGATGTCGCGTGCGATGCAATAGAAGCGATTCTCCTCCGGCACGATCGTCCAGGCCAGCCAGCGGTGGCTGCCGTCGCAGTGCGCGAGCCGGTTTTCGAGCGCGATGACGGGCTGATCCGGGTCCATCATCGTGAGCGCGGTGCGGGCGGCGGCGCGATCGTCCTGGTGGATGATGTCGAATGCGGAAAGGGCGTGCAGCTGTTCCGGCGCCCATCCGAGCAGCGCTGTCCAGGCGGGATTGACCGCCTCCAGCTTGCCCGACCGGTCAAGCACGGCGAGCAGATCGGGCGTCACCGCCCAGGTGCGGCCGCGTTCGCGGGTACGAGCGATGACCTGGCGTTCCAGATCGGCATTGAGCGCGCGCAACCGCGCCTCGCTTTCCCGCAACGCCAGTTCCGCCGCGTTCCGCGCGGTGACATCCAGAAAGGTGCAGACCGCGCCTTCGACCCGGCCGTTCCGCAGGATCGGGTGCGCCCAATATTCGACCGGAAGCGGCGTGCCGTCGGCGCGAAAGAAGACCTCGTCCGTGACATGGGCAGGCCGCCCGGTGCGGGCGCAGACATAGATGGGACATTGATCGGCGGCATAGGGTCGGCCGTCGGCATGATGGTGATGGATGATCGCGTGGAGATCACGCCCGAGAATGTCGGTATCGCTGTCGAACCCCAGCATCGCCAGGAAGGCCGGGTTGCAGAGCGTGGTCCGGCCGTCGAGATCGATCGCGTAAAATCCCTCCGCCGTGGAATCGAGCAGCAGCCGGACATAGGCTTCGCTGTCGCGCAGCGCCTGTTCGGCCTCGCGCCGTTCGTCGATGTCGATCACGGATCCGACATAGCCCAGCCATTGGCCGTTCCCGTCGAAGCGCGGCGCGGCGGCGTCGATCGCCCAGCGATAGCTGCCGTCCGCGCGGCGCAGGCGATAATCGACGCGGTACGGCGCATGCGCGGCGTTGGCGGTGTGAAAGGTCTGTTCGACCGTCGCCCGGTCATCCGGATGGACGGCACCCAGCCAGCCGAACCCCAATGCCTGCGCTTCGGTTTGCCCGGTATAGTCATACCAGCGCTGATTGAGGTAGGTGCAGGCACCATCGGGTTCGGTGACCCACATCATGACCGGCGCATGATCGGCCATGTTGCGGAAGCGGCGATCGGATTCCTGCTGGGCCTGCGCCGTGCGGCGCAACGCAAGCAGGCGCATCACCTGTCGCGCGAGGCGTTCGAGCGCGCGGAGCTGAACGGGTTCCAGCTGGCGGGGTCGATGATCGAGCACGCAGATCGTGCCGAGAATGAATCCGTCGTCGGTGCGCAGCGGGATACCGGCGTAGAAGGCGAGGTTCATCTCGCGAACCAGATGATTGTCGGCAAAGCGCGGGTCGCGCCGCGCGTCCGGCACGATCAGGATGTCGTCGGCGGCGATGGCGTGGATGCAGAAGGAATCGCCGGCCATCGTTTCGCGCACGTCGACACCGACGGTCGCCTTGAACCACTGCCGTTCATTGTCGACGAAGGTGATCAGCGCGATCGGCGCATCGCAAATGTCCGCAGCCAGTGCCGCGAGATCGTCGAAATCGGTTTCGGGCGGCGTATCAAGGATGCCAAAGGCGCCCAGCGCCGCCAATCGCGGAGCCGTGGCCCATGGCCCCGCCGGAATATCAACCATGCCCCCTGCCTCTTCGCGAAGTCCTGCGCCTTGCGATGCCGTCATTCGATTATTGACGCAAGTTAAGCGATCGTCGGGAGCGGCAATGGCTTGGAAACCGAAGTGCGGGGCCGTAGGTTCCGCCCGAGTTCGATCCGACCGGGTCGCTGAAGGAGAAGAGCATGCCCGCCGTTCGCCTGGAAACCAAGCGCGTCGAAAAACCATGGGGCCGGATGGACCTGTGGCCGGGCTTCGACGATGTCGCACCGGGTGGTTCGCCGGTAGGCGAGATCTGGTTCCAGCAGCCGGGCGGTGGCGATCCCGATCTGCTCGTCAAATATCTGTTCACCAGCGAGAAACTGTCGATCCAGGTGCATCCCGACGATGCCCAGGCGCAGGCCCGTGGCTATCCGCGCGGCAAGGAGGAGGCATGGGTGATCCTGGCAGCGGAGCCGGCCGCGACGATCGCGATCGGCACGAAGGAGCCGATGAGCGCCGACGAACTGCGGGCCGCGTCGCTCGACGGATCGATCGAGGACAAGGTGGTCTGGCATCCGGTGAAGAAGGACGAATTCTATTATTCGGGTGCGGGGACGGTGCATGCGATCGGGCCCGGGCTGACGCTGGTCGAGGTGCAGCAGAATGTCGACCTGACGTACCGGCTCTATGATTATGGCAGCGATCGCGAGCTGCATCTGGACGACGGCGTCGCGGTGTCCGATCCGGTGCCCTATGTGCCGCCCTACACGCCGGAGACGATCGCGCCCGGCCGGACGATCCTGTCCGACAGCCCGAAATTCGTGCTGGAACGCTGGTCCTGCACCGGCACGGGCACGCTGTACAGCGATGGCCGGCCGATCTGGCTGGTGCCGCTGGCGGGGGCGGGCACGATCGACGACGCGGACTTCACCGCAGGTGGCGTGTGGCTGGCCGACGGCGAAACCGCGCTGACGCTGGGCGCGGGCACCGACCTGCTGGTCGCCTATACCGGGCCGGGCCGGAACGACGCGATCTGGAGCTGACGCCGGTTGCGACCGGACAGGGGGGGACGAAATGGCATCGGGACTGGTAGCCCTGCTGGACGATATCGCCGGCATCACGAAGCTGGCGGCGGCATCGCTGGACGATATCGGCGCGGCGGCCGGGAGGGCCGGCACGAAGGCGGTCGGCGTGGTGGTGGACGATGCCGCGGTGACGCCGCGTTACGTGGTCGGGTTCACGCCCGACCGCGAACTGCCGATCATCGCACGGATCGCGAAGGGATCGATCAAGAACAAGCTGCTGCTGATCCTGCCGGTGCTGCTGGTGTTGAGCGCGGTTGCGCCGTGGGCGCTCAACCCGCTGCTGATGGTCGGCGGGGCCTATCTGTGTTTCGAGGGCGCGGAGAAGCTGCTGGAGGCGTTTGGCGGCGGGCATGACGAGGCCGCCGATGCCGAGGCGACGGTCGACAGCAAGGCGCTGGAGGAACAGAAGGTCAGCGGCGCGATCCGCACCGACCTGATCCTGTCGGCCGAGATCATGGTGATCGCGCTGAACGAGGTGGCGGATCAGTCGTTGCTCAACCAGGCGCTGGCGCTCGCCGGGGTCGGCGTCCTGATCACGGTCGGCGTCTACGGCGTCGTCGCGTTGATCGTGAAGATGGACGATATCGGGCTGTACCTGGCGCGCAAGCCGGCGGCCGGCGTGGCGGCGGTCGGACGCGGGCTGGTGAAGGGCATGCCGGTGCTGATGAAGGCGCTGGCGATCATCGGCACGGCTGCGATGCTGTGGGTGGGCGGCGGCATCATCCTGCACGGGCTGGAGACGTTCGGGCTGAGCGCGCCCGCGCATCTGGTGCATGGCTGGGCGGAAGCCGCGGGCCATGCGGTGCCCGCGATCGGCGGTGCGTTGTCGTGGATCGTGTCGGCCGCGTGCGCGGGCGTGCTGGGTATCGTGATCGGGGGTGTCGTCGTCGCGGTGCTGCACCGGTTCCAGCATTGATCGCGAAGGTTCAATCGCGTCGGAGCGTCCGGCGGAGCTTGCCGACCGCGCGATAGGCCAGCGATTTCGCATGATTCTGCGCGGGGAAGCGCGCGGGCATGGCGGGATCGACCCCGGCCTTGCGCAGCAGCGCGTTCATGCCGTGGGCGCTCGCCTCGCGGTAGCTCCAGGCCGATCGCCAGGTGATGGAGAAGGAGATCGAGGTCGCCGGCCCGTTCCGCACGAAATGGGGCGCCTTTACCGGCACATGGATCGCCTGGCCCGGGGCGAGATCGACCGGTTTGCCCTTGGCCAGAAACGCGTCCTGCCATGGCAGGTTGCGGTGCCCGCCCATGTGGAAGACCTCATGCTGGATCGGGCCGGCGATGGTGGGATCGTCGGCGGGGAAGACGGTCATCGTCTTGGTGCCGCGCATTTGCAGCAGGATATTATGTTCGGGATCGAAGTGGAACGGCGTCATAGCATCGGGTGAGGAGATGAAGATGAACCCTTCCATCTTCAGCATCGCACCCGTCGCGGGACCGACCACGGGGTGGAGTTCCGCCAGCGTCTCATGCAGCAGCGTGCGGTAGACGGGATCGGTTTCGACGAACTTCAGCACCATCCAGGAGCCGTTGTCCTCGATCGACCGGATCGTTTCGGCGATGTCGAGACCATTTGCGACATCGTCGCGCGGATCGACGCCGATCGGCAGGTTGCCGCGATTATATTCGACCTGATCGGGGGCGAGCCGGCTGGCCAGCGCGACCAGCGCGTCCAGCTGGAACGCGGGATGATCGGCCAGACCATGCGCGATCCGGCCGGGTCGCTCGGGATAGAGCGCGGCGAAATCATCGCGTGCGGCAGGCGGAAAGACGGGATTAGTCGGCATCGTCGGTCTCCGGACGGGTGGGCAGGCGGCGAGCGCGGATCGCGGCGGCAGTGCGTTCGGCCAGCCGGCAGAGCGCGAAGGTCAACCGCCGGCGCGGTCCGTCAAGCGGCACCGACAGCCGCACCAGCGCGCGGCGTTCGGCCCACAGGCTGTTGATCATGCTGTGATTTGCGACGGCACAGCTATCCATCCACAGGATATCGGCGCGGTTCAGGACATCCAGATTCGCGATCTGGATCAGCACGCCGGGCGAAAAGCGGGCATAGCGTTCGTCGAACGCGATCTTGAACGAGAAAGCGCCGGGCGGGGTCAGGAAGTTGACCAGCATCGCGATCGGCACGCCGTCCAGATCCATGCGCAGAATGTCCAGCCGTCCCGCGGCATGCGCGCCGGTCAGCGCGGCACGGAAGAAAGCGGCGGTATCGGCCTGGCGACCGAGCGCAGAGCCGGCCGTCCCCTTCCAGCCCGACGCCTCCAGGCGCAGGAAGGCGTCGATCCAGGCGGCGAGATCGTCGTCCGGTACGAGATGGCGGGTGGTGACGGTGCCGCATTCGGACAGTCGCTGGTCGAGCCGCTTCAACTCCTTGCGCTTCTTCTTGCGGATCGTGCGCTCATAGTAAGCGGCGGGTGAGAGCCGGCTTTCCAGCAGCGCGCGTTCATGGCGGTGGACCGTATCGCACGGCCGGCCGCGGGCGGCGGCGGCGGCGATCAACCCGCGGTGTACCGGTCCCTGGTCCGGTATGGCGCACAGGTGGAGCAACCCCTTCGCCCAGCGCGCGGCATCGAGCGTGTCGAGGATCGCCGACCAGAAAGCCGCCTCTTCCCCGGCGCAGACCGGCGGCGTGCCGAGAAAGCTGTGATAATGGCTGTGCCCCTGGACATGCGCGATCGGCAGCCGGCCGTAACGCGGCGCGATCACCACCGGCAGCAGCCCGATCAGCCGACCCGCCCGGCGCACGACCAGCAGCCGCACCGCATCGGCGCCGTGCAGATGTGCGGATGCGGCAGCAAACCAGGGTTCGGCAAAGGCGTTGGCTTCGGCGGCGTGCGGCACCAGTGTCGCCCAGTCCGCCAGCAATGCGGGATCGCACACGGCATCGACCGCGGCCAGGCACAGCACCGTTGCCGCCGGGGCGTCGGGTGCGGCCGTGATGCGGTCGATCAACATTCTGCGCCGTGCCCCCCGAATCGCATTGATCCTAAGAGCGAAGCGTTACCAGCGCCTTTGCGGGGCGCGCTTGATTTTGCGGGCGGGTCTTCATCCTTCCTGCACCCGTAACCGGCAGAAGCAGGCTATGGACGAGATCGTGCAGGGTCAGGGAATCACCGGAGCCGAGGAGCAGGCGGGCGCCCCCACGGGCTTCGCGCGGCGGGTGATGACCGCCGTGCTGTGGCGATCGGGCAGCCAGTTCGCGGCGCAGATGGTGATGTGGTCGGCGACCTTTTTCGTCATCCGCCTGCTGCAACCCGCGGATTATGGACTGTTCGCAATGACGCAGAGCATCCTGGTGCTGCTCAACCTGCTGTGCGGATACGGTTTTGCGAGCGCGCTGATCCAGGCGGAGGAACTGGACCAGCGGAAGGTGCGGCAGGTGTTCGGGCTGCTGCTGCTGCTGAACGGCACCATCGCGGCGGCGCAGGTGCTGGCCGCACCGTTGGCCGCAGCCTATTTCCGGCAGCCGATGGTGACGCAGATGTTGCGTGTGCAGGCGCTGATCTATCTGGCGACTCCGTTTACCGCGCTGCCCTCCGCGCTGCTGGCGCGGCGGATGGATTTCCGGCGGGAGGCGCAGGTGAACTTCGCCAGCGCGATCGCCGGCGCGGTGACGGCGCTGCTCTGTGCGCTGGGCGGGGCGGGCGTCTGGACACTGGTCGCGGCGCCGATCGCGCTGTTCTGGACGCGCGCGATCGGGATGACGATCGCGGCGCGCGCACTGGTTTGGCCGAGTTTCCGGTTTCGGGACATGGGCGGAACCTGGGCGTTCGGCGGGGCGATGATCCTCAGCCAGTTCCTGTGGTTCGTGCAGACGCAGGCCGATGTCGCGATCGGCGGGCGCTCGCTCGATCCGCATGACCTCGGGCTGTATACAACATCACTGTTCCTGGCGCAGATCATCACGTCGAAGTTCATTCCGCCGCTGAACGACGTCGCCTTTTCCGCCTATGCGCGCATCCAGAACGACCGGGCGGCGGTGGCCTATGGTTTCCTGAAGGCGGCCCGGATCGTGATGTTGATCGCGGCGCCATTCTGCCTGGGTCTGGCGGCGACGGCGGAACCGATGATTCTCACCGTGCTGGGCGCCAAATGGGCGGGCGCGGTGCCGCTGGTGCGGATCGTGGCGCTGGCGATGCCGGCGCTGGCGATGCAGATCCTGTTCTCCCCCGCGGCGACGGCGCTGGGCCAGCCGGGCGTGCAGGTGAAGGTGAGTGCGTGCGGGGCGGTCATCATGCCGTGCGCCTTTCTGATCGGGATCCTGACGCAGGGCGGCGGGGTCGGCCTGGCCACGGCCTGGGCGTGGGGGGCGCCGTTGCTGATGCTGGCGACCGCCGCGTTGGCGATGCCGGTGATCGGCATCCGTCCCGCCGGCCTGATGCGCGCGGTTGCCCCCGGTCTGGGGGCTGCGATGGCGATGGCGATGGTCGTGGCGGCGGTGGATCGGTCGTTCGACCTGGGCGCGGCGTTTCCGCGACTGGCGACGCTGGTCGTGATCGGAGCGGCGGTTTATGCGGGGCTGGTGCTTCTCTTCGCGCGCGGCACCGTGCTGGACGCGATGCGGCTGCTCAGGCGGTAAGGGGGCGTCGGCACGGAGCGTCGATCGTGGGGGCCGGCGCGCGTTCCGATCGCGCTGGCCGCGCCACAGGCGAAACTGTTGCGGCCTTACGCCTTTGTGCGGCGGGCGGCGGCCAGGATTTCGCTGGCGGTGGCGGGCAGGACGCCGTGTTGCGCAAAACGGTCGAACACCGCATTCCACCAGCGCCAGAAAGCCGCCAGATCGGCCTGGTCACGGACATAGGGGGTGTGGCCGGGCACGACCGACGGCGTGTGGAAGGACAGGCTGAACAGCATGATGCCGGCATCGACCAGCCGGTCGATCAGCGCGAGCGCCTCGACCTGCGGCATGCCTTCCGGGGTGAGCGCGACGCGGTTGAGCAGGCCGAGCCGTGCGAGCGGACCCCGCAACAGGTTCTGGCGGTGCAGCCCGCGCCAGCGCCGCAAGGTGCCGGTGAAGCCGGCGGTCAGCGGCACTTCCAGCAGGGTACGGGCGATCCACCACGGCCGGATCGGGTGGCGGGAGAAATCGGGGCCGGTCTGATCGCTATAATCGAACAGCGCACGCACCGAAACGTCGAGCCGGTAGCCCGCCTCCACCAGCAGGTCCGCGGTGTTGGGGCCGATGCCGTAGCGACCGGCGCGGTAGATGACCGGGCGCACGCCGGTGGCCAGTTCGATCTGCGTGGTCAATGCGTGCAGCTTGGCGCGTTCCAGCGCGCGCGGGAGGTTGCCGACGAAGCTGTTTCCGGGGGAGACCAGTTCTTCATGCGGCGGGTTGACCCAGGGATGAAGCTGCGTCCCGATTTCGCAGGCGCCGGTTTCGACCATGGCGCGCATCGCATCGGCGCTGGCGGGGGTGTCGACCACGGGATAGTCGACCAGATAGGTCGGCACGATCCCGCGATCGACGAAGCGGCGATTGGCGTCCGGAAGGGCGAGGATCGCGGTGGTGGCGCAGGCGTCGCGGCGCACGGGCTGCGACC
>NZ_DASVTO010000059.1:0-10771 GCF_036387535.1 Sphingomonas sp.
GAGTTCCCAGGGGCCGTAGTGGCGGGGCGGGGTGCGCCAGGAGATGGAGGCGAGCATGGCGATGCGCATGTGGGGGCCTTATGTTTCGGTCTGGCTGTTTTGGGGGGCGCTTGGGGGCGGGCGAACTGGGCCCCCGCGTTCGTGGGGGAACTAGGAAGGGCGGTGGAGGATGCGGCCTTCGTTGGGGGCGAGTTTCAGGTTCGTGGTGGTGGCGGAGGGGGGTTGATCCGGGCTTGCGGGGGGCGCTTTACCGGGAAGAGATCCCGGCGTTCGCCGGGATGACGGATGTGGGGAGAGGGTGGAGCAGAGGGTGTGCCACGTGCCGTGCGGGAGAGCGAGGCCGGCGGGGGTGTCCGTGAGGTTGAGGACGACCAGCAGGTCGTCGCCGCGGTGGTAGGCGAGGATCGCGTCATCCGGCGGGAGGAGGGCGATCGGGCCGGTGGCGAGCGCGGGATGCTGGCGGCGCAGCGCGAGCAGGGCACGGTGAAGGGTAAGGATCGAGGATGGTTCGTCCGATTGCGCCGCGACGTTGCGGGTGCGGTGATCGGGGTTGAGCGGGAGCCAGGGCGTGGCGCTGGTGAAGCCGGCGCCCGCGCTCGCGTCCCAGGGCATCGGGGTGCGGACGGGGTCGCGGTTGAGGCCAAGGCCGGGTTCGCGGCGTTCGCGCGGATCCTGCACCCGGTCGGGCGGGATGGCGACGTCCTCCAGGCCGATTTCATCGCCATAATAGATGGTGGGCGTGCCGCGGAGCGTGAGCAGCAGCATCGCGGCGACGCGCGCCTGCGCCTGACCGCGTTTGGTGGCGATGCGCGGGCGATCATGGTTGCCGAGTACCCAGTTGGGCCAGGCGCCGGGCGGCAAGGCGGCCTCGTACTCGGCGATGATGCGGTGGAGCGCGCGCGCATCCCACGGCGCGTCGATCAGTTGGAAGTTGAAGGGAAGGTGGACCTCCGGCCGGTCCGGCGTGCCGTAATAGGCCATGAGGTCGGGAATGGGGAGGTAGATCTCGCCGATCAGGACGCGGTCGGGATAGGCGTCGGCGACCGCGCGCATGTCGGCGGCGATGGCGTGGACCTCGGGCTGATCGGTGCTGTTGGTCTGCAGCACGCGGTGCATCGCGCCCATGCCGTCGCGGAAGGCGGGATTGGGGGGATTGTCGGGAAAGCCGGGCGCCTTGACCATGTGCCACAGGACATCGATGCGGAACCCGTCAACGCCGTGGTCATACCAGAAGCGCATCGCATCATACATGGCCGCGCGCACAGCCGGGTTGCGCCAGTTGAGGTCGGGCTGTTCGGCCAAGAACGCATGTTCATAATATTGGCCGGTCGCGGGATCGAAGGTCCAGGTAGGGCCGCCGAAATCACTGATCCAATTGTTGGGCGGGCCGCCACCCGGGGCGGGATCGGCCCAGAGATACCAGTCGCGTTTCGGGTTGGTGCGGCTGGACCGGCTTTCGCGGAACCACGGGTGCTGGTCCGAACTGTGATTGGGGACGAAATCGAGCAGCAGTTTCAGGCCACGGGCGTGCGCGGCAGCGATCAGCGCATCGCAATCGGCCAGCGTGCCGAAACGGGGATCGATGCCGGTATAGTCGGCCACGTCATAGCCGAAATCGGCCATCGGCGAGGGGTAGATGGGCGAGATCCAGATGGCGTCGACGCCCAGGTCCACGACATGATCGAGCCGCGCGCGGATGCCGTTCAGATCGCCGATGCCGTCGCCGTCGCTGTCCTGGAAGGAGCGCGGATAGACCTGGTAGATGACCGCGCTTTGCCACCATGCGGTCATGCGAACAGCGCCTTGCCGATATGGGTGATGCGGCAGGCGAGATCGGCTTCGCCCGAGGCGACGATATAGTGATCGCCGGCATCGACGATGCCGGTGGTGAAGACGACCGGAGTCGGCAGATAGAGACGGTCGGCGATCGGGGCGGTAAGCGCGGGGTTGGCCTCCAGCAGCGGGTTGTGGTCCTCCAGCCGGAGGATGCGGGTGGGATCGTCGCGGTCGAGCAGCGCCCAGAAGGTGCGGTAGACGCCGACCTGCGCACGGGTTTCGACGCCGTGATAGAGGATCAGCCAGCCGTCCGGCGTCAGGATCGGGGGCGTACCGCCGCCGATCTTCATCGCGGACAGGCTGTCCTTGCGCGCGCGCAAGCCGGGGGCGCCGAGCGGGCGCCAGTGAAGCGCATCGGGCGAGCGCGCGACGTTGATCGCCGGACCGCCGGCATAGGGGCTATCGGGCGGATAGGCGAAATACACCTCCCCCAGCGGGCGGGTGAGCGCGTGGAAGGCGCCGTCCACCAGCCCTTCGAACAGCAGCATGTCCTTGTTCTGATGATCGAGGATGATCCCGTCGAGCCGGTAGTCGAGGCCGTTGTCGCTGATGTGGAGCGTGGTCGAATGGCGTTCCGCGCTGACCGAGCAGGTGGTCATGTACCAGCGCTCGCCGATCCGGCTGATCCGCGCATCCTCCACCCCATAATCCTGATAGCCGGCGGCGGGGGCGACGGCGCGGTCATAGTGGACATGCAGGACGGTGCATCCGGCGGGATCGAGTTCGACCGGGAGCAGCCAGGACAGCGAGGTCAGGCCGAGGATGCGATGCGGGCGGCCCTTCAGCTCGAACTGGCGGGGATCGGCCATGTCGACCTGGTCCAGCGGAAACGCATCGCGGACATAGCCGGTCGGCGTCCAGCGGATCGCGTGCACATGGCCGTTCTGCACCGGTTCGGACAGCGCCTCCGCGATCCGGACCATCATCAGCAGGTTACCGGAGGGCAGGCGGGTGAAGCCGGGGTTGAATGCGCCGAGCACATGGGTCGGCGCGTCCAGCGTGGCGCGCAAGGGACTGCGGGTCAGATCGACATCTGCGGGGGTGAAGATGAGGGCGTCGTGCATCCGCTACATGATCCCCGGGAAGATACCGCCGTCGATCAGCAGGCTCTGGCCGGTGATGTAGCCGGCCATGTCGGAACAAAGAAAGGCGCAGGCGGCACCGAATTCCTCCGGCGTGCCGAGCCGGCGGGCGGGGATGCCGCGTTCGCGTTCCGCAAGGATATCGGCGGCGGGGCGGCCGGACCTGGCCGCCTGGCCCGCAACCAATGATGCGATGCGATCGGTATCGAAACTGCCGGGTAGCAGATGGTTGATGGTGACATTGGCGTGGGCGACGCTGCGCGCGATGCCGGCGAGGAAGCCGGTGAGGCCGGCGCGCGCGCCGCTGGACAGGTCGAGGCCGGCCAGCGGCATCTTTACGGAGCCCGACGTGATGTCGACGATCCGGCCGAAGCGGCGTTCGACCATGCCGTCGATGACGGCGTGGATCAGCATGGCGGGGGCGATCATGTTCGCCTCCAGCCCGGCCAGCATCGCGGTGCGATCGATCGTGCGGAAATCGACCGACGGCGGGCCGCCATTATTGTTGACGAGAATATCGACATGCGGAACCGTCGCGAGCAGCGCCGCGCGGCCGGCCTCGGTCGACAGGTCGGCGACCACGGGCAGGATCTCCGCCCCGGTTTCGGTGCGGATCGCATCGGCGGTGGCCGCCAGCCGTTCGGGATTGCGGCCGTTGATCACGATGCGGGCGCCGGCGCGGGCGAGTTCGAGCGCACAGGCGCGGCCAAGCCCCCGGCTGGAAGCGCAGACGATGGCGGTGCGGCCGGCGATCTTCAGGTCCATGGGGATTCTCCGTTCGGCCGGACGATGGCGCAGCGTGCCGGGCAGGGCAATGGCGGTCTGGCGGTGACGGGGTGGTCCGGGCTATGCGGGCGGCATGGAGCGCAGGACCGATCCGAACCCCGATCTGATCCGCGGCGTCGACCCGCGGTTCCTGGCGGCGCGCGGAATAAAGGGCCTTGCGGAGGAGAACGGGCGGATCGTGGTCGACATGACCGATCCCGACGATGCCGAGACGGTCGCGGCGCTGCGCTTCGCGCTGCGGCGGCCGGTGGTGGTGACGGCGGCGGATCCTGTGGTGGCGCCGGTTGCGGTGGCGGTGGAGGCGGCGCGGCCGAGCCTGCTGGGGCGGCTGGCGCAGGGGCTGGGCGATGCCGGTGTGGCGCGCTGGGTGGCGGTGGACGGTGTCGCGCAGCTGGTGGTGCGCGGCGCGACGGTTGCGGACGCGGTGGCGCGGGTGCGCGGCGACGCACCGGACGCGGTACTGGACCGGATCGCGGCCGGCGAGGCGCCGGAGGACTGGGCGGCGGCGCTGGCGGTGGCGCTCGCGGTGCCGGGGCGCGATGCGACGATGCTGACGCGGGTTGCCGGCCGGATGCGGTTCGAGGCGGAAAGCGCGATCGCGGCACGACGCGCCTGGCTGGTACCGGCGCTGGTGCCGATCATCGGGCTGGCGCTGGTCGGTTGGTGGGGGCTGTTGCCGGCGATGCTGTTGCCGATGGCGCGCGGGGCGATGCGACCGCTGGCGGTGGCGCGGCGAACCGGACGCGCGGTGGCGGTGCGGGAGGTGCTGGGCGAGGGCGTGATCCCGACCGATGGCCTGACCGCGGCCGAGCGCGACCGGTTGATGGACGATCCCGATGCTGTCATGCACGCGGTGGACGCGCGCGCGATGTTGGCGGTTGCCGGCGTGGGTGCGACGCTGGGTCCGCCGATGCTGGTGATCCTGGCGATCCTGGTGATCCTGCACCTTGGTTGAGCAGCATGGGCCCGCGACGGTCGCCCTGCCGGCGGAGGAGGTGTTCGCGGTGACCGTGACGGTCGCCGGGGCGATGACGCGGCGGACGGTGGCGGCGGCACTGGCCGGGCGGACGCCGGTGGCGTTGCGGCGGGTGGACTGGGGCTGGCGCGATCTGGGCGACGGCCGTGCGCGGGTGGCGATGGCGCACCGCGACCGGGTGGATGCCGCGGCGCGATCGGCCCGCATGGACGGGCGCGGGCGCGCGGCGGTGGCGGTGACGGGCGCGGACATCGTGCTGCGCGCGGCCCCCGTGCCGGTTTCCCCCTGGTGGATGCTGGCCGCGATCCCGCTGGTGACCGGCGTCGGTGCCTGGGCGCTGGCGGCGGAGGGTGCCGGCGTGCGGGTGCAGGCGGAGGCGGACGTGGCGGCGGTGTTCCGGCGTGCGAGCATGAGCGAGATCCTGGCGTTGCTGGACGCCGGGTTGCCACCGCGCGCGACGGTGCACCGTGTGGAGCGGCAGGCGGACGGGGCGATGGTTCTGGAGATCGATGTCATCGACCCCGCGCTGTTGCGCGCGGCGCTGGCGCGTGACCCGTCGCTGGCGACGTTTCGGACGACCGGACAGGATGTGGTGGCGGACCGCGGGATCCGGATGCGGTTGCGATCGGATCGGCTGTGACGAAGCGGTTCCTGATCCTGGCGCTGTTCGTGCTGGCGACGTCCTGGTGGGCGGCGACGATGCTGCGGCGGCTGGCGGTCGTGCGCGTGGAGCGGGCGACCGCCGCGGCGATGCCGCCCCGGATCGGCGGCAATGCCGCGGCGCGGGTGCAAGACGTCGCGCGGCGGCGTTCGCTGACGCTGATGCGCGTTGCCGCGGACGGCGGCGGGACGACCGTGGTGATGCAGGGGCCGGAGCGTGCAATGCGGCTGGCGCTGTCCGATCTGGAGGCGGGGCGGCCGGTGGTGCGGTTCCAGCGGTGGCAGATCCGGCCCGAGGCGGGGTTCGCCGACCGATTGCGGTTCGAGGGCGTCGCAATGGTGACACCGCGATGATCCGGTGGATGATCGCGGCCGCGATGCTGATCGCCATGCCGGTGCTGCTGCTGTGGGATCGGACGCCGGCGCCGATGGCGCGGACCGCGCCATCGGTCCGCGTGCGGCCGGCGGTGGCGGCGGTGCCGCGACGGCGCATCTTTGGCGGCGGGCTGGACGATCCGTCTGTGCCGGAGGTGGAGGCAGGTGCGATGCAGGATGTGCCGGTGCTGGTGGGTGTGGTCGGCCGCCTGCCCGACGCAGCGGTGGCGATGATCCGCGATGCGGACGGCCGCAGCCGACCGGTCGCGGTGGGTGCGACGACCGGGGACTGGCGTCTGGAGGGCGTGGCGGCGGACCAGGCGGTGTTTTCCCGGCGTGGCCGGCGGGTGCGGGTGCGGATCGTGGCGGAGGCGGAGGGCGGCTGAACCAGAAGCCTTCACACGATCGAACAGGCTGTTATTCGCCTTCCTGCAAGCAAAACGCTGTAACATCGGATATGTTACAGCGATCAGTAACCTTGATCAGGAAGTATTTTCCGGATCAAAGCATCTGGAATGATGTTTTACATGCACCACGAGTGATCACTACTTGTGGTCAGTGGAGGATATCCGGATGTATGGGAAAGTACGGGCAGCGTTGATCGCTGCGGGGGTCTGTGCGTGCGCTCTTCCAACGGCCGCCGGTGCCGTGACCTATATGGCCGATCTGGCGCCGGCGCGTGGGCTGTCCCCCGTCGGTCAGGTGACCGTCAATTTCGATCCCGTGGCCAATACCATCCGGTTCCTGGTGGCGGCGGCGGCGGGTACGCTGGCGCAGGGGGATCATCAACTGCACCTTCATGCCAATTATGCCGGCAACCTGCTGATCGGCGATCCGCTGACCCCGCAGGTGAAGGCGCTGGCCCCGGCGCTGAGCGACGACGTCGATGGCGATGGCGCGATCGAAGTGTTCGAATCGACCCCGGTCATCGGCGAATCCTTCTGGAACATCGCGACCGTCGCCGCAGCGGCGGACGGATCGCTCAATTATGACAGTGGCCTGCTGTCGACCGCGTCGTCCACCCTGTTCGCACCCGATCCGATCACGGTCGGGTCGCCGGGCGTGAGCGGGCCGGAGGATGTCGATTTTCCGACCAACATCGACAATATCGGCTTCTACAGAAGCGCGCTGGACCAGTTCAATCTGCTGGCGTTCGACATTCACGGTGCGCCCGATCCCGCCGGAATTGGCGCGACCCCCGGCGAAGTCGATGCGGTTGACGGGTTCGAAGCGCTGCGCCCCGCGCTGGCAGGGTCGTTCGCGGCCGTCGCGGCGGTTCCGGAACCGGCATCCTGGGCGATGATGATCGGCGGCTTCGGCGTGATCGGTGGCGCGATGCGCAGCCGTCGCAAGGTATCCGTTCGCTTCGCCTGACCGCCGTGCCGCAGATGTCGTGGTGAACGCCGCCGGACCGTCATGGTCCGGCGGCGATGGTGGAGGCGGGGCAGGACCCCGGATATCAGTACAGGCCGTTGATCTCGGTCGAGAGCCTTGGCCCGGTGGGACGGACCAGCAGGCTGTCGGCGGGTCGCGTGCGCATTTCCAGCGCGGCTTCATCGCCGCGGACACGGGCATATTGGCGATCGGTGGCCGCGTCCGCGCTGGCCTTGTCGCGCAGGATCGTGGGTTTCAGGAAAACGAACAGGGTACGCTTGGTCCGGCTGACCGACCGGCTTTTGAACAGGTTGCCGAGGACGGGCACGTCGCCCAGCAACGGCACCTGGCTGCGCGTGTTCTGGCGATCGTCGCTGATCAGGCCGCCCAGCACGATGGTGCCGCCATTGTCGGCCAGCACCGTGGTCTGGATCGCGCGGCGGTTGGTGATGAGATCGGCGGCGCCGGTGACCGCACCGACCAGCGACGATACTTCCTGGCTGACCTCCAGCCGGACGACATTGCCCGCATGGATGCGCGGGATGACGCGCAGCGTGATGCCGACATCCTGGCGGGTGATGGTGGTGAAGGGATTGGTGCTGTTGCCGTCGGTCGCGAAGCTGCCGGTGCGGAACGGCACATTCTGACCCACGACGATTTCGGCGGGCGTGTTGTCCAGCGTGGTGATGCTGGGCGTCGACAGCAAGTTGGCGCGGCTTGACGTGCTGAGCGCCTGAAGCAGGATGTTGAAGTTGCGGCCGATGCCGAGATTGGCGGTCAGCCCGTCCGTGAGCAGCCCGGCCGCGGTGACGGGGTTGATCGCGTTCAGGATCGAGCGGAGCGGCAACCCGACCGTGCTGGCCGACGAGGCGGCGCCGTCCGCCCCGACGATCGCCGCGGCGCCGGCGCCGAGCTGGATACCGAGCGCTTCGGCCTGGTCGCCGGTGATTTCCACGATCGCGGCCTCGATCTGGACCTGCGGACGACGGACGTCGAGATCGGTGATGAGCGGTTCGATCATCGCGATGGCAGTCGGCGTCCCGCGGACGACGATGGCATTGATTTCGGGCGCGGGCTGCACCGCCAGTTCGGGGGTGGCGAAACCCTGCGCCGCGGCCTGGGGATTGCCGGTGGCGCCGCCCAGCGTGCCGCCGCTGCCGCCCCCGATCAGCGACCCGAGGCCGCCGGTACCCGATTGCCCGTTGCCGTTGATGCTGCCGCCTGCGGCCGCGCCGAGCAGCGCGCTGTTGCCGGATCCGAGCGAACCCAGCCCCCCCGCACCCATCGGCAGGCCACCGGCACCCAGGCTACGCGCGACGGGGTTGTCGGCGGGGGCGGCGGCGGTATCGCCCATCAGGCCGCGCAGGACCAGCGTGATCGATTCGGCATCGGCATTGGTCAGCCGGAAGACGCGCGTGATCGGGGTGGCGCCGCCGGGTTGATCGAGCGTGCGGGCGAGCCGGCGCGCCTGCGCGATCGCAGCGGCATCGCCGCGGATCAGCACGATGTTGCTGCGTTCGTCCGCCACCACCTTTGCGCCATTTTCCCCCATCACCGCCTGGATTGCGGTGGCGACATCCTTGGCCGCGCCGTTGCGCAGTGTGATGCTTTCAAACGCGGCGCCCCCGCCGCTGTCGAGCGAGGCGGCGAGCCGTTCGATGCGGCGGACATTTTCGGCATAATCGGTGACGACGACCGCGTCCGGATCCGTCACGGCCTCGATCGTCCCGAAGCTGGCGACCAACGGACGGAAGACGCGGACGGCGGCATCCGGTTGCAGGTTGCGCAGGCGGATGAGCCGCGTGACGACATCCTGCGCGCCGACCGATCCGCGCCCGCCGCCGCCGCCATCGCGGATGGCGTTCGCCTGCGGGATGATGCGCCAGGCGCGGCCGGATCGCACCGCGGCGAAGCCCTGCACCCGCAGCACCGACTGGAACAATTCCCAGACGCCGGACACGCTGAGCGGTTCGGCGGAGGTGACGTTGACCCGGCCCTTGACCGCGGGATCGAGGATCAGGGTGCGGCCGGTGATGCGGCTGATCTGTTCCGCGACATCGGCGATTTCGACGTCGCGCATGTTGACGACGACATCGGCCACCGGTGCCTGTGCGCCGACGGACAAGGTGGGAACAAGGCTTGCCAGCGCGACGGCGGCGAGGAAACGGGTCGGGCGGATCATGCGATGTCCTTACCGGGCCGGGAGCGAGACGGCGATGGTGCGGCCGTTCCGGACGAGTTCTATGCGAAGCGGCGTACCATTTGCGGCGGCGGCGAACAGCATGCGATCCCGGTCGATATCGCCGACCATCGCGCCATTCACCTTTTTCACGACATCGCCGGGTTGCAGCCCGGCAGCGCGCATCGCCGGCGCGGCATTGGGACCGATGCGGTAGCCGCCCGCCGTAGCGGTGGCGCCGATGCTGTCAAGAAACGCCGCCGGGGCGTCCAATCCCATCGGAGGGGGCAGGCTGAGCGGTGCGGACTGAATCGGGACCGGCGCGGTGGGCGTCGGCAGGCCAACGAACGGCTGCGGCGTCGGCGTACCGGACGGGTCGGCTGGCGTGGCGGGTGCGCCAGGCTTGGGAAAGGCCAGCGTCTGGAGCCCCGATGCGGTACGGAGCACGACATGATCGATCGCGATCGAATCGACGACCGCGCCACCGGGCGCGGGATCGCCGATGTGGACGAGCAAGGCGGGCGTGTCACCCGACGAGATCAGCGCGGTCGATGCGCTGGCCGGCCGCGCGAACAGCACCGCGCGCAGCATCAGACCGCCGGTCGCGGCGGTGGTGGGCACGGCGGCGGCGCTGCCGAACGGGGCGCTGCCGGTGATCGCGCTCAGGTCGACCGGCGCGGCCGTTGGGACCGGGGCGGCGACCGGCGCGCGGGCGGGCAGGCCCGAATCGCCGGCGATGCGCCAGCTGAGCCCCGCCAGCGCAACGGCCACCGACACGATCACCGCGCCCGTGAACAGATCAACGCCGATTTCGGCGCGGCTACGGCTCATGATCCAGCCGCCGGAACCGGCGCGATCCGCGGGCCGCGATCGACGAAGCCGTTCAGCGTCACCAGCGGCGCGGCGCCGGGCGGGCCGACCGCGACATCGACACGGGACAGATCGGGATCGGGGCTGGTGCGCATCGTGGTCCGCACCTGCCAGCGTCGGCCCAGCATGTCGACCGTTCCCGCAGTGGCGGCGGCATCGGGATAGGGCAGGCCGAGTTCGGTCAGGCGATTTTCGGCGACCCAGAGCGCGGCCGCCCGCTGTTCGAGCCGGGCGATCGAATCGATATGGCTTTCGACCGCGCGGACGAGGCCGGCGGCGGCGACGCCGAGGATGAGGAGCGCGACCAGCGCCTCGATCAGGGTGAAGCCCTGTTCGCGGAGGCTGTCCGGCGTATGGGACGGAGGTCGATCCTGCCTGAAGTCCCGTCCGGTTGGAGATGTTCGCGGCACTGCCGGGGCCGGTGGCCCTCCGCGGGGCCGGCTTCTCGACAGGCTCGAAGCGAATGGGGGGGGCGGGATCGATCGAGGGAGGACGATGATCTTCGTCGATGCCTGTGACGACAGCCCGCTGTTGCCATAGATCCGTTTGGTTCGAGCCTGTCGAGAACCTGCTGACCTGTTCGACTGGGCATGAGGGAGCAGTCCGGCGCGAAGGCTCCTCGACAGGCTCGAA
>NZ_DASVTO010000060.1:0-58047 GCF_036387535.1 Sphingomonas sp.
GCCGAACTTCCGCGGCCGAAGCTGGACGGGGTGGGGCTGGCCGAGACCGTGCCGTTCGCCGTTACCTATCATGAGGGCGCGGCGGTCGGCTATAAATGGTATGACCGGACGCGTCGCAAGCCGTTGTTCCCGTTCGGACACGGGCTGTCCTACACGCAGTTCATGCTGCGCGATCTGAGTGCGGATGCCGCCACGTTGACGGTCCGTGCGACCGTCAGCAACACCGGCCGCCGCGTGGGGACGCAGATCGCGCAATTCTATGCGGAGGCGCCGGATGGACGCTGGGAAGCACCGAAGCGGCTGGTGGGCTGGGCGCGCGTCACGCTGATGCCCGGCGAGCGGCGGACGGTGACGGCGCGGATCGATCCGCGCCTGCTGGCGACCTGGGACGTCGGTGGCCATCGCTGGCAGATTGCGGGCGGGCGCTATCGCATCCGTGCGGGCGCATCATCGGCGGACCTGCCGCTCGGGACCGATCTCACGCTGACACCGGCGACGCTGCCGGCGGGCTATGTCGGCGTGGACGCCTTGCCGCAGCCCTGACCAATTCCCCTGTTCGCGTTTTCGAAGGAAACAGCATGACCACGCGCCGCGCGATCCTGAAGACCGGCCTTGCCGTTCCCGCCCTCTCTGCCGCCACGACTCTCGCTGCGGCACCCACGGTCGCGCTGCGATCGGACGGCAGGATCCGGTTTGCGGGAGCGCGTGCGATCGGCGCCGGGCGAATCACCATCGCGGCCGCGGCCGAGGCGGGCGTGCAGATCGTGACGTTGACCGACACCGGCGGCGGCAGCCTGCCCGCGGAGGGGGAGATCGGCGTCACGTTCGATGCGGTGCCCGAACTGAGGGAGGGCGTGCAGCTCTGGCGCTATGCCCCGTGGAAGGCGTGGACGCGCCCGATCGCGGTCGCGAAGCCCGCGGACCTGCGCGAGGATGACATCCAGTTCCTGTACTGGCGCGATCGTGACGGCTTGTACGGCGCGGCGGTACCGTTGAGCGGGGCGGGGTTCCGCACCACCATCGGCCGGATCGGCGGGCGGATGGCGGCGCGCAGCATGGCGGGCGCCGCAGCGACGATTCCCGAGACTCTGCCGCTGCTCGCCATCGGCCATGGCCGCGATCCGCATGCGGTGATGGCTGCCACCTACCGCGCCGCGCTGGCCGCAATGGGGCGATCGGAGAATGAGGCCAGTCGCAAACGCCTGCCGGAGGCGCTCGGCTATCTCGGTTGGAACAGCTGGAACGCCTCGAACCTCGGCAACGATCTGGACGAGGGGCTGTTACTGGCGGCGGCCGGCAAGCTGCGCGGGGCGGGAGTTCCCGTCGGCTGGATGCTGGTCGATGACGGTTATTTCGATCATCAGGATCAGCGACTGCGCAGCTTCGCGCCCAACCCGGCCAAATTTCCGAATGGTTTCCCCGCGCTGATCGCACGGCTGAAGCGCGAGCATGGCGTGCGCTATGTCGGGGCGTGGATGGCGCTGGACGGCTATTGGCACGGGATCGATCCGGGATCGTCGCTGGGGCAATCCTATGCCGCCGATCTGTTCACCTGGTCCGAGCGGCGGGATGTGCTCGATCCCGCCGCACCGGTCCGGACGAACAGTTTCGTGCGGCCCGACCGGCCCGCCATGGCGCGTTATTATGATGCGCATGTCGCCGCGCTGAAGGCGCATGGCTTCGATTTCCTGAAGGTCGACAACCAGCTGGTGGTCGAGCGGATGGCGAAGGGTAACTTCCCGGTCTGGACCTTGGGCACCGCGATGCACGCCGGTCTGAACGCCGCCGCGCAAAATCATTTCGACGGTGCGGTCATCAACTGCATGGACATGACCGCCGACGCCTATTTCAACTTCGGGATGACGCCGGTGGCGCGCGCGGTGGAGGATTATTTTCCTTGGAAGCCGGACGAGACGTACGATCTGGAAAAGGGCAATGCCGCGGCGCATGTCGCGCAGGCGCTTCACAACAACCTGTATTTCGCGCAGATGGTGGTGCCGGATTTCGACATGTTCGAAACCACCAATCCCAACGCCCGGCTGCATGCGGTGGCGCGGGCAGCGAACAATGGCCCGATCTATGTGACGGATATGCCGGGCAAGCATGACATCGCGCTGCTGAAATCCCTGGCGCTGGCGGACGGGCGGACGTTGCGCGCCGATGCGCCGCTGATCCCCTGCCGCGACTGCCTGTTCCAGATCCAGGGCGCCCAGCCGTTCAAGGCGTTTTCCCGCGTGGGCGAGGCCGGGCTGCTGGCGGTGTTCAACCTGGCGGATGCGGAGCGGGTGACAGGCGGTTTCACCGCCGCGGATGTGCCGGGCATGGATGATGCTACCATCGCCTATGAGCATGTGGGTGGGCGGCTGGAAATGCTGGGTCGCGGGCGCACGGTTCCGCTGTCGCTGGCGCGGTTCGGAGCCGAATGCTGGAGCCTGCACCGTGCGGCGGACGGCTTCGCCGCATTCGGCCGCAGCGACAAGATCAACGGCGTCGCGGCGGTCGCGCGGATCGTGCGGGCGAAGGACGGGATCGCCGTGACGCTGAAGGAAGTCGGGCCGATGGCCGCCTATGTCGAACGGCGGCCACAGGGCGTGACGATGGACGGACGCGCGGTGCCGTTCCGCTGGACCGCCGGCCTGTTGCAGGTCGCGGCGGCGGAAACCGGGAAGGCCGGCACCATCCTGATCGCGACAGCGGCATGAGCGGCGCGGCCGGACCGACGCGGCGGGCCCTGCTGAACAGCGCCGCGATGCTAAGCGCGGGGCTGGCGGTTGCCGGCGCTGTGCGGGCCGCACCCGCCGCCGCCGTGCCGCCGCGCGTCGAGCGGTTGCCAGCGGCGATCCGTATTCACCGCGGGGATTGGATCACGGAGGTGCGGCTGCCGCTGGCGGGGGTCGCCAGCGTCCTGTCCTGTCCCGCCGATCAGCTGGCGCTGGGTGGCGGGTTCTTCGCTGCACCCGATGGGGCACGCCCGGCGGTGCGAATCGTCGATGCGGGTGATCATGTCCGGATGACCGGTGACGGGATCATCGTCGACGTGGCAAAGGCGGACGGCCGCATCCGCGTCCTGGACGGGCAGGGGGCGTTCCGGATCGCGGAGGCGCCCGAACCTGCACCGATCCCCGGCATCCCCGCGTCGCGGCGGCAGGGCTTTACCATCGGCGCGCGCGAACAGCTGCACGGGCTTGGGCAGTATCGCGAGCCGGTCTACGACTACCGCGATCAGGACATTTTCCTGGCGCATGCGAACAGCGACGCGGTCAACCCGTTCCTGGCGACGACCGGCGGATGGGGGTTGCTGTGGGATACCGGCACCGCCGCGCATCTGCGCTCACGCGGGACGGCGCTCGATTATCACTCCGTTGCGGGGCCGATCGTCCGCTATCATGTCTGCCTGGGCGCCACGATGGACGCGGTGATCGAACGCTACCGCGCGCTCACCGGGCCGGCGGCGCTGTTGCCGAAATGGGCCTATGGCTATTGGCAGAGCAAGGAACGGTATGGGACGCAGCAGGAACTGACCGCGGTCGTCGACGACTATCGCCGGCGAAAGCTGCCGCTCGACGCGATCGTGCTCGACTGGCGCTACTGGGGCGACAATGACCGGTTCAGCGGGATGCGGTTCGATCCGGCGACCTTTCCCGATCCGAAGGCGATGGTCGATCATGTCCATGCGCAGGATGTGCATATCCTTGCGTCGATCTGGCCCGCGTTCGGCGCGAACACCGCAATCTACCGCGACATGGCCGCGGGCGGGTACCTGCATCCGGGCACGCACTGGAGCGGGGGCAAGGTGTTCGACGTGACATCGCCCGCGGCGCGCGCCATCTACTGGCGGCATATCAAGGCGGGCCTGTCCGACATCGGCATCGACGGCTACTGGACCGATGGGAACGAACCCGAATTGCGGTCGACCGGCGAACGCTATGGCACTGCCGCCGCCTATGCCGCGAATGGCACGTCCGCGGCGGGGCCGATTGCCGAACATCTGCTGACCTTCAGCTGGTATCAGGCGCAGGGCCTGTCCCACGCGATGCGCCGCGATGTTCCGGCCAAGCGGCCGGTGCTGCTCAGCCGGTCCGCCTATGCCGGGCAGCAGGCATTCGGCGCGGTCACCTGGTCCGGCGATATCTTCGCCAGCTGGGGTACGCTGTCCAACCAGATCGTCGCCGGGCTGAACATGGCGATGTCGGGCTTGCCCTATTGGCCGTGCGACATCGGCGGGTTCCTGGTCAACCACCGCTATCCGGGCGGGCTGGCGGACCCCGCCTATACCGAGCTGTATGTCCGCTGGTTCCAGTTCGGCGCCTTCCTGCCGATCTTCCGCGCGCACGGCACCCATGTCCCGCGGGAGATCTGGCAATTCGGCAAGCCCGGCGAACCGGTCCATGACGCGCTGGTCGCGGCGCTGCGGCTGCGGTACGCGCTGATCCCCTATATCTACGCGCAGGCGGCGCAGGTCCGGTTCGTGGGCGGTACGATGCTGCGCGGGCTCGCCATGGATTTTCCCGACGATCCCGCCTGCCGGGATCAGACCGCCACCTACATGTTCGGGCCGGACCTGCTGGTGCGGGTGATCGACCGGCCGTTCGACCATGCCGGCGCGAACATCCAGGAATTCCTGCCCAGTCGCGCGATCGTGGGGGCGTCCGCCCCGGCCGCGACCATCGCCTATCACGAAGGTGCGAATTTCGAGCGCAAGCTGTCCGAACGGCTGACCGACGACCTGAAAATGAGCTGGTCCGGCGATTTGCCCGAGGCACTGTCGGGAAAGCCCTATTCCCTCCGCTGGACCGGGCGGATCATCGCGCAGGAAAGCGGGCCGCACACGCTGATCGTCACGGCCAAGGGCGCGGTCCGGATGCTGTTCGATGGCCGCACGATCGTGGATGGGGTGGCAGAGCCGGTCCGCGCCGACGGCGCCGACGGTGCGGTATCGTTCAAGGAACATGTCGGCGACGCGCGCTATACAGCCACGCTGCAGCTGGTGAAGGGACAGGCCTATCCCTTCCGGCTTGAACAGAGGCAGCCGACGCCGGACGCGGTCAGCCTCTGGGTGGAATGGATTACCCCCGCGCACCGTGCGAGGATGACGCCACCGTCCGAAAAGGCGATCGACGTCTATCTACCGCGCGGGCAGGACTGGTATGATTTTGCGGATGGCACACGCCACGCCGGTGGCCAGACGCTGCGCGTGCCGGTGACGCTTGCCACGCTGCCGCTCTATGCGCGGGCCGGTGCGATCATCCCGCTGACCCCCGGGATCGACCGTGCGACCGCGCGGGTCGATCGGATGACCCTGCGCATCTTCGCCGGTCGGGACGGCACCTGCGGCCTGTATGACGACAGCGGGGACGGACCAGGGGCGGAGGCCGGGGAAGCGATGCGCATTGCGCTGACCTGGAACGATGCCGCACGGACGCTCACCATCGCTGCGCGTGCCGGTGGTTATCCCGGCATGCCGGATGTGCTGACGTTCGATATCGACGTGCTGGACGGTATCCGCCGCACGACGCGGAGTGTGCGCTATACCGGACGACGGATGGTCGTCCGGCTCTGACCGGGCGCGCGACAGGTGGCCGGGATCGGTGCGGGCGTCAGGCGCGGAGCTGACGAAGCATCGGCAGTTCGTCCTTGCTGAGATAGAGCTGGGAGGTGAACGCCTTGCGGATCTGCGCAGGCGCGTTGGCTTTCTCGTCCATGATCCAGCGCGTGTGCCAGGTGGTCTGATAAAGCCAGCGCGCGTCCGGCCGGATCAGGTCCGGGTCGGGGATCGGGCCGTTTTCGTGCAGGGTGATCGGCACGGTGTCGCCGACGATCGCCTTGACCTGGGCGAACATGGGCGCCAGGCCGCCATAATCATCGACATAGATGTCCGCTCCGGCGATATCGACGCTCGATCGGCCGGGGTAATACTCCGCCGTGATGTTCTGGCCGGCATAGCCAAGCACCCAGATGAGATTGTTCAGTTTTCGATCGCGAGTAAAATAATCGTACATGGCGGACCAGAGCGCCTTGAACCTGTCCGGACCATGCTTGCCCCACCAGAACCATGTGCCGCTAAATTCGTGCAGCGGCCGCCAGAGGACGGGTACGTCGCGCGATTGCATATCGTCGAGCAGGTCGGCGATCCGCTCCATATCCCGCCACATGGCGGCCGATTGCGGCGTGCCCTTGCGCAGCGCGGCCGGCAGGTCGAAGTCGCGCTTGGAATTTTCATAGCCCGTGCCGATGTCGGGCGCGCCCCAGTGCCAGCAAATGGTCGGGATGCCGTTCTTTTCCAGATACCAGCTGGCGGCGCGATCGTTCACGCCCTGCTGGTCGCGCGGTTCGATATAGTCGTAGCCGACAACGGCGGGCAGCTTGCCGGAGAGTTTTTCGAGATAGTCGATCTCCCGAAAAGCCCCGGCGGGGGTGAAGTTCGACTCCTGCTGCCCGGTCAGGACATGCTGGCCGTAGATGCTCCAGAGATAGGCGTAGAGACCGCGCGCCCGCGGGGAAGCGGCGGCGTTGCTGAGCATTCGGGAAGATCCGGCAGCCAAGGCCGGCGGCGCCAAGGCCGCCGCAGCCAGGCTTGCGCCGGTGCCGATCGTGAAATCCCGGCGCGTGCAGATCATACCACGTCCATCTTTCATGCAAGTTGCATTAATATTGCCGGATCGTCGGGCCGGCGCAAGCCCTTCCGTAGCGGATGAGGGCTGCGGCGGCGCTGATACCCCGGATGGCATTTGGCGCAGAAGCGGATGGCGGACGCCGTCGCAGCCGCCGATCGTGCACACACCTCAGGGGCCACCGCTCCGAAATGCAAACGATTCCGTCTAATTGTCATACTTGACTTGTGATGGGCGATGACGATGGTAGCGCTCACAAAGGCCTCCGCGAGAGGCGATCAGGAGAGGGGCATCATGGCGACCGCGGTCACGGCCGGACAGACGAGCATCGTTGCAACCCGGACGACGCGCCCGGCACGATCAATGCCGCGCCCGCTCCATGATGCTTGCGGGGCCGGCCGGGGAGGTTTCATGGCACGGATCGGGTGTACCTTGCTGAGCGCCGCGCTGACGATTGCCATTCCCACCGCGCTTGCCGCCCAGGTTCCGGGTGGGGGCACACCGATCCCGAAAGTGGTGACGAAGGATGGCCGTCATGCGTTGCTGGTCGACGGCGCGCCCTATCTGGTACTCGGCGCACAGGTGAACAACAGCAGCAACTACGCCTCCGCCCTGCCGCAGGTCTGGCCGACGATCGACCGAATGGGGGCCAATACGGTCGAGGTTCCGGTCGCGTGGCAGCAGATCGAGCCAGTCGAGGGCCAGTTCGACTTCTCCTTTGTTCAGACGCTGCTCGATCAAGCGCGTCGGCACGACAAGCGACTGGTGATCCTGTGGTTCGGCATCTGGAAGAACACCGCGCCAAGCTATACCCCCGACTGGGTGAAGCTGAACAACACGCGCTTTCCGCGGATGAAAAAACGCGATGGCAGCGATCATTATGTGCATTCGCCACATGCGCGCGCGACATTGGAGGCCGACAAGACCGCGTTTGTCGCGCTGATGACCTATCTGCGCGATCATGACACCCAGAATACGGTGATCCTGGTCCAGCCCGAAAACGAAACGGGCAGCTATGGCAACCCGCGCGATTACGGGCCGGATGCCAACCGGCTGTTCGCGCAGGCCATCCCGCGTGAGCTTGCCGGCAGGTTGAAGAAGCGTGGCACATGGACGGAGGCGTTCGGCGTGCAGGCGGATCGCGCCTTCAACACCTGGTACACGGCGCGGTACGTCAACGAGATTGCGCAGGCGGGCAAGGCGGTGAAGCCGACACCGATGTACGTCAACGCGTCGCTGTCCGACCCGTTCAAGACACCGGAACCCAATGGGGTGGCGAGCGGCGGCCCACAGCAGGACGTGCTGGACATCTGGAAGGCGGCGGCGCCCGCGATCGATTTTGCAGCGCCGGACATCTACGACCGCAACAGCCGCAACGTGGCGGCCTATCTGAATGGCTTCGCGCGGCCGGACAACGCGTTGATGGTGCCGGAGATCGGCAACGCGAAAGAATATGCCCGTTATTTCTGGGCGACGCTGGGCCGCGGGGCGATCGGCTTCTCGCCCTTCGGCATGGACGACACCGGGTACCACAATTATCCGCTGGGCGGCGTGCTGGACGAGCCGACGCTGGAGGCGTTCGCGATGAAGTATCGCGTGTTCAACGGCATGGCGCGCGAGTGGGCGGGGATCGCCTATGAACGGCCGACCTGGGGCGCGGCGCGGCCCGACGATGGCAGCCCCGTCACGACAGTGATGGGCGACTGGGCGATCACCGCCAGTTTTGGCGAGTGGCAGTTCGGATCCAAGGATTCGACGTGGCTGAAGGGCGATCCGGCCCCTTGGGCAAGCCAGCAGGTCGGCGGCGCGATCGTCGCGCAATTGTCGCCCAACGAATTTCTGTTCACGGGCGATTTCGTGCGGATGGGCTTTGCGGCGCGGGATCGGGGTCCGAAAAATGCGACGATCGTCCGCGTCGAGGAAGGCCACATGCAGGACGGCAAGTGGATCATGGATCGCGTCTGGAACGGCGATCAGACGGATTACGGAATTAACCTCATCGACCGGCCCGTGTGGCTGAAGGTGACGATGGGCAGCTACCGCTGACCGCGTCCACCAGGGAGTAGAAGACCATGACCCATCGTTTCGCGATTGCGGCCGCCTTGCTGTGCGGCAGCTCCATGACCCTCGCCCAGGCAAATGCGGGCCGTTATCAGAAGACTCCGGAGGGCATCATCGTGACCCCGGGCGACGGGTCCGCCGAGCGCGTGGCGCTGACGGTGCATGGCGACGGCATCTTCCATGTGGTCGCCACGCCGAAGACCGCCGTCGGTGCGCCGACGAAAAGCCTGATGGCACCCGAGCCGCCCGCGGCAGGCCCGTTCACCGTGTCGGAAGCGCGGGGCCATGTGACGGTCAAGGCGCGTGAGGCGATCGCCGACGTCGACCTGTCCACCGGCCGGGTGCGGTTCACGGACATGAGCGGCAAGGTTCTGCTAGACCAAGCGAGCGCACCGGTGTTCCGCCCGACGACGATCGATGGCAAGCCGTATGTCGCGGTGTCGCAGCAGTTCAATCGTGGCACGGACGAGGGTGTTTACGGGCTGGGCCAGCATCAGAACCAGCAGATGAACATGAATGGCGAAGATCTCGAACTGTCCCAACATAATATGGACATCGCGATCCCCTTCATCGTTTCGACGCGAAATTATGGTCTGTTGTGGGACAATAACGGCATCAGCCGCTTCGGTAACCCGGCGCCCTACCGGCATGTCGGTGAGGGGATGCCGGTGACGAGCGGCGGCAAGCCGGGGTTCACCGCGCACTATTATCTGGGCGACCGGCTGGTATTGACGCGGCAGGAAGCCAAGATCGATTATCAATATATCCACGATCAGGCGAAATGGCCGGCAGAGGCGAAGGCGAAGACGGTCGCCGCCACGGGTGGGCAGAATACGGCAGGCAACGCCGTCGAGATGCAGAAGGTCGTCTGGACCGGCGACGTCATGCCCGACGCAACCGGTCTGCATAAGTTTCAGCTCTACGGATCGAGCTATTTCAAGGTTTATGCCGACGGAAAGCTGGTACTGGACCGCTGGCGCCAGAACTGGGCGCCCCGTTATGCCAATTTCGCGGTGCCCATGACCCGTGGCAAACCCGTTGCGATCCGGATCGAATGGGAGCCGAACCAGGGTTATATGGCGTTGCTGCACAGCGACCCGTTGCCGCAGGAGGATCGGAACTCCGTCTGGTTCACCAGCGATGTGGCCAAGGCCGCCAATTACTGGTTCGTGCCCGGCCGCGACATGGACGGCGTGATCGCGGGGTATCGCGCGCTCACCGGCAAGGCCGTGATGATGCCGAAATGGGCCTATGGCTTCTGGCAGTCGCGCCAGCGCTACAACACGCAGGACGAGGTGGTCGGCACGGTCAAAAGCTATCGTGACCTGAAGATCCCGATCGATACCATCGTGCAGGACTGGCTGTATTGGCGCGAGGACCAATGGGGCAGCCATGCGTTCGATCCGAAGCGTTTCCCGAACCCGCAGAAGATGGTCGACGACGTCCATGCCATGAATGCGCGGATCATGATCTCGGTCTGGCCGAAATTCTATCCGCAGACGGAGAACTTCAAGGAACTCGACCGCAAGGGATATATGTATCGCGGCAACATCACGCAGGGGAACAAGGACTGGGTCGGGCCGGGGTATCTCAACAGTTTCTACGATCCCTATGCGCCGGAAGCGCGCCAGATCTATTGGCGGCAGATCAAGGAGCGGCTGGCGGTGCTGGGCATGGATGCGTGGTGGATGGACGCGACGGAGCCCGACATGCATTCCAACCTTTCGATCCCGGAACGGATCAACACGATGGGCCCGACCGCGGCGGGGCCGGCGGCGGAGTTCTTCAATTCCTATCCGCTGGTCCATGCGAGCGGCGTTTATGAGGGGCTGCGTGCGTTCAAGCCGGACGTACGGCCGTTCATCCTGACCCGTTCGGGCTTCGGCGGGTTGCAGCGTGCGGGTGCCGCCATCTGGTCGGGCGACGTGGCGAGCCGCTGGTTCGACCTGCGCGCGCAGATTTCGGGCGGAGTCAGTGCATCCATGTCGGGCATTCCCAACTGGACCCACGACATCGGCGGATTTGCCAACGAGAACCGCTATTCCGTCGCCAATCCCAAGCCGCAGGATCTGGAGGAATGGCGCGAGCTGAACCTGCGTTGGTTCCAGTTCGGCGCGTTCAGCCCGTTGTTCCGCAGCCATGGCGAAACGCCGTTCCGGGAGATCTTCGTGATCGCACCCGAAGGCTCGGCCATGCGCCGCTCCATGATCTGGTATGATGAATTACGGTATCGTCTGATGCCCTATATCTACACGGTCGCGGCGGACACCTGGCAGAAGGACGGCTCGATCATGCGCGGGCTGGTGATGGATTTCCCGCAGGATCGAACCGCGCGCAATCTGAACGATCAGTATCTGTTTGGTCGGGCGTTTCTGGTGGCGCCCGTGACGGAGAACAAGGCACGATCGCGCCAGGTGTATCTGCCAGGGTCCGGCCTGCGCTGGTATGACTTCTATACCGGTGCCGTGCATCAGGGCGGGACGACGATCACCGCCGAGGCGCCCTATGAGCGGATGCCGCTGTTCGTGCGCGCAGGCGCGATCGTGCCGATGGGGCCGGTGCAGCAATATGTCGACGAGAAGCGCGACGCCCCTGTCACCTTCACCATCTACACCGGCGCCGACGGCAGCTTCAGCCTCTATGAGGATGACGGCACCAGCGAACGCTATCGCAGCGGGGCGTTCAGCCGGGTGCCGGTGCGTTATGACGACAGGACCGGCGCGGTCATGATCGGGGCGCGTGAGGGCAGGGGGTGGCAGGGCATGCCGACCACCCGCATGTTCCGCGTGAAGTGGGTGAGGCCGGGCGGCGTGCTCGACCTGGACGGCGCGGATGCGGAGGTGCGCTACACCGGGGCGGCCGTGACGGTGAAACGGCCGTTCTGACGGCCGCAACCATCCACCGCGGCTGTGCCGTTCATGCTCCGCCCGACGCACAACACGGTCGCGCTGCCCCGTCGATCGATATGATAATTCCGGTTGAGGAATGTCCCGAATGAAGCTGCCTCTCGCGCTGATCGCGTCGACCGCCCTGTTGCTGGCGCCGGGTGTGTGCATGTCGGCCGATGCCGCACAGACCGCGCGCGACGTGCAACTCACGCAGGTCGGATTCGAGACGGCCGGGCCGAAACGTGCGATCGTCGTGGAGGCCGGGCGCGCGCCGATCGCTTTTGCGGTGGTGGACGCCAAGGGCAAGCGGGTTCTGACGGGACGGAGTCAGCCGTTCGGTCCGAGCGGCGGCGTCGATCGGTCGGTGCACCGGATCGACCTGGGCAGCGTGCGCGTGCCAGGATCCTATCGTCTGCAGGTCGCGGGGCGGCCGGAGCGTGGCTTCACCGTTGCCGACCGACCCTATGACGCGCTGATGCGCGGCGCGATGGCATTCTTCTATCAGCAGCGCAGTGGCGTTCCGATCCGGCGCGACCTTGTCGAACGCGCCGATCTTGCCCGCCCCGGCGGTCATCGCCCCGATGTCGCGCGGTGTTTCCAGGGCAAGGACGAGAAGGGGACGCAATGGGCCGGATGCGGCGATTACCAGCGCGACGTGACCGGCGGTTGGTATGACGCGGGCGACCAGGGAAAATATGTCGTGAATGGCGGGGTCAGCGCCTGGACCTTGCTGAACGCATATGAAGCGGCCGCCAGAGCGGGGAAAGCCACCGTCGTCGGTGACAGCACGCTGAGCGTACCTGAGCGGGGGAACGGCGTTGCCGACCTGTTGGACGAGGCGCGGTTCGAGGTCGAATGGCTGCTGACGATGCAGGTGCCCGCAAACAGCCGGATGCAGGTATCGGAACGCAAGGGCGGCGTCGACCGGCTGATCGAGATCGACGCAGGTGGCCTGGTGCATCAGAAGGTTGCGGATGCGCGCTGGACCGGCCTGCCGATGGCGCCCGCGGATGATCCGCAGCCACGCCTGCTCTATGCGCCGACCACGGCCGCTACGCTGAACATGGCCGCGGTTGCGGCGCAGGCGGCACGGGTCTGGCGCGGTATCGACGATGCTTTCGCCGCCAAGGCCCTCGACGCTGCCCGTCGCGGGTTCAAGGCAGCGCGCGCCCATCCCGCGCTGCTCGCGACATCGTCGTTCACGGGTAGCGGCGGGTATGGCGATGACCAGGTCGCCGATGAATTCTATTGGACCGCAGCCGAGCTGTTCGCGACGACGGGAGAGGCGGAGTTCCTGCAGATCGCCCGCAGCCTGCCGGGCTATGGCAGGACCGGCGACCTTGGCTGGGGCAGCCTGGACATGGCGGGGACGATCGCGCTTGCGCATGCGGCCGCCCTTCCGGACGCCGAACGCGCGACACTGCGTACGGCGCTCGTCGCGCGGGCCGATGCGATGCTCGGCGAGGAGGCGAAGGAAGGCTATGCCATTCCCCGGTCCGGGACGCGCTATGCCTGGGGATCGAACGGCGACCTGGCCAACCGGGGCCTGTTGCTGGGGACCGTCTATGACCTGACCGGCGATGCCAGATACCGCGCGGGCGTGATCGACGTGATGGACTATCTCACCGGCCGCAACCCCCTCGACATGTCCTACGTCAGCGGATTTGGCGATCGGTCGATGCGGGCGCCGCATCATCGCTTCTGGGCCAAGGCGGCGGACCCGCGCTATCCCGAACCGCCGGCGGGCGTCCTGTCGGGCGGGCCCAACTCCGGCTTCGCGCGCGACCAGGGCGCGCCCGCGGCGCTGCGCAGCTGCGTCGGGCAGGGATGCTGGGTGGACGATTATCGCGCCTTCACGGTGAACGAGGTCGCGATCAACTGGAACGCGCCGTTTGCCTGGGACGCGGTATTCCTGGCCCGGACCGGCGGATGATCCGCGAAGCCCGACGCCCGGGATCATCACGACGATACGAATCAGGCTTGTCAGTGGCCTGCGTGATTAGTCATATATAAAATTGTATTTATAGAAGCGCGGCGGAAAGCCGGGCGGAATGATGGGGCGGATAGTGCGGTTTTCCAGATCCTCAATTGGTGCGGCGCTGTTGCAAAGGGCCGGGGTGTCGGCAGCGGCGCTCGCACTTTGTCTGCCGATGCCGCTGCTGGCGCAGGAAACCGCCGATGCTGCCGCGCAGCCCGCCGCCAAGGCAGTGGAGCGGACCGAGAACGGGCTCGCCCGGACCCCGCCGATGGGATGGAACAGCTGGAACAAGTTCGCCTGCAACGTGAACGAAGCGATCGTCCGCAAGACCGCCGACGCCATGTCCACCAACGGGATGCGGGACGCAGGCTATCAGTTCGTGGTGATCGATGATTGCTGGCACGGCGAGCGCGACGACAACGGGTTCATTCAAGCGGATGGCAAGCGCTTTCCCTCCGGCATCAAGGCGCTGTCGGATTATATCCATTCCAAGGGTTTGAAGCTGGGGATCTATTCCGATGCCGGTCGGCAGACCTGCGGCGGTCGGCCCGGCAGCCAGGGGCATGAATATCAGGACGCGATCACCTATGCGCGATGGGGCGTCGACTATCTGAAATATGACTGGTGCAACACTGGCACCCGCAACGCGCAGGAAGCCTATACGCTGATGGCCGACGCGTTGCGATCCACGGGCCGCGACATCGTTTTCAGCCTGTGCGAATGGGGCAACAACGATCCCTGGAGATGGGGCGTCACCGTCGGCAATCTGTGGCGCACCACGGGCGACATCATGGACCGGTGGGACGGCCAGCATAAATATTCGCTCGGCATCATGACGATCGTCGATCGCAACGCGCCACTATATCCGTTTGCCGGCCCCGGCCACTGGAACGACCCCGACATGCTGGAGGTCGGGAATGGCGGGATGACCGACACGGAATATCGCGCGCATTTCTCGTTATGGGCGATGATGGCCGCGCCGCTGATCGCCGGCAACGATATCGATGCCATGGATGAAAAGACGCGGACGATCCTCCTCAACAAGGATGTGATCGCCATCGACCAGGATCCGCTCGGCCAGCAAGCGCAACGCGTGCGCGACGACGGCGACAAGGAGGTCTGGTCGCGCGATCTGGCCGATGGCGGGCGCGCCGTGCTGCTGCTGAACCGTGGCCCGGCCCCCGCGACCATCAAGGTCGACTGGAGCGAGATCGGCTATCCGAACAGCTTGCGCGCGGACGTCCGCAACCTCTGGACCCACCGGTCCGAGGGGCGGAAGCGCGGGAGCTATGCGGCCTCCGTGCCGTCGCACGGCGTAGTGATGGTGCGGGTGCAGCCGTGACGGCACGGATCGATGCGGCCGTCGCCGCGCGCTCCTGGCGCATCGCTTGATCCGCTGTAGCGCGTCGCGCGCCGGCCAGACATGTTAGTATCGGAAGAGGGTTGCTCATGATCGCCAAAAGCCTTGTTCGCGGATTGATCGCGGGAACCGCTCTCGTCGCGGTGACCGCGCCCGCGCAGGATCGGGAAACCGGCCGCGGCGTTGCGCACCCGCAACTCTGGCCGCAGGCACGGAGCCAGGGTCTGGTCGATCCGAAGACCGAAGCGTTCGTCACCGACATCATGAAGCGCATGTCGCTCCGCGAGAAGATCGGCCAGATGATCCAGGCCGACACCGCCTCCGTCACGCCGGAAGACTTGCGCGCCTACCCACTCGGCAGCGTGTTGGCGGGAGGCAGTTCCACACCGCTGGGCGCGCCCGACCGATCGCCGGCGGGGCCGTGGATCAAGACCGTCGAGGCGTTCGACGCAGTCGCGCGGGGGACTCGCGCGGGCCATGTTCCCATTCCGATCATCTTCGGGATCGATGCGGTCCACGGCAACAGCAACATCGTCGGTGCGACCATCTTCCCGCACAACAGCGCGCTCGGCGCGATGCGCGATGCCGCCATCATGGAGCGGATCGGCCATGCCACGGCGATCGAAACGGCTGCCGCCGGCATTCACTGGGCGTTCGGCCCCACGCTGGCCGTGCCGCAGGATGACCGGTGGGGTCGCGCCTACGAGGGATATTCGGAGGATCCGGCCGTCGTCCGCAGCTATGCCGGCGCGATGATCCGCGGGCTCCAGGGTGCTCCGGGCAGCATCAGGGGTATCCAGCAGGGGCGTGTGGCGGCGAGCCCGAAGCATTTTCTGGGCGATGGCGGAACGAAGAACGGCATCGACCAGGGCGACACCGACGTGCCGGAGCAGACGCTGATCGCGATTCATTCCGCCGGTTATCCGCCCGCGATCGACGCCGGTGCGATGACGGTGATGGCATCGTTCAGCAGCTGGCAGGGACAGAAGATGCATGGCAACCGGTCGCTGCTGACCGGCGTGCTGAAGGAGCGGATGGGTTTCCAAGGCTTCATCATCGGCGATTGGAACGGCCATGGGCAGATTCCGGGCTGCACCAACACCGACTGCCCCGCGACCTTCAACGCGGGTCTCGACATGGCGATGGCGCCGGACAGCTGGAAGGGTCTGTTCGACAGCACGCTGGCGGCAGCGCAATCAGGCAAGATCCCGATGTCGCGCATCGACGATGCGGTGCGGCGCATCCTGCGCGTGAAGGCGAAGCTCGGCCTGTTCGATCCGGCCCGGCCCTATGAGACCCGCACGAACCTGATCGGCAGCGCCGAACACCGCGCGCTGGCGCGGGAAGCGGTCGCCAAGACGCTGGTCCTGTTGAAGAATGACGGCGTGCTGCCGCTGAAGGCCAGTGCGAATATCGTCGTGGCGGGCGACGCGGCGAACGATATCGGCCGACAGTCGGGTGGCTGGACGCTGAGCTGGCAGGGCGACGGCAACACCAATGCTGATTTCCCGAACGGCCAGTCCATCTATGCCGGGATCGCCGAGGCGATGAAGGCCGGCGGCGGTCGCGCGACGTGGAGCGCGGACGGCAGCGTTCAGGGCAAGCCCGATGCCGCAATCGTGGTGTTCGGTGAGCAGCCCTATGCCGAGATGCGGGGCGATGTTCGCACCCTGGAATTCGAGCCCGGCGACAAGCAGGCGCTGGCAACGCTCAAGAAGCTGAAGGCGGCGGGTATCCCAACGGTTTCCGTGTTCCTGTCCGGTCGACCGATGTGGGTGAACCCAGAACTCAACGCGTCCGATGCGTTCGTTGCGGCATGGTTCCCGGGCACCGAGGGTGGCGGGATCGCCGATGTGCTGATCGCCGGAGCCGATGGCCGCGCACGCAAGGACTTCGTCGGACGGCTTTCGTTCAGCTGGCCGAAGAATGCGGGCCAATTCACGTTGAACAAGGGCAATGCCGGATATGACCCGCTGTTCCCGTTCGGCTATGGCTTGCGCTACGCCCAACCCGGTACGGTGGCGGCGCTGTCGGAAATCTCCGGGCTTGACGCCAGCCTTGCCAATACCAGCCTGTTCTTCTCGCGCGGGAAGGTGCCGGGGCCGTTCAAGCTCATGGCGGATGCGTCCGTGCAGCAACAGGCGGTCGATGGTCCGCAGACGCAGGAAGGCGCGCTTCGGCTGCGGTGGGAAGGGCGGCCGGGCGCGGTGCGGATCACCGGCCCGACCCTGGACCTGACCCGGGAAACCAACGCCGAACTGCTGCTGCAGATGACCTATCGCGTGGACCGGCCGGCGGCGGGCGCGGTGCGGATGAGCATGGGGCAAGGCGGCGCGGTCAATGCCGCCTCGCTGTTCGCGGCGGGTGCGGCGGGTGCGGCGGGCTGGCGCACGGTGCGCGTTCCGCTGAAATGCTTCAAGGATGCGGGGGCGGAGATGGCGAAGATCGATCCGGTCGTGACCGTCGCATCCGACGGTGCGCTCAGCTTCGCGATTGCCGACCTCCGGCTGGCGACGGACAACACAGGCGCCGTCTGCCCGAAATAGGGCAGACGGGGCACCGATCGTCAGGAGGGGGGCGGGGAGAAGGCGTGGATGTTCCGTCCACGCCGATCCGCAGGTCTTTTCCGCTACCCGGATCCGACGCCGGGGAAAATTCGGCCGGACGCGCCGATCAGGGACGCTTCCACGATCGCTGTGCGTGGCCGATCCGCCGTTTACGGCACTCGTTGTTATAGCGTAACGACACCCATCGTGACGTGCGGCGCTGGAGCGCTGTGCCGCCGGGAGACATCTCAAGCCGGCTGCGCGCGTCTTTGGGAACAAGGCGCTGCCGACACGGGTCGCGGGGGGTGATCGCGATCGACGGCCTTTGGGCCTTTCTTCCCTGTCCGTCGGGTCTGCTGCAGCCCGGAGCGTGATCATCCGCATCGAGCGTTCGTCCGTCGCGGCATCGCGCCTTTTCGTCCGGACATGGGGATCGATCGATATCGGATAGCGTCAATACAGTCTTAACCAGCGTTCGTTTAGGTCGCGGCGACTGAGCGACGAATTCGGCCAAGACCACCAAGATTCATGATCTGCATAAGATCACAGATTATCAAGGCTGATCCGGAACGTCGCTCGTAAGATTTGACAAGACCTGATCTGTTCTGGAGCCTAAGCCTGTGAAATCTTACTACTTGTTGATGACGGCCGCACCACTTGCGTTGGCTTCAACCGTCTCCGCGGAGGCGGTTTCGGCCGCAACCACGTCCGGGGACCTGGGCACGTCCGCGCAGGGACGGACACCAGCGCCCGCCGACAAGGCGCCGGCCGAGGAGGTGTTCTCGACAGGCGTCGCCAAGGGCCGTGACCGTCTCGATAGCGCGACGTCGACAAGCGCGTTGAAGGGCGCCGAAATCGAGAAGTTCGGCGCGCGGTCGCTGGGCGAGGTCCTGCGCAACATTCCGGGCATCCGGGTCGAATATGCCGGCGGCGAGGGCAATTCCAACTATTCGATCCGCGGCCTGCCGCTGGCTGCGCTGGCGTCCAAATATCTGCAGCTTCAGGAGGATGGTCTTCCCGTACTCGAGTTCGGCGATCTGCAGACGCTGACGCCCGACATGTATATGCGCATGGACCTGAACGTCGCGCAGGTCGAGGCGATCCGGGGCGGATCGGCGTCGACCTTTGCGTCCAATTCGCCCGGCGGCGTGATCAACCTGCTGTCCAAGACGGGCGAAACCGAAGGTGGTGCGGTGCAGGGGACGCTGGGCCTGAACTATGGCGAATATCGCATCGATGCGGATTATGGCCACAAGATCAGCGACACCCTGCGCTTTCACGTCGGCGGCTTCTATCGTCAGGGCGAAGGGCCACGCCACGTCGGTTTCGACGCCTATAAAGGCGGGCAGATCAAGGCGAACATCACCAAGTCGTTCAGCAATGGCTATATCCGGTTGTACGGCAAATATCTGGATGATCGCACGCCGAACTACAATGCAAGTCCGATCGCGGTGTCGGGTACAAACGACAAGCCGGTGTTCCGGAGCGTCGCGAATTTCGACATCAAGCGGGATTCGGTGCTGTCGCCGAATACCGTCGCGATCTTCGGGGTGGACGGCGCCAACCAGGTCAAGCGCGACAATGCCCGTGAGGGGCAGCATGCCATCGTCAAATCGATCGGTTTCGATGCCCAGTTCGATTTCGGCGGCTGGTCGTTCACGAACAAGTTCCGATTTGCCGACGTTTCGGGGCAGAGCATCAAGCTTGCGCCCTTTGCGGTCGGCCCGGCCGCCACGCTGGCGGCGTCCAGTGGCCTGGGCTTTCCGGGTGGCGGGGCCGGCGCGACGCTCAGCTACGCCAACGGGCCGTCGGCGGGGCAGGTGATCACCAACCCGGCGGCACTGAACGGCAACGGCCTGCTGGTGTCGACGCGATTGAACAACTTCGCCGTGCATTCGCTGCGCAACATCACCAACGACCTGCGCGTCAGCCGCGTCTGGCCGGTCGGCGGCGGTGACCTGACGACGACCGCGGGCTTCTACAAATCGGCGCAGGAATTCGACGTCGACTGGTCCGTGCTCAACATCCTGCCCGACGTCCGCGGCGGCGGAGCCGCGGCGCTGGTCAATGTGATCAACGCCGCCGGCACTCCCGTCACGCAGGACGGGTTCATCAGTTTCGGCTTCAACAACGGTATCTTCCGCCGCCAATATGACGTCGATTATGCGGTCAATGCGCCTTATGGGTCGGTCAACTACCACCTGGGCAAGGTCTCGATCGGCGGCAGCCTGCGCTATGACATGGGCGATGCGAAAGGCACGCTGCTGGGCGCCGGTCTGGGTGGCGGTCGCGTCGGTGTGGGGCCGGTCGATCTGAACGGTGATGGCCGGATTTCGCTCGCCGAAAGCAGGACGGGCATTCTGCCACTCTCCCGCCCGGGCAAGGTCGATTACGACTATCACTATCTGAGCTATTCGACCGGCATCAACGTGCGGATCGCCGAACCGCTGGCTGTGTTCGGGCGCTACAGCCGCGGCGCACGCGCCGCTGCCGACCGGCTGCTGTTCACGGCCGCGATCAGCCCGGTATCCGGTGCGCCGCTTGAGGCCGCGAGCGCATTCGACACCGTCAAGCAGGCGGAGGCCGGGTTGAAGTTCCGCCAGGCGGGCGTGACGTTCAACGTCACCGGCTTCTCGGCAAAGGTGGGCGAACGCAATGTCCAGGTGGGCAGCAGCGGCGTGCCCGAAAGCATCGTTCGCGGTTACGAGGCCAAGGGAGTCGAGATCGAAGGCGGCGTCCGGCGCGGCGCGTTCAGCCTGACCGCCGGTGGCACCTACACCGACGCGAAGATTGCCAGCGATGCGGTCAGCACCCAACTGATCGGCAACACGCCGCGGCACCAGGCCGGCTTTATCTTTCAAGCCACACCGCAGGTGGAAACGCGATATGTGACCGCCGGCGCCAACATCGTCGGTACCACGAGCAGCTTTGCGCAGGACGTCAACCAGCTCAAGATGCCGGGCTATACTCTGGTCAACGCTTTCCTCCAGATCCGCCCGGTCGAACGGGTGCAGTTGATGCTGAACGTCAACAATGTCTTCGATGCGCTGGCATTCGACGATATCGTGCAAGGGGCCATCCCGGCGAGCGGCTTTGCGCTGGCACGCGCCTATACGGGCCGGACGGCCTCGATGACGGCGCGCTACGCCTTCTGACCGGGACCGAGCACGCTGCGCGCGGACCGGCCGTGCGGGCCGAAGGCGTTCAGTAGGCGACGGCGACCGATATGGTGACGAGGGGGACCACCCGGGCGGTTTCGCCGTCCGGGCCGCTGAGCGCCGCGAGCCGGGCGTCGCGGATCACCGCCAGGGCTTCGGCGCGCGCGCTCCAGCGCGTCGCGCCGACCGTGAAGGGATGTTCCAGCGCGGCACCGGCGCTGGCATAGGTTCGGTTGCGGCTGCCCGCGCCGTAGAAACCATGCCAGCCGATCCCTGCGACGATCGGCACGCTGAACCGGGTGGCATCGTCGCGCTGCGACAGGTCAAATCCGGGTTCGAACCCGAGCTGGGTGAACAGCCCGTGGCCACCCTTGGGCCGGATCGTCGCGGCGAAGGTCGGAGACAGGGTGCCGATGCCATCATCGCCGGCATAGGCGATCGACAGGCTGGCTTCATGCGTGGCGGCGGAGACGCCGTTGGGGCTGGTCTTGATCGTGTACACCGCCGCCGTCCGTAGTCCTCTGGAAGGCGTGAGGACCAGGGCAGCGAGGGTATTGCTCTCGTACCAGCTGCGGGGCGCGGTCGTCTCTCCCGCGTCCGGCGCGTGGAAGCCGTTCGACGAACGCAGCACCAGCCAGCTGTCTGCCGGGTCGGCGGCATTGCCGTTGAGCGCAATCGCCACGCCGATCTGCGCATGGATCGGAAGGCGACCGAGATCGGCACGATCGTCGTCGTAAGTCCCGCGGGCAAAGTCCCCGTTGCGAAGATCGAGCGCGACCTGCGGATGGAGCCGCCCGACCGAGCGGATGTCTGCCGACCCGAGCGTCGCGTCCTCCGTGTCGATCATCGGAACGTCCTGGGCCGCGGCCGGCGCAAAGGCGGGCGCGGCGATGATCGCGATCAGGACGGCACGGCCAAAGAGTGCGTTCATGCCCGCCCAAACCGGCGGTACCCACGCAAGTTGCGTATATGCATAGTTTTTTTGGAACACAGCCGCGTTCGGCTCGCTTAGCGATCATGAACCAAGACCCGTCTTCCGCCGCGGCTGACCACCGGTCGGACAATCCCCGGTCCACCGCCACGCTGTTCGGGCATCCGCTCCATCCGATGCTGGTGCCATTTCCGATCGTCTGCTTCATCGGCGCGCTGCTGACGGATCTGGCATATTATGCCTCGGCCAACATCCAGTGGAGCAACTTTTCGATCTGGTTGATCACGGCCGGATTGGTGATGGGCGGGCTGGCGGCGGTGACGGGAATCATCGACTATGCCGGCGACAAGCGCGTGCGGGCTGCCCGTCCGGCGACGCCGCACATGATCATCAATCTGAGCGTGTTCGTGATCGAACTCTTCAACGCGTTCGTGCACAGCCGCGACGGCTGGACCAGCGTCGTACCGACAGGCATGACCTTGTCGATCATCTCGGTCCTGTTACTGGGTATCAGCGCCTGGCTGGGCGGTTCGCTGGTTTACAAGCACCGCGTCGGGGTCCGGCCATGAGCCGGGTGCGTACGGTCGGCGGCGTCGGCGCACTGGCTTTGGTGCTCGCCCTGGCGGCGTGCAACGACGGCGGCGCCACGTTCGACCGGAGCAGCCAGATCGGGCCAAATCCCGTCCTGCCCGAACAGCAGCAATATCTGATCCCGCCCATCCACGTCGCCGAAGTGGTGGGGTGGGGGGCAAACGAGACACCGACGGCACCGGCGGGTTTACAGGTCCAGGCATTTGCACGCGATCTCAATCACCCACGCAATGTCGCGTTGCTGCCGAACGGCGACGTATTGGTCGTGGAGTCGCAGGGTCCCAACCTCGATCCGATCACCCGGCCCAAGAACCCGATCGTCTCGTTCGTGCAAAAGCGCGCAACGGGGCAGAGCGGTGCCAAGCCGAAGGGACCGACCAATCAGATCACCCTTCTGCGTGACGCCGATGGCGATGGTGTGCCCGAACAGCGCAGTGTCCTCATCGCCAAGCTCAATTCGCCGTTCGGCGTCGTCTATGCGGACAATCATCTGTACGTCGCGGCGACCGATGCGATCCTGCGCTATCCGTTTACGCCGGGGCAGACCCGGATCACCGCGGCTCCCGTTCGCCTGACGGAACTGCCCGGTGGGCCGATCGATCACCATTGGACCAAGAGCCTGACGCTCAGCCCCGATGGCACGCTGCTCTATGCGACCGTAGGCTCGAACAGCAACATCACCGAAAATGGGATGGAGGCGGAAAAGAACCGCGCCGCGGTATGGGAGGTCGAACGGGCAACCGGACGGGCGCGGGTCTACGGCTCGGGCCTGCGGAACCCCAATAGCCCGGCCTTCTATCCGGGTACGAACACGCTGTGGGTGGTCGTGAACGAGCGCGACGAACTCGGTCCCAATCTGGTGCCCGATTATCTGACATCCGTGCGCGACGGCGGCTTCTATGGCTGGCCGTACAGCTATTATGGCCGACATGTCGATCCGCGGGTACGGCCGCAACGCCCCGACATGGTCGCGCGTGCGATTGTGCCCGATTATGCGCTCAGCAGTCATGTCGCTGCGCTAGGCCTGACCTTCTACACCGGCGCGAACCTGCCACAGCGCTACCGCGGCGGCGCGTTCATCGGGGAGCATGGCAGCTGGGACCGTGACGAGCTGAACGGTTACAAGGTCGCGTTCGTGCCATTCGCCAACGCCCGCCCGAACGGGAAGCTGCAGGATTTCCTGACCGGCTTCGTGAAGGATGGGAAGGTCAGAGGCCGGCCGGTCGGCGTGGGGGTGGATCGGACCGGCGCGTTGTTGGTCGCGGACGATACCGGCAACACGGTGTGGCGGGTCGCCGCCGCGCGGTCCGTGGCAATGGCATCCCCCAATGGCAGCGGCGCCCGGTAGCCGGGACGCAGGATCCGGCCTGGCTCGTTATTGCCAAGTATCTTGTCCGCGTGCGCAGGGTTCGCCAAGCCGATGTCGCGACATCCGCGGTAACGAGGGCCTGTCCGGTTTCCAGCATCTTAACCAATGATGTCTACACGCGGGCCATCGCGTCATGAAGGATGGCCTGTGCGTATCGATCAACTGCTCCCCACACCGACTGCCGCCGAGCCGCTGGAGATTCCGGCGGAACTGCTCAACAGCGTCAACCGGCATCAGGCGCATCTGGCGGCGCTGATCGCAAGCCTGCAGGCCGCCGGGCTTCAGGAGGACATGATCGATGCCAGCGTCCGGACGCTGGTCGACAGCTATGCCGACGAATTGACCACCGCGATCCGCACCGTGCTCAAGGATCAGCATCATGGATGATCGCCTGTTGTATGATGACGAGGCGCGGATCGCCGCCCTAAGGCGGATGAACGTGCTGGACACCGCCGTGGAGGAGCCGTTCGAGAAGATCGTGACGCTGGTGCGCACCGTACTGGCCGTGCCGATCGCGACGGTGACGCTGGTCGACCGGGACCGTCAGTGGTTCAAGGCGCAACGCGGGCTGGACTGTTCGGAAACACCGCGCGGCATTTCCTTCTGCACGCATACCATTCAGCAGCGCGAACCGCTGATCGTGGAGGATGCGCAGACTGATCCCCGCTTCGCCACCAACCCCTTGGTCGTCGGTCCGCCGCATATCCGCAGCTATGCCGGCATCCCGCTGCGCACGCCCGAAGGCTATAATGTGGGGTCGCTGTGCGCCATCGACACCCGCGCGCGCCGGTTCAGCCCCGCCGATATCGCCATCCTCAGCAACTTCGCCAATATTGTCTGCGACGAACTGGAACTGCGCCTGATCGCGCAGGTGGATCATCTGACAGGCGCATTGACCCGCCGCGGGTTCGTGGAGCAGTCCGAACGCGAGATTGCACGGTCCCGGCGCTACGATCGACCGGCCACGCTGCTGATGCTGGATGTGGATCATTTCAAGGCGGTCAACGATACCCATGGCCACGGCGTCGGTGATCAGGTGCTCCACAAGATTGCGGAGATTGCCGGAGCGGCGCTGCGGCCGAGCGACATGTTCGGCCGCCTGGGTGGCGAGGAGTTCGCGATCCTGCTGCCCGAAACCCGCGGAGATGAGGCGCTGGTCGTAGCGGAGCGGCTGCGACAGGCCATTGCCGACCACCCGATGCTTCTGTCGGACGGCCGCGCGTTGCACGTCACCGCCAGTTTCGGCATCGCGCCGCTGACGTCGCAGATGACCTCGTTCGTCGCATGGCTGGAAGGTGCCGACGCGATGCTCTACGCCGCCAAAGCCGGAGGCAGAAACTGTACTCGCGTAGTGGGAGCGGCCTGAAGGACATTTCGGGTCGCCGTGGATCATGTATCTGCAGCAATGGTGTCCGCCAGCCACGTCAGGCGACGCGCAGCCGTTCGTTTATCAGTCGCTCAAAAGCCCCGATCGTTAAGGGCCGCTGATCCGATCGCCTTGCGCGATGTCGCAACCCGCTTCCCGCAGGCAGGCAAGGCAATCCCTATCCCGGATGCGCAAGATCGATGGTCGAGCGCACCGATTGCTTCGTCGGGCCGGTTGCGATGCACATGCTTCGCACCGGACGGACTTATAACCGAAAGAGCGGGGTACCCGTTAACACCCGTGCCCGCGACGCCGGGTTGTCGCGGGTTTCATTTCGGAACGGAAGCGGTTCCGGTCATGGTGAGCGCTGCGGCTGCGCCGGGCGCCATGCCGGGTTGGCCGCCACCGATGTGAAGCGTGTAGCGACCGGGGAGGACGTGGCGGTCGCCTTGTGCGTCCACCTGCGACAAGGCGCGCGCGTCGAGATCGAAGGTGACGCTGCGGCTTTCGCCGGCCTTCAGGTGGATCCGCGCATAGCGGGCGAGGCTGTGACGGGCGGACAGCGCGGTGCGGGGCTTGGTGACATAGAGTTGCACCACCTCGTCCCCGTCCCGTCGGCCGGTGTTGCGGACGGTGGTGGTGATCCGCACCGGCTGTCCGGCCGTCAGGCGGCGGGCGGCCAGCGTGGGCCTGGCATAGGCGAAGCGCGTATAGCTGAGGCCATAGCCGAACGGATGCAGGACGGGCCCGTCATAATAGCGATAGGTGCGCTTCGTCATGGCATAATCGCCGAACGCCGGCAGATCGGCGACGTCGCGGTAGATGGTGTAGGGCAGGCGACCGGCCGGATTGGCCCTGCCGACCAGCGTGTTGACGATGGCGGTGCCACCGGCCTCGCCGGGATACCAGGCCTGAAGCAGGGCATCGGCGTTGCGCTCCACCCAGGGATCGGAGATCGCGCCTCCGGTCATGTAGACGACGACCAGCGGTTTGCCCGTCGCTTTCACCGCCTCCAGCAGCCGGCGTTGTGCGGCGGGGAGGGCCAGGCTGGTGCGGTCGCCACCCTGGAAGCCGGCATAATTCACCTTCATCTCCTCCCCTTCCAGATCGGGAGAAAGGCCGACAAAGGCGACCACGACATCGCTGGCGCGCGCCGCAGCAACCGCCGCGTCGCGCAGCGGCTGTTCGGGCGCGACCCATTCGAGCGCGGTGATGCGATCTTCATGCCGCCGGACATAGTCGATCCGGATGTCGTGCGGCCTGGTGTCGGCAAAGACAATGTCGACGGGATCGCCGGGCTGGCGGCAGGTGCTGGACGTGCACGGCGCGGGGGCGGGATCGGTGACGCCGGTCAGTGCAGGGCTGACGATCAGCTTTCCGTCCACCCAGACCCTGACGTCGGGCATCGGGCCACCAGCCTTCGGATAGGGCGTCGTCATGCGGAACCCGATCCGGTAGCGGCCGGGCGCGGGGGGCGTGATGACGCCGGTCCAGCGCGCGGAGAAGCCGGCGGCCTTGAACCGGCCGCTGGCGTCCGGGCCGCTGTGGAAAAAGTCGAAATTGACCTGCGGATCGATGCGGGTGAGCGTCGGCGTTCCGGAGAAGGTGAGATTGTCGAAATAGGCGCCGCGCAGTCCCTGCTCGGTGGCGGTGGCGGAGGGTTTGAGCGCGGTTTCGGGAATGGTGATCCGCATCCCTTCGGCCAGGCTGGCGCCTTGGGCATAGGCGATCCTGCCCGGACCGAATGCGGCGCGCATCGCGGCGAGCGGCAGGACGGGCGCGATCGGGGAGCCGGTGTAATTGCCCTCCAGGCTTTGGAGCAGTGCTGCGTTGGGGCCGATCACGGCCACCCTCTCGGCACCGCTCAGCGGCAGCAGCGCCTTGGGATTGGACAGTAGCACCATCGTTTTTTCCGCAGTGGCAAGCGCCAGCGCGCGGTGTTCGGGCGCGTTGACCGCCGTGGCGGGAATGCTGTCATAGGCACTGCCGTCGATCAGGCCCATGCGGATGCGGGCTTCCATCAGGCGGCGGACGGAGACGTCCATCTCCGCCTCGGTGATCAGGCCCCGGCGCACGGCCTGCGGCAAGGCCGTATAGCTGACCCCGCAGTCCAGATCGGTGCCGGCCTTCACCGCGATCGCGGATGCCGCGGCCGCATCGGGCGCGCTCTTGTGCCCGGTCACCATATCGTCGACGGAGTCGCAGTCGGACACCACAAACCCCTTGAATCCCCAATTCTGCCGGAGCATCCGGTTCATCAGCGGGCTGCCGCAGATCGGGCTGCCGTTGACGGCATTATAGGCGCACATCAGGGAATCCGCCTTGCCCTCGACGATCGCCATGCGGAAAGCCGGGGTATAGGTGTCTTCCAGATCGAAGGGCGACACATCGACGTTGAAGCCGTGCCGCAGCGGTTCCGGGCCGGAATGGACCACGAAATGCTTCGGGGTCGCGACGCCCTTGTACCGCAGCGGATCGTCGCCCTGGATGCCGTGGATGAAGGCGGTGGCCAGGCTGCCGCTGAGATAGGGGTCCTCGCCATAGGTTTCCTGGCCGCGGCCCCAGCGCGGATCGCGGAAGATGTTGATGTTCGGCGACCAGTAATTGACGCCGTAATAGCGATCGGTGCCCGAAGGATCGCGGGCGAGCGCGGCATTGTGGATGGCGCGGCCTTCGTCGGCGATCACGCTGCCGATCCGGTCCATCAGCGGCGCGTCGAAGGTGGCGGCGAGACCGATCGCCTGCGGGAATACGGTGGCGTTTCCGGACCGCGCGACGCCGTGCAGGACCTCGTTCCACCAGCCATAGCGGCGCAGGCCGAGGCGGGGAATGGCAGGCGCTTCGTCCTGCATCTGCGCCGCCTTTTCCGCCAGGGTCATGTGCGCGACGAGATCCTGCGCGCGTACCTCCGGTGACAGGGCCGTATTGAGGAAGGCACAAGGGGTGTCGCGGCACGCCGCAGGCGTCTGGCCGATGGCGGGCCCGGTGAGCGTGAGGAGCGACAGGGCGGAAACACCCGCGCGGAGCAGCGGACGGCGGGGATCAGCGGGAGGCGCCATGAGGTTTGCTCCGGACAAGGCGGTACCGACAGCGGTCGCGCGGGAATGTGGTAAGGCCAATATCCAGACGATCGACCTGCTGTCAATCGCGGCCATGGCTCAGTCAGCCGGCATGCCGCAGACGATCGGAAGATCCCGCCCCGAAACGCGCGATGTCAGACGCCGATCCGGCGCGCAATCTCGTCACGCCGAGCGTCGATCTCCGACCGGGTGCGTTCCAGTTCCTTGACCTCGGTCGCGACGAGCAGATCCTCCACGACGCGGCGAAGATGCTCGCGCATCGTGCGGCGGGCACGATGGGGATCGCGTGCGCGCAACGCATCGACGATCAGGCGATGTTCCTCGACCCGCGGGTTGACGCCACCGCGCCGCGCCTCGGCAAAGATGTAAGCGGATAGCGGCGAGCGTTCGCGCAGATTCCAGAGCGTTTCGACCACGGACACGATCACCGCATTGCGGGTCGCCTCCGCGATCAGGATGTGGAAGCGGCGGTCGGCCTGCAAAGCATCGACACCGGCCGGATCGCACGCCGCCATCGTCGCCAGCGTCTGATCGAGTTCGCCAAGGATTTCGGCGTCGATGGTCATGGCCGCAACCGCGGCGGCCTCTCCTTCGAACAGGATCCGCGCCTCGACCAGTTCGAAGGCACCGACGTCGAGTTCGGCGGGTTCGTTGTCCTGGCTGGGCTTGCCGATCACATAGAGGCCGGATCCATGCCGCGCTTCCACAAGGCCATAGATTTCCAGCGCGATCATCGCTTCACGCACGGTGGGACGGCTGACCGAGAAGCTTTCGGCGAGTTCGCGTTCGCCGGGGAGGCGCGACCCCACCGGATATTGTCCATCCAGGATCGCGGCGGCGATGACCTTCGCAACCCGCTGATAGAGCTTGTCCGATCCCATTCTCATGCAATTGGCGATCCCATATTCGCCGCGTTGACACAATAGGCCACTCTGGTCATATTGGCCTTACCACATGTCGGAACGGTTCATGGTCATGGTCGTCACAGCGGAGGTCATTACCACCCGCCCGGATTTCGGGGTGCAGGACCATGCGGCGGGGCATCCGTACAGCTGTGCCTTCCAGCCGGTGAACCGTCGCAAGGACCGGACCATGCCTAGCTGATGACGCCAATGCCGAGACACACAACACCGGCCGCCTGAACAAGAGCCGGGACCATTTCACACAGGGACAGGGGATGAGCACGATGGACAAGAGCATTTCACACACGCGGTTGATCGCATCGCTGTTGAGCGCGACGATCCTGGCCGGCAGCGCGACGACCGCCTTCGCCCAGGATGCGACCCCGACGGTCGCCACGCCCGCCAATCCGGATCAGACCACCGCCGCCGACCCGCAGTCGCAGACGGCCGGTGCGGGTGCCGGCGATGAGGTGGTCGTCACCGGTTTCCGCAAAAGCTATGCCGACGCGATCCGGACCAAGCGGACCGAAGTCGAGATCACCGACGGGATTTCGTCCGACGGCCTTGGACGCTTCCCCGACCTGAACGTCGGCGAGGCGTTGCAGCGCGTACCCGGCGTGCAGATCAACCGCGAGGCGGAGGGGCGCAATGCAACGATCAACCTGCGCGGCCTGCCCGGTGAATATGCCCGCCTGACGCTGAACGGCGTGGCCTTCGCCGAACCGATCCTGGCCGATGCCGCACCGCTGGGCGCGTTCAACTCCGATATCTTCAGCGCGATCCGCATCGAGAAATCACCGATGGCGAACGCGCAGACCGGTGGCCTCAGCGGCAATGTCGACCTGCAGATCGCACCCGCGCTTGGCCGCAAGGACGGCGGGTTCGCGAAGGTCGCCTATGAATATAATGAACTGGGCAAGCTGGGCGCACCCGCCGGCACGCTGGGCTACAATTATCATTTTTCCGACAATTTCGCCGTGTTCGGCGTGCTGGCGTACAAGCGTGAGAATTTTCGTCGCGATACGCTGCAGTTCCAGAGCTATACTGCGCTCACGGCGGCGCAGGCGCAGGCGAATGCGGCGCTGGTGGGGGCCTATTATCCCACATCGGCGGCCTGCCCGTCCTGCACGGGCACCAAATCGACCACCGGCGTGATCTACGACTCCCAGCAGCGGCAATATTCGCGGTTGAACAAGGGCGATCTTGTGACCGGCGCTGCCGGGTTTGAATTCGCGCCGACCGAGACGACGACGTTCGGCGTCACCGGTTTCTATACGAACCGGGACCAGCCGAAGACACGACAGTTCATCATGATCTATTCGCCCAATCAGAATAGCGGCATCACCGCGCTGTCGGCACCGGAGACGCTCGCCGACGGGCGGAGCGTGATCAACGATTTCAGCTTCACCAATCCCGACACTGTCTCCTCGACCCGGCTGTTCGGGCAGCAGCAGAAGTCGTGGGGACTGAACGCCAACGGCGAATGGAAGACCGACGACTGGCGCGTTTCGTCGGTGTCGACCTATTCCAAGGCGGCGAACCGTTCCAACGAGACGCAGCTGGATTTCAACACAATCCAGAGGACCGGCGGCAATGGTGTTACGGGGACGATCAACACCGGCGGCGGCAATGTAAATGACTTCTCGCTGGTCGTCACGCCGGATCCGGCAACGACGACGGTCGCGCCCAATGGCTGGTTCTGGGGTGGCGCGAGCGATCCGACGTCCTTCTATGACTCGCCCACGGCGGCGTTGCGCCGTAACCGCATCCAGTTCACCGGCACGCAAAGCTACGCCACCAACAAGCTGGCCGCGACGCAGGGCGACATCGAGCGCTTCCTGGGCGACGGTTTCCTCAGCAGCATCCAGATGGGTTTCCGCTACGAACGGAATAAATATGTGTCGGAAGGCTATCGCACGTCCGCGTTCGGGATCCAGACCCAGAATATCGACCCGAATTTCCTGATCCAGAGCCCCACCGCGAACGATTTCTTCCAAGGCAATGGCGGTCAGACGACCACCAACTGGCAGGTCACGGACGTCGAATATGCGTTTCCCAAGCTGCAGCCAGTCACGGTCTTTCCTGGCGGCGCGCTGTCGCCGCTCGGCTACAACATCCGCTATAACGACAATGGTTACGCACAGTTCAATTTCACCAACCAGACCGATATCGCCGCCATCTACGGGCAGCTGAAATATGAGTTCGAGCTGGGTGGCATCCGCATCCGCGGCAATGGCGGCCTGCGCTACGAACGCGCGAAGAACAAGGTGCTGGCGCTCGACCGCGTATCACTGACCGGCACGATCGGCAGCCCGGCCGACTTCGTGCAGAACACGTACAAGCAGAATTACAACAAGCTGCTGCCGTCGTTCATCGCCGTGGCGGACCTGACCGACAAGCTCGTCCTGCGCGGCGCTGCGTACAAGACCTATGTTCGGCCGCAGCCACGCCAATTTTCGCCAGTGACGGTCGCCGGCAGCCCGACCGGGGGCGTCGTCACCGCGATCCTCGGCAATCCGACCCTGAAGCCCTATAATGCCGTGTCGCTCGACACCTCGATCGAATGGTATAATCGCCCCAATGGCATCGTTTCGCTCGCCCTGTTCCAGAAGCGGATCAAGGGGCTGATCGGCCAGATTACCGATCGCAGCCAGCTCTGTCCTTCCGATGGCAGTGCGTTCGGTCTCGGGACGCTCACCGTCAATGGCGATCAGTGTCAGAGCAGCCTGATCTTCACCGGCGGCGCGGTGCCCACGCCGTTCCTGTTCGTAGCATCCGGTGTGCTGAACCAGAGCAACCCGGTCACCGTCCGCGGTGCCGAGTTCAACCTGCAACAGAATCTGGACTTCCTGCCGGGGATCCTCAAGAATCTGGGGGGTGGTTTCAACTATGCGATCACCGACATCAGCGGCAAGGGACCGAACGGAGCACCCGCGACGCTCCCCGGCGTGTCGAAGCACAATCTGAACGTGATCGGTTATTACGAGACGGACGATTATGGCCTGCGATTGGTCTATAATTACCGCACGTCTTACGATCTAGCGTCGGCGGGCACGTTTACCGGGGCCGCGAGGTCGGTGCGCGCGCGTGGCCAGCTGGATCTGTCGGCGTCCTATAATGTGACCAGTTTCTTCTCGCTGTCGTTCGATGCATTCAACCTGACGAACGCGCTGCGCCAGGAATATGAGAACCAGAAGAACCTGCCACGGCGGGTCGATTACGACGGCCGGACCTTTGCGATCACGGCACGCGCGACCTTCTGATCCCGGCGCGGAACAGGAGCGGGGGCCTCCGGCGGAGGCCCTCGCTCGATGTCCGGTAGGTTCTAAATGTCGACGCTGTCGGCAACCGGCCGCCGACCGTCATGCGGAAACCAAGCGATACTGTAACAGGCGTCACGCGCCGGGCGGGGATGCCGAAGATCTGGCGATGTCGTCCTGCGTCGTCTGGCTGATCAAGGCATTTCTCAGCCAGCGAAGACCCTCGTCCTGCGCGCGGGTGCGGTGATATTGGACCATCTCGCGCATTGGCGGTATGTCGAAGGGTGGCGCTGCGAACGCAAGCGGGAGCTTGTCCACGAACGCATGGGCCAATCGCTCATGAACCAGCGCCACCCGGTTCGTGCCGGCCAACATCCACGGCACGCTGGTGAAGGAGGATGCGACGACTTCGATGCGCCGCCGGTCGCCGCGCGTCCGCACGAACTCCTCGACGAACGACAAGGTGTTCGAAACCTCCACCACGACATGACCCACCCGCGCGTAGATATCTTCGGTGATCGGTGCCGAGAAAATGGGATTGTCCCTGCAGCCGAGGATGACATGGCGTTCCTCGAACAAGAGGTCGCGCGGATGTCCGGCGCTTTGGAACTGTTCAGGCGAAATGATGAGATCGACCGTTCCCCGCTCCAGGTCGGCCGTGGTGCCCGAATTGGGCGAGCGCATCTCGACGCCTATCCCGGGGGCGGTCACGGCAAGCTCGCGCAGCAGCGGCACCACGGCCACCGTGATCACATAGTCCGAGGCGGCGATCCGAAACACGCGTTGTGACGTGGCGGGATCGAACAGGGTCGAACTGGCAAGCAGCGCCTGCATCGACCCAAGCGCCTCGGCCACCATCGGGGCCAGGCTCAATGCGTGCGGTGTCGGCACCATACGCTTGCCGTTCGCGACCAGGATTTCGTCGCCAAACGCCTCGCGCAGCCGCCGCAGCGCCGAACTTGTCGCCGGTTGGCTGAGATTCAGTCGCCGGGCAGCACGCGTTACGCTGCCTTCTTCCAACAGCGCATTAAGCGCCACCAGCAGATTGAGATCGAACCGGTTCATCCTCATTCATTCGTTGTACGAATTAAAGACCATTCGATCAAAGCATTTTATTGATGCAAGATAAGGTGGCAATCCCGGCCCCAGACCGCGGGAAACACCGCGTACAGGGGAGGGAAGACAATGCGTCGCTCATTATTGGCAACGTCCGCGCTTGCGGCTTTCGCGATGGCCAGTGCCGCCGCTGCACAGGATACGCCGGTCGCCACGCCAGCCGCCGTGCAGGGGCAGGAGGACGCGGCGACGCAGGGCGGCCTTCAGGAAATCGTCGTTACCGCGCAGCGCCGTGAAGAAAGCCTGCAACGCGCCGGTATTGCGATCGATGTGGTCACGGGTGACGAACTGGTGTCCCAGGGGCTGAGTTCGACCAGCGACCTCGGCAAGCTCGTTCCCTCGCTCAACGTGCAGGGCGGCGGCGGCGCGAATACCATATTCTTCCTGCGCGGCGTCGGCAACTTCACGGTGAACGGCTATAGCGATCCGGCGATCGCGTTCAATTATGACGGCGTCTATCTGGGCCGGCCGACCTCGACCTCGGGCGCGTTCTACGATCTGGAGCGGCTGGAAGTCCTGAAGGGGCCGCAGGGCACGCTGTACGGGCGTAACGCGACCGCAGGCGCGATCAACATCCTTCCGGCCAAGCCGCGCGCCGGAGAGTTTTCCGGCTTCGTCAACGGCAGCTACGGCAACTTCAACGCCGTGAATGTCCAGGGCGCGCTGAACGTGCCGATGGGCGAGGATGGCGCGTTCCGGGTTTCGGGCAACGTCGTCGATCGCGACGGCTATCTGGACGACGGCACCTCCGACGAGAAGGTCGAGGCGCTGCGTGTGCAGATGCTCGCGCGTCTGACCCCTTCGCTGACCGTGCGCGTGGCGGGCGATTACTCCCATACCGGCGGCATCGGCACCGGATCCAATTATGCCGGCCGGCTGGCCTTCACACCGGGCATCGGAAATGTGTTCGTGCCGTCGGGGCTGGGTCCGGACGAGGGCCTGTTCACCCCTGCGAGCCAGGCGTATCGCCAGACCCTGTTCGCCGGGGCGTCGGGCCGCAATCTGACCCCGCTCGATTCCGATATCTTCCAGGATAACAAGTTCTTCGGCTCCAACGCCGAGATCAACTGGAAGACCGGTATCGGTACATTGACCGTCGTGCCGGCGTGGCGGTCGGCGCAGCTGAACAACAAGTTCGGTGTTCCGGGGTTCATCGGCAACATCAAGGAAAATGACGAGCAGGCGAGTTTCGAAGCGCGTTTCAACGGCGATCGGATCGGGTTCCTCGACTATATCGTCGGGGCCTATTATTTCGACGAAACCGTGAAGGGGCGGTACGTCTTCGCGCAGCAGGCGCTGAACGCCTATCAGTTCTTCACGTCCAAGACGCAATCGCTGGCCGGCTTCACCCGGTTGACCGCTCATCTGAGCGACCGGCTCCGCGTGATCGGCGGCGCGCGTTACACGAAGGACGACAAGGATTTCGCCGGCCAGGCCGATGTCTTCCTGGTGCGCTGTACGGTCGTGGTACGGGGGCGTCCGTCCTGCCCGACGGCCCCGTTGTTGCCGAGCACCGACAGTTTCGCGCAACTGCCGTCGGTCTTCCCGATCCCGCCCATCGGTCAGGTCCGGCCGATTGGTACGACCGGTGCCATCCTGATCCGCGCCACCACGGCCGTGGATTCGAAACTGTCGAACGATCGGCTGACCTACCGGATCGGGGCGGAATATGACCTCGGCCCGCGCTCGCTGCTGTATGCGAGCCTTGAGACCGGATATCGCTCGGGCGGTTTCGCGCTGTCGGCCGGCTTCGAAACGTTCCAGCCGGAGTTCATCGACTCTTACACGATCGGCATGAAGAACCGCTTGTTCGACAACCGGTTGCAGCTGAATATCGAAGCGTTCTACTGGAAGTATCGCAACCAGCAGGTCAACCACACCGGGATCGATGCCAACGGCAATCAGGGCCAGTTCACCGAGAATGTCGGCCGTTCGACCAACAAGGGCATCGAAGCCGATCTCCAGGTCCTGGCAACGCCCACCACGCTGTTGAACGCCACGGTGCAATATCTCGACGCGCGCTTCGACGATTTCGTCTATCGCGAGCCGATCGGCGCCGCGCCGCCGCTCTCCGGCTGCCCGTTCCGCCCCAGTGCCAGCGCGGGCCAATATGACATCGATTGCTCCGGACAGCGCGCCTATCAATCGCCGAAGTGGACCTTGAACCTGGGCGCGCAGCAGACCATCCCGCTTGGCGACTATAAGTTCGTCGGTGCGGTGGATACGCAGTACAAGACCAGCCGGGTGGTCGCTTTCCAGTTTCTGCCGAGCCAGATCGTCGGCGATACGTGGGTCAGCAATGCCCAGTTGAGCTTCGGTCCCAGTGACGACCGCTGGTCGATCGCCGGCTTCGTCCGCAATATCGAAGACAACCGATTCGTGACCGCGGGCCAGATCTATAACGCGGCATCCGCGACGACCGTGATCGTCAACGCGCCGCGGACCTATGGTATGCGTGCGGGTGTGAAGTTCTGATCATGCGGATGCTGCGGACGACCGCCATCTTGGCCGCGTGCCTGTCGCCTGCCGGGGCACAGGCACAGGTGCCGGCGGGTGGTACCTTCATCACGCTCGGAACGCAGGGCGGGCCGTTGTCCGATGCCAAGCGGTCGCAACCCGGCAACGTCCTGATCCGCGGACGGGACGCCTATCTGATCGATGCGGGTGACGGGACCGCGCAGCAACTCGCCCGCGCAGGCATCGCCCTGCCGCGGGTGAAGGCGGTATGGCTAAGCCACCTCCACTTCGATCATACCGGTGGCCTGTCGGCGATCATCGGTCTGCGGTACCAGACCGACGTGCTCGGGCCGCTGATGGTCTATGGACCACCGGGCACGCGGGCACTGGTCGCCGGGATCGTTGCATCGATGCAGCCGGCGGCGGATGCGGGATATGGCCTGCCCGGCGAACGTCACGTCAATCCGGCCAGCATCGTCGCTGTCACCGAGCTGGCGGACGGACAGACGCTCAATGTCGATGGCATGACAATTCGCGTGGCGCAGAACACGCATTACAGCTTCCCGGTCGGCAGTGACCCCGATCGGCGGTTCAAGTCGTTCTCCTATCGCTTCGACCTTCCGGAACGGTCGATCGTCTACACCGGTGATACCGGGCCGAGCCCTGCGGTCGAGCGGCTGGCGCGGGGCGCGGACCTGCTGGTCAGCGAGATGATCGACGTCGATGCCACCGTCGCGGCGGTCCGGCGCAACACGCCCGACATGGCGCCCGCCGCGATGGCGGGTATGAAACGCCACCTGTCGGACCACCACCTGACCCCGGCACAGGTGGGTGAATTGGCCGGCCGTGCTGGGGTGAAGCGCGTCGTGGTGACGCATTTCGTGGCACCGGGGGCAACGCAGGCGCAACGCGCCGGCTACGTCGCCGCGATCAACAAGGCGTATCGTGGCCCGGTCACGATCGCCAACGACCTCGATCGGTTCTGACAGATGCAGACTCTCGACATCCTGATCATCGGCGGCGGCATCGGTGGCCTGACTTCCGCGATCGCGCTGCGCCGCGATGGCCATGCCGTGACGGTGATCGAGCGCGATCCCGACTGGTCCGTATACGGCGTCGGCATCATCCAGCAGGCGAACGTGGTACGTGCCATGTCCGATCTGGGGTTGATCGACGATTATCTGTCGGCCGGGTTCGGGTTCGATCATGTTTCCGTCCGCATCCCGACGGGCCGGGAAGTCGCCCGCATCCCGACACCACGCCTCGTGCCGGATCTTCCGTCCAATGTCGGCATCGGCCGGCGCGCGCTGCACAAGGTGCTGGGTGATCGCGCTATCGCGGCGGGCGCGACGATCCGGCTGGGCATCGTGGTCAGCAATCTGCACGACGACGGCGACGGCGTGGACGTGATGTTCAGCGACGGCAGCAGCGGACGGTACGACATCGTGGTCGGTGCGGACGGGCTGTATTCACAGACCCGCACCATGATCTTTCCCGATGCGCCCCGGCCGCAGTTCACCGGCCAGTCGGTGTGGCGGTACAATTTCCCCCGCACGCCGGACGTCACGGGCCTATGCGCGTTCGAAGGCCCGACGGGCGTCGGTCTCGTGCCGCTCTCCGACGATATCATGTACATGTATGTGACCACGGCGGAGCCGGGCAATCCGCGCTTTGCCCGCGAAAGCCTGGCATCGGTGATGCGGGACCGGCTGAGCGGCGTGCCGGCGCCGGAAATCCGCGCGCTGGCCGACCAGATCAGCGACGACGACGCAGTCGTGTACAAGCCGCTCGAATGGCTGTTCCTGGAGGAGGCGTGGCATCGTGGCCGCGTCGTGTTGCTGGGCGATGCCGTGCACGCCACGACGCCACACCTTGGCCAGGGTGCGGGAATGGCCATCGAGGATTCGATCGTGCTGGCGGAGGAGCTGGCCCGGGCCGACACGCCCGAAGCGGCCTTCACCGCGTTTCACGCCCGGCGTGTGGAGCGATGCCGCTACATCGTCGAGCAATCGCACGCGATCTGCATGGGCCAGCTCGGCAAGGGGCCGTTGATCCAGAATGCCGACGCCACGCGGGCGATGTTCATCAAAGTGTCCGAACCGATCTGAAGGAAGTGATGCGATGGCCCGAGTGACCGAGATCCGCTACGTCGGCTACGGCGTTGCCGACATCGAAAAGGAACGCGCCTTCTACCGCGACGACTGGAAGCTCGTGGAGATGGGCGAACAGGACGGGATGCATCATTTCGCGGCCGATGGCGGGGATGAACTGTACGTTGTCCGGCTTCGTCAGGACGACGCGAACCGGATCGACGTGATCGCGCTGGCCACCGCCAGCCGGGCGGACGTCGATGCGCTGCATGCCAAGGTGGCAGCGCATGGCTGCCGGATCATCTTCGCACCCCGCGCGCTGACGACGTTCGGCGGTGGGTACGGATTTCGCTTCTTCAGCCCCGACGGGTTGCCGTTCGAGATTTCGGCCGAGGTCGACCGCCGCACCGGCCGGCCGCTGACGCGGTGGGAGGGCATTCCGCAGAAGATCAGCCACATCGTCCTGCACTCGCCCGATCACCGCGCCGCGACCGCCTTCTTCATCGACGTGCTGGGCTTCAAGCTCAGCGATTGGTTGGGCGATTTCATGGCGTTCCTGCGCTGCAACGAATGGCACCACCGGCTGGCGGTGCTGCCCGGTCCGCCCTGCCTCAACCATGTCGCTTATGACATGTTGACGGTGGATGACATGATGCGCGGGATCAGCCGGCTGAAGAAAGCGGGTACCGACCTGCGCTGGGGCCCCGGCCGTCACACGGCGGGAAACAACACCTTCAGCTATTTCACCACGCCCAACGGTTTCGCGGTCGAATATACGTCGGAACTGGAGCAGGTCGATTTCGAAGGCCACGAAGCCCAGGTGCATGTTCCGACGCCGACGACGATGGATCAATGGGGTATCGGCGTCGGCGGACCGCAGACGATGCCGCACCCCAAAGCCGATGCCGGCCTGTTCCAGCCGGTCGCGGTGTGATGCAGCGTGGCGGCGGTGGATACGCCGATCGATGTGGCTGATCGGAGTCCGCCGCAGCGAATAGACGGGCAGGGGGAAGCGCCCGGCGCGTCTGAAGCGATTCCCCCTTCTGTCGAACAGCATTCGCTATTTTGCGGACCGTCCGCGCGCTGCGCCTTCGGGTGAATCGCCGATATACCGCGATACGGTATCGGCCAGCACGTCGAGCGGCACGTTCCCGCCGCCGACGACGGCCTGGTTGAAGTCCCGCAGGTCGTAACGGGAGCCGAGCGCCGTTCGTGCGCGTGTGCGCTGTGCCACGATCTCGGCGCGACCAACTTCGTAGCCGCACGCTTGCCCCGGCCATGCGCAATAGCGGTCGACCTCGCTTTCGGCGTTGCTGCGCGGCAGGCCAGTGGCGGCGATGAACTCCGCCAGCGCCTTGTCGCGCGGCCATCCCATCGCATGAATGCCCGTATCGACGATCAGCCGCACCGCGCGCCACGCCAGCCCCATGAGATAGCCCAGCCGACCCGCGGGATCGCCTTCGTACATGCCGAGCTCGTCGGCGAGCTGTTCGGCGTAAAGCGCCCAGCCTTCGGAATAGGCGTTGAACGCCAGGATGGAGCGGACCAGCGGCAATTGCTGCGCATATTCCCCCTGCCAGACGTGACCCGGAATGCCTTCGTGATAGACGAGGTCCGGGATCGTCACGCGGTTGTGGATCGACGGGTCGCCGAGGTTGACCCAGACCTTGCCCGGCACTTTCCCGTCGATCGTTCCCGGGCCGCCATAAGCCGCGGGCGCGCCCGGCTCCTGGGCAAGCGGCATGCGCCGGATTTCCAGATTGCCACGGGCCAGCTGGCGGAACGCACTCGGCAGGCGGGGCCGGATCGCATCGACGCGGTTCTGCATATGGGCGACGATCTGGCGCCGCCCCTCATCGCCGTCGGGAAAACCGATGCCGGGGCGGCGTTGATAGGCGATGGCGCGCTCGGCTACGCTGCCCTGCGTCAGCCCCTGACTGCGGAGGATCCCGTCCATCTGCGTCTGCAGATCGGCCAAGCGCGCGCGGCCCATGGCGTGCAGGTCCGCGGCGGTGCGGCGCGTGGTGGTGCCCGCGCGCAAGCCCCATGCGTACCATTCGGGACCATGCGGGCGGGTCCCCATGCCCGGCGCGTCGGTTGCCACGGCGCGTTCGGATCGCAGTTCCGCCAGCTGTCGATCCAGCGCCGGGACGATCGCCGATCGGACGATGCGTGTCGCACGTTCGGTCCAGTTTCCCGGAATAGCCACGGCTTTGCGCGTCAGCGGACCGATAAGCGGACCGTCCGCGTTCGCGGCCTCGCTCAGCGTGCGCGTCATCCCGGCAATCGTCTTGTCGAGCAGGAAGGAGGGCGGGACGAGCCCCTGCGCGCGCGCCTGTCGAATGCGCGCCGTCTCACCGTCCAGCTGCGCCGGCATCGCGGCAAGGCGGGCAAGATAGGCCTCGGCATCGGCCATGTTGCGGACCGGCTGATCCCCATCGAGCAGTTGCGGCACGTCGAGCCAGGATCCCACATTCTGGACGACGGCGTAGGGTGTGTTGCGCCAGTCGCCGATCGTGGCGACGCCGTACGGTAGCGCCATGCCGTCGAGCGCCGTGCGGAACGCGCTTTCCACCACGGCCAGGCTGGTCGCCGTCGCGGGATCGAGCCCGGTGCGCGGAAGCTGCGCCAGATCGGCCATCGCTTCGGTGAGGAGGCGTCGTTGCGCGGCAACCCCCGCCGGGGACCGATCTTCCAATGCCCCGCGCAGACCCGCATGCGCGTCACCATCAACGCCGAGCATCGTCGCACGCTCGGGCAGACGCTGCAGCAGCTGCCAAGCGATGCGGTCGAGCAGCGCCGCCGCGCCGCCAGAGGGCACGGCCCCACGCACCGATGCCGCGGCGGTAACAGCGGCAAACCCGGCGAGGGTTGCACGGCGGGAAAATAGACTGGTCATGGCGGCAGGATGGCCGCCCGCATCCGAGAGGTCAATTCACGCGCGTACAGGACCGCGGCCGGATGCAGGCACATCAGCGCACCCGGTTCCGGTGTTTCGGATCCCTTAACCCTATTCTGTTAGGGATCGTCGTTCCAGGGAGCGGAGGCGGACGTGAAGGGACTGGTATTCACCACCTTCTTCGATTTTTGTGAGGAACGGTTCGGGCTCGATCTGCTCGACGATGCGATCGATGACGCGCAGCTTCCGCATGAGGGCGCCTACACAAGCGTCGGCACCTATCCGTTCGAGGAAATGGTGGCGCTGATCACGGCCGTGGTGAAACGGACGGGAACCGGCATGCCGGCGCTGCTGGAGACGTTCGGCGGTTTCTGCTTCCAAAGCTGGGTCAAGAAGTTTCCAAGTTTGTTTGCGGATCGTGACCTGTTCGATGTCATCGCCGATATCGACCGCTTTCATGAATGCGAGGTGCGCAAGCTGTACCCCGACGCCGAGCTGCCGTCGTTCCGCGTGTGCGAACGCAGTGCGCACCATCTGTCGCTCGACTATATCAGTTGCAAGCCGCTGGCGGACCTTGCGGTGGGCGTGATCCGCGGCGCCGCCGTACATCTGGGTTGTCCGGCCACTGTGACGTACGGCACGACCGGCGGCGGCATCCGGTTTCGGATAGACCGTCTCGCCACCGCGCGGCCGGCGACCTGAAGCGCAGAGCAGATCCATGTCCGACGATCAGATAGCGCGCCTGCAGAAGCGCCTGGAGCGGGAACGCGCAGCGCGGGTGGCGGCGGAGGAGCTGACGGAACTGAAGACGCAGGAGCTGTTCGAGGCCAACCAGTCCTTGTTGCGGGTCAACGGGGAACTGGTCGCCAAGGTGGCGGATGGCATCCAGTATCAGCATGCGTTGCAGGGCCAGAAAGATGTCCTCGAACAGACGATGACGCAATTGTCGAACGTGGTTTCGGACATTCAGGATATCGCACGGCAGACCAAGTTCCTGTCGGTCAATGCCGCGATCGAGGCGGCACGGGCAGGCGACGCCGGCATCGGGTTCGCCGTGGTCGCGGCGGAGGTCCGGAAACTGGCCGCAGCGACGCGTGGTGCAACGGAGAAAGCGGCGTCCATGCTGCGAACCCGCAATCTCTGATCGGGGCGGCCGGTCTGGGCTGTGCATCGGAAACTGACCCTCGGTCGCGCGGTTGCGCCAGCACGGGGCGTCGGGAGAATCGACAGCCCCCCATGGAATGTCGGCGCCGTTAATTCGGGTGTCATCGCCCTGTACTGACGCTATGCTGTCAACGATGGACAGGACGCGCTGCTGATATGGCTGGTGAGACAGAGACCCGATCCTATGCGGATCGTCATGTCCGCCTTGTGACCGACAGCCCGATCCCATCGGTGATCAGCGACCCGCGGCTGCCCGACAATCCGATCGTGGCCTGCAACACGGCCTTTTGCGAATTGACCGGCTACCCGCGCGAAGAGGTGGTGGGACGCAATTGTCGGTTCCTGTCGGGGCCTGCGACCGAGCCGTGGTTGACCGAGGAAATCCGGCGCGGGGTGCGCGAGCATCGGCCGGTTCTGGTCGAGATCCTGAATTACAAGCGCAGTGGCCAGCCCTTTCGCAATGCCGTTCTCGTCGCGCCGATCTATGACGAGCAGGACGATCTGCTGTATTTCCTGGGGTCGCAGGTCGAGATCGACGCCGACGCGGCGACGCCGTCGAGCATGCGTCGCATCCGCGCAGCGGAAATGGTCCGGACGCTGTCGCCCCGACAAAGCCAGGTGCTGAAGCTGGTGGCCAACGGCATGCTCAACAAACAGGTCGCCGCCGAGCTTTGCCTGGCGGAGAAAACGGTGAAGATGCACCGTGCAATTCTGATGAGCCGGCTCGGGCTGCACACGACCGCCGATCTGATCCGGTTCGCGGTCGAGGCCGGTCTGTGAACGCAGCCCGTGGATACGGCCCAAAGTCCGTATCGTCGCCAGCGGGTCGGAGGCGTAGCCCGTCATGGTCGCAACAGCGGTAAGGCCAGACTTTCAATAATTGGCTCATGATCGGTTCGGACTGTTTCTCCCGCCGTCGCTGTAACGATGCCAAAGGGAAGCAGGGATCGTAACGGACGATCACGAACCCTCCCGTGGCAGTCCTGCCCGGCGCAACGGCGCCGCGCATCCTTGTGACGGAGAGATTGATGGATACCATCACGCCATTCCAGTTCTCGCTGGTCTATAATGCATTTTCATTCACCCTTGCGACGATGGCGGCGGCCACCGCATTCCTGTGGCTGAGCCGATCGCAGGTCGCCCCAGCCTATCGCACCGCTCTCACGATTTCCGGTCTGGTCACCGGTATCGCAGCCTATCATTATCTTCGGATCTTCGAGAGCTGGAACGAGGCCTATACGCTGCGCTCCGGTATCGTCGCGGCGACCGGGATCGGCTTCAACGATGCCTATCGCTACGTCGACTGGCTGCTGACGGTGCCGTTACTGCTGATCGAACTGGTGCTGGTGATGCGCCTTTCGTCGGAAGAAACGATGTCGAAGGCGGTTCGCCTGGGTTCGGCCGCGGCGCTGATGATCATTCTCGGCTATCCGGGCGAGATCGCGACGGACATTCCGACCCGCGCCTTGTGGGGAACGCTGTCGTCGATCCCGTTCGTCTACATCGTATGGGAACTGTTCAGCGGTCTGGGCGCGTCGATCGAGCAGCAGCCCCCCGCCGCCCGTAGCCTGGTCCGCAAGGCACGGTTGCTGACCTTCGCGTCGTGGGGTTTCTATCCGATCGTCTACATGGCCCCCTATGTCGGGCTGACCGGCGGCACGGTCACCACGACGATTCAGATTGGCTACACGATCGCCGACATTCTGGCGAAGGCCGGGCTCGGCATCCTGATATTCCTGATCGCGGTGCGGAAGTCCGAGGCGGAAGGTGCCGGATCGAAGGCCTACGCCGGCTGATCCGGTGGCCTTGCTGGCCCATTCCTATGACATTGCGGATCGCCGCGCCCCGGTCGGGCGCGGCGATATCGTGCATGGAACCTACTGGATCGTTCTAGTCCTGCTCACGGCCGCGCTGGTCTTCGGCGTGCCGCTGGATCATCCGAGCGGAACGCGCTTTGCGACGTTGCTGTTCATCCTCGGCGGCCTGCCGCACGGCGCCTATGACATCGCGTTGCTGCAGCGGGCGGTCGCGCTCGATCGCCGGACCCTGTGGATGGTCGTTGCCGGCTATATCGCGGTGGCGCTGGCCATGGCCCTATTGTGGATGACCGTTCCCCTGATCGCGCTGATCCTGTTCCTGTCGGTGGCGGCGACCCATTTCGGCGAGGATTGGCCGATGCTGGAGGAACCGCTACTGCGCTTTGCAGCCGGGGCGGCCGTGATCGCGGCCGCCACGATCGGGCACCGTGCCGATGTCACCGCCCTGTTCGTGGACATGAGCGACGATCGCGGACTCGTGATCGCGCAGGTTATCGCCGCGGCCGCGCCCGTCATCCTGCTGGTGACGGCGGTCGGCATCGCGATCGCATGGCATGACGGAAGCCGGCAATGGGCGGCGGCGATGACGTCGTGTCTGCTGCTGCTCTGGGCGCTTCCGCCAGTGGTCGGGTTCGCGCTATTCTTCGTGTTCCTGCATTCGCCCCGCCACCTCACACAGGCGCGCGTCACCCTTGGTGACATGACAAGGCTGCGGTGGCTGGCGGTCGGGGCGGCATTGTCCACGGCGGCGATCATCGGCTGGTGGGCGTTGCATGCCGCCTTTCCTTGGCGGATCGGCGGGGCGATGACGACGCAAGCGTTTCAGTTGCTGGCGTCGGTCGCCGTGCCGCACCTCCTGTTGTCGCGGTGGCTGGATCATTGGCTCGATCGATCGGGCGCGCCGTAGCGGTACGCGCGCTTCCGGGTGGACGGCTGTGACGGTGCGCAAGGGCAGGGCCTTCCGCACTTGCCGGGAACATTGTTCCTGCACGGTTTCGACGCCGTTAACCCTTTCTTGCTAGCAACCGCGAACTGTGAAGTGACGGGTAAGTTGCGATGGTTCAGCCGACGGACGCGATGTTCGTTCAATCCGAAATTGCCGAGCTGGCGGCGATCCGCCGATCCCACGCGGTCTTGGAAATCGGCATCGACGGGACCATCCTAGACGCCAACGATCGTTTCCTGGCCCTGGTCGGTTATGCGCTGGAGGAAATCAGGGGACGCCATCATCGCATCCTCGTTCCGGAAGCACAGCGCGATCAACCGGAATATGCCGCATTCTGGGCGTCGCTGGCGCGCGGCGCATTCGTGGCGGCGGAATTCAAGCGGGTGCGAAAGGACGGGCGCGAGGTCTGGATCAAGGGAAGCTATAACCCCGTACTGGATCCTGACGGCCGGCCTTACAAGATCGTCAAGTTCGCTAACGACATCACCGCCGCAAAGATCAAGAGCGCGGATGACGCCGGGCAGATCGCGGCGATCGGGCGAACGCAGGCGGTGATCGCATTCTCCCTGGACGGCATGATCCTGTATGCAAACGACCGGTTCTGCGAGGCCATGAACTATAGCGAGAGCCAGGTGGTTGGCCAGCATCACCGCATGTTCCTGACGCCGGGAACCGAAGACGATGCAGCGTATCGCGCCTTCTGGCACGCGCTGCGGTCGGGCGAGAGCCTGGCGGGTGAGTTTTGCCGCATTGCACGCGGCGGCCGCAAGGTCTGGCTGCAGGCGACCTACACGCCGATCCTGGATCCCGACGGGCGGCCGTTCAAGGTCGTGAAATATGCGACCGACGTCACCGCGGCGAAGATCAAAAGCGCCGACGACGCCGGGCAGATCGCAGCGATCGGCTTGTCACAGGCGGTGATCACGTTCTCGCTGGACGGGGAGGTGACGTCGGCGAATGCGATGTTCTGCGACGCGATGGGATATCGCGAGGATGAGATCGTCGGGCGGCATCACCGGATGTTCGTCGATGCCGAAGAGCGCGATCACGCATCCTATCGTGCGTTCTGGCAAAAGCTGAACGCCGGCGAAAGCCTGGCGGGTGCGTATCGCCGAGTGGCGCGCGACGGGCGTTCGGTCTGGCTCCAGGCGACGTACACGCCGATCCTGGGGCCAGGCGGCGATCCGTTCAAGATCGTCAAATATGCCAGCGACATCACCGCGCAGGTCGAGCAGCGGGAGGCGCTCAACATGCTCTCGCTCGTCGTCAACGCCACGGACAATTCCGTGATCATCACCGACCGCGACCGCCGCATCATCTATGTCAATGCGGGGTTCGAGCGTCTTACCGGCTATACGCTGAGCAAGGTCGCCGGTAAAAATCCGGGTCATATCCTGCAAGGCCCGCATACCGACCAGCGCACCGTCGCCCGTATTCGGACGCAATTGCAAGCAGGTGAAGCCTTTTACGAGGAGATCATGAATTATGACAGTCGCGGTCGGCCCTATTGGATCTCGCTGACAATCAACCCCGTAAGGGGTGTCGACAACCAGATCGAGCGGTTCATATCCGTCCAGGCGAACATCACCGAAACGAAGATGCGCGCGCTGGAATTCGATGCAAAGCTGGCGGCGATCAGTTCGGCGACGGCGATCGCGGTTTGGTCGATGGCAGGAGCGTGTCTCTCGCTCAATGCGACGCTGGAAGGAGAGGCGGCGATACCCCTCGGTCGGCTGCTCGACCCCCATGCTGTCGATGCCCTCACCCGCGGCGAGCGGTTGCAGCGTGAGTTCTCATGGCCGGGCAGTGCCGACCTGTGGCTTGATGCAACCTTCTCGGTCATTCGGGGTATCGAGGGCCTGCCGGATAAAGTGCTGATGTGCGCCATCGACGTCACGTCGCGACGGAGACTGATGCAGGAGGCCTCCCATGCCATGCAGGGCATGCTGGATCATGTCAGTTCCACCGTCGGACAATTGAACAAGATCACAGCGGCCACCAAGCTGCTGTCGCTCAATGCGGCCATCGAAGCCGCCCGTGCCGCCGATGCCGGTCGCGGGTTTGCGGTCGTCGCGAACGAAGTCCGCAGCCTCGCCACCCAGGCCGCAAGCGCCGCCACGGCGATCGGCGGACTAGTCGACGACAGCAGGCAGCAGATCGCCCGCCTGATCCGCCATCATTGATGCGTCGATCGGCGATCCAAGCCGATTGGGCACGCGCTGGAATGCACCGCGCTCTGCCCGCGGCGGTCCTAGTGCAGGGTCAAGGCGGCGACCCTGCGGCCAAGACGGCGGCGCTCCGCGATGCCCGGCGATCCGACCACGCGGAGCAGCAGGGGATTACTCTGCCGCCTGGACCGCGTCGCGTTCGTCGAGAGGGTGTTCCAGCCGGGCGAGCATTTCCTTCGGACAGACCTGCCACATGGCGGTGACGTAGCGGGGCCAGTCGTCCAGGATCGTGTTGGCCCAGCGGCTGTCGGTGGCGATCGCATGTTCGGCGATCAGCGCCTTCAGCCGTGCCTCCCAATAGGGGGAGGCGAGGCGTTGCCAGACGATGCTTTCGGGATTGGCCCGCGCCGGGAAGCTGCCATCCTCATCGAGGATGAACGCCATGCCGCCGGTCATGCCCGCGCCGAAATTGGCACCGGTCGCCCCCAGGATCACCGCGGTGCCGCCGGTCATATATTCGCAGCCGTTGGCGCCACAGCCTTCGACCACGACATTGGCCCCCGAATTGCGGACCCCGAAGCGCTCGCCCGCCTGGCCCGCCGCGAACAGCTTGCCCGCGGTGGCGCCGTAGAGCACGGTGTTGCCAAGGATCGTGTTGGCCTTCGTATCCAGCGGGGACGACACCATCGGGCGAACCGAGATGACGCCGCCAGACAGCCCCTTTCCGACATAGTCGTTGGCGTCGCCGAACACTTCGAGCTTGATGCCCTTGCACAGGAAGGCGCCGAGCGACTGCCCCGCCGACCCGCGCAGGCGGATGGTGACATGGCCGTCCGCCAGCGCCGACATGCCGTATTTGGCGGTGATTTCCGCCGACAAACGCGTGCCGACCGCGCGGTGGGTGTTGCGGACGGTATAGGTCAGCTGCATTTTTTCGCGCCGTTCGAACACGGCGCGGGCATCCAGGATCATCTGCGCATCGAGGCTGTCGGGAACGTCGTTGCGGAACGTCGCGATGGCGAAGCGGCGCATATGATCGGGTGCATCGACCTTGGCCAGGATCGGGTTGAGATCGAGATCGTCGAGATGTTCGGCGCCGCGGCTGACCTGACGCAGCAATTCGGTGCGGCCGATGACCTCGTCTAGCGAGCGGACGCCGAGCCGGGCAAGGATCTCGCGTACCTCCTCCGCCATGAAGGTCATCAGGTTGATGACCTTCTCCGGTGTTCCGACGAACTTCCCACGCAACGCCTCGTCCTGCGTGCAGACGCCGACCGGGCAGGTGTTGCTGTGGCATTGGCGGACCATGATGCAGCCCATCGCGACCAGCGACAGCGTGCCGACGCCGAACTCCTCCGCGCCCAGGATCGCGGCGATCACGATGTCGCGCCCGGTCTTGAGCCCGCCGTCGGTGCGCAGCTTCACACGGTGGCGGAGACCGTTGAGGGTCAGCACCTGGTTGGTTTCGGACAGCCCCATTTCCCAGGGCGTGCCGGCATACTTGATCGAGGTCTGCGGCGAGGCGGCGGTGCCGCCGACATGGCCGGAAACCAGGATGACGTCGGCATGCGCCTTGGCCACGCCGGCCGCGACCGTGCCGATGCCGGCGGAGGACACCAGCTTCACGCAAACGCGCGCACGCGGGTTGATCTGCTTCAGGTCGTAGATCAGCTGCGCCAGATCCTCGATCGAATAGATGTCGTGATGCGGCGGGGGGGAGATGAGCGTGACGCCGGGCGTCGAATGGCGCAGGCGCGCGATCATCTCGGTCACCTTGAAGCCGGGCAACTGGCCGCCCTCGCCGGGCTTGGCGCCCTGCGCGACCTTGATCTCCAGTTCCTCCGCCGCGCCCAGATATTCGGCGGTGACGCCGAAGCGGCCCGACGCGACCTGCTTGATCGCGGAATTGGCGTTGTCGCCATTTTCATAGGGCGCGTAACGCTTGCGGTCCTCTCCGCCTTCGCCCGAAACGGCCTTGGCGCCTATGCGGTTCATCGCGATGGCGAGCGTCTCGTGCGCCTCCGGTGACAAGGCGCCGAGCGACATGCCGGGGGTGAGGAAGCGCTTGCGGATTTCGGTGATCGCCTCGACGCTGTCGATCGCGATCGGCTCCTTCGCCCAGTTGAACTCCATCAGGTCGCGGAGATAGATGGGCGGCAGATCCTTCACCCCACGCGAAAATTGCAGATAGGTGGAATAGCTGTCGGTGCCGACCGCGGTTTGCAGCAGGTGCATCAGCTGCGCGGAATAGGCATGCGCCTCGCCACCCGCGCGCTGGCGATAGAAACCGCCGACCGGAAGCGCCACGACGGTGTCGTCCCACGCCAGTTCATGGCGCATGATCGCGTTCAGTTGCAGCGAGGCATAGCCTTCGCCCGAAATCTTGGCGGGCATGCCGGGGAAGAGATCGTTGACCAGCGCACGGCTGAGCCCGACCGCTTCGAAATTATAGCCGCCCCGATAGCTGGAGATCACGGCGATCCCCATCTTCGACATGATCTTCAGCAGCCCTTCGTCGATTGCCTTGCGGTGGCGTTGCAGGCAGTCATCCAGCGACAGATCGCCGAACAGGCCGCGAGCGTGGCGATCGGCGATCGCGGCCTCCGCCAGATAGGCGTTCACGGTGGTGGCGCCGACCCCGATCAGCACCGCGAAATAATGGGTGTCGAGGCATTCGGCCGACCGCACGTTGATCGACGCATAGGAGCGCAGTCCGCGGCGAACGAGATGGGTGTGGACCGCGGCGGCGGCGAGCACCATCGCGATCGCGACGCGGTCCGGGCCGACGCCCTCGTCGGTCAGGAACAGCTCGGTATGACCTTCGCGCACCGCCTGTTCGGCATCGCGGCGGATGCGGGCGATCGCCTGGCGCAGCGCATCGGCGCCGTCATCGACTCCGAACGTGCAGTCGATGGTGGCGGACTGCGCGCCGAAATGCGCCTTCAGCGTCGCCCATTCGCGCGCGGTGAGGACGGGGGAGGGCAGGACCAGTACGTTCGATTGCTGCGCGTCGGTATCCAGGATGTTCGCCAGATTGCCGAAGCGGGTCTGGAGGCTCATCACATGGCGTTCGCGCAGCGGATCGATCGGCGGGTTGGTCACCTGGCTGAAATTCTGGCGGAAGAACTGGCTGACCAGCCGCGGCTTGTCGGAGATGACGGCGAGCGGGGTGTCGTCGCCCATCGATCCGATCGCTTCCTTCGCCTCCTCGACCTGCGGGCTCAGGATCAGCTCCATATCCTCCATCGACTGCCCCGCCGCGACCTGGCGGCGGAGAAGGTCGGGGCGGCTGTAGCGCGGGCTGTCATCCTCCGCCGGCGGGGCGAGATCGGACAGTTGGCGGAAGCCGGACACCCATTCGCCATAAGGCTGCTCCGCGGCGATCCGCGCCTTGATATCGGCATCGGAATAGAGCGTGCCGGTATCGAGATCGACCGCGATCATCTGGCCCGGACCCATGCGGCCCTTGGCGGCGACGGTCGCCTCCGGCACCAGCACCATGCCGGTTTCCGACCCGACGATCAGCAGATGATCGGAGGTGAGGGTGGTGCGGAGCGGCCGGAGCGCGTTGCGGTCGACCCCGGCGACGGCCCAGCGCCCATCGGTCATGGCGAGCGCGGCCGGACCGTCCCAAGGTTCCATCACCGACCCGAAATAGCGGTACATCTCCGTCACTTCGCGCGGGAGCGACGGATCATTCTGCCACGCTTCGGGGACGAGCATCAGCTTGGCCGTGGGGGCATCGCGGCCCGAGCGGCAGATCGCTTCGAACACGGCATCCAGTGCGGCGGTGTCGGATGCGCCGGCGGGAATCAGCGGCTTGATCTCCTCCGAATGCTCTCCGAAGGCGAGGCTCGCCATCTTGATCTCGTGGCTCTTCATCCAGTTCTTGTTGCCGCGGATCGTGTTGATCTCGCCATTGTGCGCCAAGGTGCGGAACGGCTGCGCCAGCCACCACTGCGGGAAGGTGTTGGTGGAATAACGCTGATGAAAGATCGCGACGCGGCTGACGAAGCGTTCGTCCTGCAGGTCAGGGTAGAAGATCGACAGTTCCTCGGCCAGGAACAGGCCCTTGTAGACGATCGACCGGCAGGACAGCGAGCAGATGTAGAAGCCCTGGATCTGCGCCTCGATCACCTTGCGTTCGATCCGGCGGCGGATCAGATAGAGCTTCTTCTCGAACTCCGCGACGTCCTCTACCAGCGGGTCGGGGCCGGCGATCATGATCTGTTCGATTTCCGGGCGGGTCAGCATCGCCTTGTCGCCGATGCAGGACACGTCGACCGGAACCTGGCGCCAGCCATAGATGCTGTAGCCGAAATCGATGATTTCGGATTCGACGATGGTACGGCACGCTTCCTGCGCGGCCAGATCGGTGCGCGGCAGGAAGATCATGCCGACCGCGAGGCGGTTGGGCAGCGCCTCATGCCCCGAATATTCGATCGCATCATCGAAGAAACGGACGGGCAGGTCGACATGGATGCCGGCGCCATCGCCGGTCTTGCCATCGGCATCGACCGCGCCGCGATGCCACACCGCCTTCAACGCCTCGATCGCGGCCGACACCACCCGGCGCGATGCCTTGCCATCCGTCGCCGCCACCAGACCCACGCCGCAGGCATCGGATTCGAATTCGGGCCGATACATGCCGACTTCGGCGATGCGGGCGCGTTCGGCGGGGGAGACGGTCATGCGATAAATCCCTGCTTGGCGAGATAAGCCTGAACGGCATCGAAGATCGTGACAAGCCGGGGCATCGCCACCCAGCATTCGTTCACGCGATCGACCTGTTCGATTTCGTTGATCGGATATTCATGAACGAGCCGGTTGCGAAGCCCGGTGAGATCCAGCCAGTCGTCCGAGGTTTCGACCAGTCGGAGGCGTTCCATCCAGTTTGCAACGTCGCGCCGCGTCAGTTCGCGGACGTCCTCACCGGTCCAGGAGAGCAGGGTTCGGACCAGCCGGCCCAGCATATCCTGAAGTTGTTCAAAGCGTTTAAGCAAGGCAATCGACGCGATCCGCTGGACAACCGGTAGACGCGCCAGGTCATCGTCCTGCACCGGAAGGACGTTCGCGAGGAACGGGTGCAGTTCCTCAACACCCGCCACGATGCGACGGCAGCGGTCCACACCGCTCCGCAGAACCGCGTCTTGGGCGGTCATGACAGTGGCACCGATTGCGGCGCCACGAACCGCGCAAACGTGTCCGGATCTTCCTTCCGGGGAAATAGCACCACGTCTACCTTTTGTTCGTCGATCCGATCGAACAGGCGGGTCCGGAACCGGTCGACGTCGCGTTCGCGCCGCCGCGCGCTTTCGACTTCGATCAACAGGTCGATGTCTCCGCCAAGCAGGTGATCGTGCACGCGGCTGCCGAACAGGCGGACGACGGCGTCCACACCGAAGACCTCCGATGCCGCAGCCTTGATTGCGTCGATTTCCGTCGGCGTCAGGCGCACGATCAGTCCCCCATCTTTGCTTGCGGCGGGGTCTTGACGGCGGGAAGGTGGGCGGTGGCCGCCTTCACCTTTTCCATGATCGCGGGCATGCGCTGCATCAGCGTGGGGACGAACGCCTGCATCGCCTTGATCATTTCCGGATCGGTGTAGAGCATCATCGCCTCGCGCGCGTAGACGGCGCCGGTGGGCGTGGCGAAGAACCGGTCGAGATCGTCAAGCTGTGCCAGCGTGAAGCGCGTGGCATAGGCGCGGGCAAGCGCGGTCTGGACCTGGGGTTCGACCGCGGACATCATGCCCACCATTTCGTCGGTCATGACCTTGGTCGTGATCTTCATGCGTTCGCGAAAGGCGGGGTCAGCGGCGGCGATGGTCTCGCCCATGGTCTTGTTGCCGAGCGCCTTCTGCGCATCCGCACTGGCGCCGCCCATCCCGGCCATGTCCCGAACCGGCATGGCGTACATGCTCGCCATGGTGGACTCCATGATCCGGTCCATCATGCCATCCATCATCCGCCGGTAGGTGCCGAGCGGCCAGACCCGGCCGATGATGCGCGTGGCGGCGGTCAGCCGTGCGGGGTCGATCGCCGCCGGCTGCGCAGCGACGGGTGGAGGGACCGCGACGGTCTGTGCAGGCGCGGGGGCCGCCAGTGCGGCAGCGAGCAGGATGGAGATCATGCGAGTGCCAGGTCCCTTGCAGCCGGAGTCCGTGCCTTGGCCCGACAATAAGCGTGCATCTTGTCCGCGACGTCGCGGCCGTCGCGGATCGCCCACACCACCAGCGAGGCACCGCGGACGATGTCGCCGGCGGCGAACACGCCATCGATCGAGGTCTGCATCGATTTGTGGTCGATGCGGATCGTTCCCCAGCGCGTGACCGACAATTCGTTCGATCCGAACAGGGTGGGCAGATCCTCCGCATCGAAGCCGAGCGCCTTGATCACCAGATCGGCGTCGAGGCGGAACCCGCCGGCTGGGTCGACCTCCGGCGCGCGACGGCCCGAGGCGTCAGCCGCGCCCAACCGCATCCGGGTGGCGGCGACAGCGGTGACATGATCGTCGCCGTGAAACGCCTCCGGCCCGGACAGCCAGACGAACTCGACACCCTCCTCTTCGGCATTCTTCACCTCGCGCTGTGACCCCGGCATGTTCGCGCGGTCGCGGCGATAGAGGCACTTTACCGATTTTGCGCCCTGGCGAATGGCCGTGCGGACGCAATCCATCGCCGTGTCGCCACCACCGATCACCACGACATCCTTGCCCCCGGCGCTCAGGCTGCCATCTTCATAGGCGGGAACATGATCGCCAAAGCCCTTGCGGTTGGACGCGGTGAGATAGTCCAGCGATTCCACGATGCCGCCTGTGCCGATGCCGGGTGCCTTGATGGCGCGGGGCTTGTAGACTCCGGTGGCGATCAGCACCGCGTCGTGGCGCGCGCGCAGATCGGCCAGTGACGCGTCGCGTCCGACCGCGAAATCCTGATGAAAGACGATACCGGCATCGCGCAGCCGATCGACCCGGCGCATCACCACGTCCTTTTCCAGCTTGAAGCCGGGAATCCCGTAGGTCAGCAGCCCGCCGGCGCGGTCATGCCGGTCATAGACATGCACGGTATAGCCGCGCGCGCGCATCAGTTCGGCGGCGGTCAGCCCGGCCGGGCCGGCGCCGACAATGCCGATCGACTGCCCACGATCGGGGCCTACCCGTACCGGTTCGACCCAACCCTCCGCCCAGGCGGTGTCGGTGATGAACTTCTCCACCGATCCGATCGTGACCGCGCCATGGCCGGAAAACTCGATCACGCAATTGCCTTCGCACAGCCGATCCTGCGGGCAGATGCGACCGCAAATCTCCGGCATGGTCGAGGTGGCGTTCGACAGTTCATACGCCTCGCGCAGCCGGCCCTCCGCGGTCAGCCGCAGCCAGTCGGGAATGTGGTTATGGAGCGGGCAGTGCGTCGAGCAATACGGGACGCCGCATTGGGAGCACCGCGAGGACTGCGCCTTCGCATCATCCTTGGCATAGCGGTCGGCGATCTCGGCGAAGTCCTCCGCCCGAACGGCGGCGTCACGCTTGGCGGGATAGTGCTGTTCGAGCCGGACAAAGCTCAGCATCGGGGTGTCGGCCATCGCGCATGCTCCTGTTCGGAGCCTGAATGTCGCATAGCTGCAGAGGAGTCACGACCAAAATGACTGTTAGGGCAGGAGCATTGTCCCTTAACTGCGCCGTCATGGCACCGGGCGCGATCTTATGACGTCTACGAGCGATTTGGAAGGTCCGGATCGGACCTACCGGGCCGCGAGCCAGGCAATCGCGGCCACGCCGATCACGATCCGATACCAGGCGAACGGCGCAAAGCCATGTTTGGACACGATTGCCAGGAAGCCGCGGATCACGATCATGGCGACCACGAACGACACCGCAAATCCGATCGCGATGCCGCTCCAGTCATTGCCGCCAAGCGCGTGGCGTTGTTCCCACAATTCCTTGGCGGTGGCGGCGAGCATCACCGGAATGGCGAGGAAGAAGCTGTATTCGGCAGCGGTCCGGCGATCGACGCCCAGGCTGAGCGCGCCCATGATCGTGGCGCCCGACCGCGAGACACCCGGAACCATCGACAGACATTGCACGATGCCGATGCCCAGCGCCTTCTGCCACGACATCGCCTCGACCGAGTGGATGGTGAGGCGGACGACCAGCCGCTCGATCACCAGGATCGCGACACCGCCGACCACCAGCGCGACCGCAACCACCATCGGCGTCTGCATCAGCGCCTTGATCGCGCCATAGGCGACCGCGCCGATCAGCAGCGCCGGCAGGAAGCCCAGCACGACGTTGCGGGTGAAACGCACCGCCTGCGCATCGCCGCGCACCAGGCCCGCCGCGACCGTGGTGAAGCGGCGGGCATAGAGCACCACCACCGCCAGGATCGCGCCAAGCTGGATGACGATATCGAACGTCGCGGAGGCGGCGGACCGGAAGCCGAGCAATTCACCCGCCAACACGAGATGCCCGGTCGACGACACCGGGATGAATTCGGTCAGCCCCTCGACGATGCCGAGCAGGATGATGACGAGCAACGAATGATCCATGGCCGGTAAATCCTGGTCTGGAGCGCTTGGATCAGGCGGGGGTGCGGACGGTGGAGAAGCGGCCATGCCGGCGATAGCGGACCAGCCAGCCCGGCGCGACCGCGGCCAGCGGCACCGGATCGATTCCGAACGCGGCAAACCCGTCCGCATCCGCGCCCACGACATTGTCAGATTGCAGCAGCAGCCACTGGTCCCACGTCATCGGCGCGCCGGGGACGAACCGGCCCGCCTTTGCCATCAGCGCGCCGACGGCATCGGGGATCGCGACGATCGCCGGATCGCGTCCGATCGCCTGCGCGATCCAGCGGTTGAGCGCATCCATGCTGATCCGTTCCGGCCCACCCAGTTCGAAGGTGCGGCCGCCATAGCGCAGCGGATCGAGCGCAGCGGCGGCGATCGCCTTTGCGGCATCAGCGACGAACGCCGGCTGGAATTGTACCGCGCCGCGCAGCACGGGCAGGACCGGCAGCATGCGTGCCATCTGCGCGAACTTGTTCACGAACTGATCCTCCGGCCCGAACAGGACGGATGGACGCAGGATGGTGGCGGCAGGGAAGGCGGCGCGGACGGCGACCTCGCCTTCGCCCTTGGTGCGGGCATAGGCGCTGGCCGCGGCGGGATCGGCGCCGATTGCCGATACCTGCACCATCGCCCCCGCGCCGGCGGCAGCGGCGGCCTCTGCGATCGTGCGCGCGCCGGTGACATGGACGGCATCGAACGCGCCTTTCAGCAGGCCGACCAGGTTGATGACCGCAGTCGACCCCTGGACCGCGCGCGCCACGCTGTCGGCGCGGGTGACGTCGGCGCCGACGAACTGCGTCTGGCCAAGCCCGCCCAGCGGTTTGAGGAACCAGGCGTTTTTGGGATCGCGCCCGGCGACGCGGACGCGCACGCCCGTCGTCAGCAGTTCCTGCACGACATAGCGGCCCAGAAAGCCCCCGCCGCCGAAGATCGTCACCAACCCAGCCATCGATCGATTCCCGTCCATAGGATGTACCCGGCGCCCCGCGTTCGCGATAAAAGCGCCGCCGCAGCCTTTGCCCGTGCAGAAGGGCGTTGACAAGGTTCGTCCATCCCCCCTAGAGGCCCCCTCCTACCCCGTGCCCAGATGGCGGAATTGGTAGACGCACCAGCTTCAGGTGCTGGCGATCGCAAGGTCGTGGAGGTTCGAGTCCTCTTCTGGGCACCACTTCTCCCCTGAGGGGTTGAAGTAGAACGAAAATGGCGCGATTGCGTCGCTCTCAGCAGCTTGCAAGGTACAAAAGCCGGGTACACCCTGGCCTTGCGGAGCAACGTTATGGGAGCCTCTGTGGACCATCTCCAGCGCCATCCTAAGACTGGACGTTTGAGCTTCAGGCGGGTCATTCCGGCCGCCCTTCGCGCCTTTGTCCCAGGCGAGCCGCGTGAAATAAAGCGCTCCCTATCTGCCACACGGATCGACGCTCCTGGCGCTTTGGATCGATACAAGGCGGCAAGCGCGGAATACGATAATCTGATTGCCATGGCCGGGAAGGCTATTGCCGGTACGTTCGACGCCTTGGACGCCGCACGTATTGCCTGGATGGCGGAGACCTATCGCGCTCGCATATTGGCAACCGACGAAGCGAACCGGGCCAAAGGTGAGCCCTCAAGCCCTGAGAGCCATGAAGCCGCGTCCGATGGCCTGCGGGATGCCTACGCCCGTTCTGATCCGTCTGTGGTTCGCACGATGTATGAGGATGACGCCTTAGCTTTGGCCTCAGAACAGGGGTGGCGGCTGGACCCAGAGGTAGAAAGTTTTGGGCTCCTCTGTCACGAACTTCTGAAGGCTGGAATTGCCGCAATCGACGATCTACAGGCCCGCGATGCAGGCCAGCCGCTGCCAACGCCGTCAGTCCCTGTCATTCGCGTACTAGTGCCAAAGGTGGCGACCGTGCCCGAGGGGGCAGGGGGGAAGACCTTCCAAGTCATTGCTGAAGCTGTACTTGGCAACCCACGCATGAAGGTAGGGGCGGCGACGGTCCAAACGACCCGTACGGCGTTGCGCTTCTTTCGTGAGACTCATGGGGATCAGATCAGACCGAACGAGATCACAAGACGACACGTCGCGGAATGGCTTGACCTTCTAGCGCAGCGCCCTGCTCCAATCCCTTTCGCCGAAAGGTCAATCCCGCTTCGGGCGCTCGTAGCGCGTTACGCGGACAGGGCCACAGCGAGGCGCATAACGGGAAAGACCCTTGCTCAGAGTGTGACGGCCCTCGCTGCTATCTGGGGAAAGGCTCAACAAAATGGCGACATAGGCACCGACCTATTAAACCCGTTCGCTCGCCATAAGGTAACAATCGCCGCACCGGCTGAAACTCCGCAAGAGATGAGTAATTCTGAGCTACAGCAAGTCTTCTCCCTACCGGTATTCACTAGTGGTGAACGTCCCACTAGAGGGAAAGGCGAAGCTTCCTATTGGATACCGCTCCTCCTTCTATGGACTGGGGCGCGACCTGAGGAAATCGCTCAGTTGATGGTGTCCGACGTGACACAAGACCCAGACACAGGGACATGGCGTCTTCGGATCACGGACGAAGGGTCACATCCGCACAAAGGCCAGCGAAGCCTAAAGACAAGCCGCTCACTGTCCGGCAGGCGGGAGTTCCCATTGCCCCAAGAGGTCATTCGCCTTGGGTTCCTTCGCTACGTGTCATGGCTGAAGGAAGGTGGCGAGACCGCCATGTTCCCACGTCTCAGGACCAAAGGCGAGCGGGGCTCC
>NZ_DASVTO010000061.1:0-55167 GCF_036387535.1 Sphingomonas sp.
TCCCGGTGTCGAGCGAGATATCGCCGGCCAGCCCCCAATAGTGATTGTCGAGAAACGGCGTGCGCAGTGGTGCCGGGTTGATGAAGCTGCCGGGGATGACCTGCTGCGCGAAAAAGGCGCGCGCGGCGGGCGAAAGAAGACCGGTATAGGGACCGAGATTGGACGGCTGGAACGTGTAATTGGCAGGGGACGTTGCAGTCGCAGGAGTCCCCGGCGAAAATTGTTCGATACCGATATAGCTTGAACCCGGGCCGAAGCCGCCCTGGTGCGAATAGTCGGCGGAGATCCGTACCGACAGAGTGTCGGTCGGTTCGACAAGCAGTTGCGCGCGCACCGCCTGCCCCTTCTCGTCGGAGGTGCCATCGTCATTGTAACCGTCGCGGTCGACGATCTTGCCGGCGACGCGCAATGCAGCACGGCTGCCGATCGGGACGTTCGTCGCGGCTTCGATGTCGCGCGCATCATAATTGCCATATCCGAGCTGCACGGCGGTAGAGGTGACGCCAAGTTTCGGGCGCGCCGGGATGACGTTGATGGCGCCGCCGGTCGCGTTGCGCCCGTACAGGGTGCCCTGCGGTCCTTTCAGCACCTCGATCCGGTCGAGATCGAAGAAGGTACCGGTGGTGGAGGTCGGGCGGCCGAGATAGACGCCGTCGAGATTGAACGCGACCGCCGGATCCGAATAGCCGTTGTTGGTGAAATTGCCGACGCCGCGCACGAAGAAGGTGGCGTTGGCGCCGCCGCCCTGCTGCACCGTCAGCGACGGCACTGCCGCGTTCAGCGTGGCCGCCGTCACCACGCCGGTGGCCGCAAGGTCGCTGGCCGAGACGACATCCACCGCAACCGCCGCCCGTTGCAGGCTTTCCGAGCGGCGTTGCGCCGTGATGATGATGTCGCTCAACCCCGTTTCATCCTGCGGTGCCGGCTGAGCGGCATTGCCGGTGACGGTCGGGGGAACGGGACTGGCGGTTTGTGCATGGGATGCCGTCGCCGTTGCCAGCGCGGTCAGCCCAATTGACGCGATCATCGTGGTACGTCCCATCTCGAACATCCTCTCCTTGCGCCGATGTGACCGGCTTCTGGGCAAAGGGTGGAGCGACCGTGATCATCAGGGAAGACGTTTGTTTTGATCGTTATCGATCCAGAAATGTAATGGGAGGTCGGGTGTGACGGCGGCGCCGCATCGTGAAGCGTGAAGCGTGAAGCGTGAAGCGGCGCGACTATCCGCTGGTCTGGGATGAAGGATAGATGGACGCGATCGGCGACGCGTGCTTGCAGATCTGTTCGCGTAGCCAGATCAGACCGGGATCCTGGGCGCGCGCCGGATGGCACTGGATCACTTCGCGCATGACCGGGAAGTCGAACGGGATCGGCGCGATCGCGAGCGGATGATGTTGTGCCATCATCCGCGCGAGCCGCTCGTGCATCAGCGAGATCCGGGGCGTGCCGACCAGCAGCCATGGCACGATGGTGAAAGAGGATACGATCATATCGATCTGCCGGCGTTTGCCGAGCCTGTTCATCTCGCGGTCGCCGAATACGAGCGTGCGTTGCGCACCGATCGCCACCTGGATGTGACTGGCGCCGAGGAACGCGTCCTCATCCAGTTCGGTGGCGAACAGCGGGTTGTCGCGCCACCCCACCACCACATGCTGTTCATCCAGAAGATGGTCGGCCGGCAGATCCCGCGCGATATAGCCGTCGGGCGTCACCAACAGATCGATCATGCCCTGTTCCAGCTGGCCATGGCTGGTTTCGTCATTGAGCAGCAGTTCGATGCGGACATGCGGCGCAAGTGTCGCGAGCGACTGCGCAAGCGGAACGAACAGCGCCGTCGCGATATAGTCCGAGCATGACAGGCGAAAGGTCCGGTGCGACGACTGCGGATCGAAGCGGGTCGACGTCGCAATCAGGCTTTCGACCGCACGCAGGCTGTCGCGGACCTGCGGCAGCAGGCTTTCGGCGTGCGCGGTGGGCAGCATCCGCTTGCCATACGCCACCAGGATCTCGTCCTCGAAATAGTCGCGCAATCGTTTCAACGCGGAACTGATGGCCGGCTGGCTGAGATTCATCGCCTCCGCGGTCCGCGACACACTGCGCGTCCGCATCAGCGTGTCGAAGACGCTCAGCAGGTTGAGATCAAGACCCTTGAACCGCATGTCGCATTCCGATGGACGACCTTCGCAATGTTCGCGCAGCGCGACGTGCGGTGCCGGACTCAGTTGCCATCGGAGATGGTGGTGCCGCCATCGGCAACCAGATTATGCCCGGTGACGAACCCCGCGGCGTCGCTGGCCAGGTACAGGATGGAGGCCGCGATTTCGCCCGCTTCGCCGGCCCGCCGCAGCGGAGTCAACCCGATCCGCCGCGGCAGATAATGGGGATCCTCCAGGATCGGGCGTGCGAACGGCGTGGCGATCAACCCTGGTGAAATCGTGTTGACCCGTACGCCCTGCGGTCCCCATTCGACGGCCAGGTTGCGTGCAAGCTGCGCCAAGCCGGCCTTGGCGATGCCGTACAGGCCGATGGCCTTGTTGCCGCGCAAGCCCGCGATGCTGGCGACCAGTACGATGCTGCCGCCGCCCCGCGCCGCCATGGCGGGTGCCAGCGCGCCCGTCAGCGTGAGCGCGCTGTAGAGGTTGACGGCAAACAACCGCTCGATCGCAGCGGCACTGGCGGTTCCGAGCGGCCCGACATGCCCCTCGATCCCGCCGTTGCAGACGAGAATGTCGATCGGCCCCGCCGCGCCCGCCATGGCGTGAACCGCCGCCTGATCGGCGAGGTCGGCGGGCAGCGCACGGCCGTGCAGTTCCTCCGCCAGCGCAGCGCAGCGATCGCCCTCGTTGCTTGTGAGCACGAGGCTGGCGCCCGCCCGCGCGAACAGTCGGGCGGCGGCCTCACCAATGCCGCCGGTCGCCCCGGTGATCAACGCGGTTCTGCCGTCCAGGCGAAAGGGGTCGATCACTTCGCCGGGCCGCGCTGCGTCGTTCAGAATGCGGTCGTTCATGGGTGCACCTCCTCCATCACGCGACCATCGCAGACGATGGGGGCGGCCTCGATCAGGACGAACGCGATCCGGCAGGGCGTATCCGGCGAAGGATTATGCCACAGGTGGTTGGTTCCGCGTTGCACGACCACGTCGCCGGCCTTCAGCGCGATTCGGTCGCCACCGTCGAGCACGAGTTCGAGCGCGCCAGACAGGACGATGCCGTAGTCGATCGAGAAACTGCGGTGCATCGGCGATGTCCGGCCCGGCAGCAGATCCACCATGCGGAACACGGATCCGCCGGAGAGGGTCAGGCCCGCCTCGTCCCGCCCGTCATGATCGCCGTTCATGTCGGCGGGAACGGTCGGCGTGGCCCAGACAAACCGGAACGCGGCGTCGCCGCTTGCGATCGTCTGTGGTTCGAGCATGTCGATGCTCCGCACCACCGAATTGCCTTTCGCGTCATGAGTGGTGACGACACGCTGGAATCCAGGCTCCACGCTTCTTCCTCTCCGCTGAGATCAAGCTGCATCGGTACGGCCCGAGCCGGTAGCGTGCAACGTCGCCGGAGATCATAATCGGACCAAGAAGCCGACCAGCGCCGGGTGTCGGGCTGCGACGGGCAGCCGGAGGCCACCGGACCCGGCGTCGGACCGGACGACCAAAGGCCTGAATTATCAGAGGTCCCGCTGGCTCAGGATGGCAGGGTCGGCGATCGTCCGAAGGGACCGATCAACCGTCGGTATTCCGCTTCGGGCGCTCCGTAGGAACTGCCCGCAATCTCTTCGAGGCGGGCGCGGTCGAGGACCGTCACCAGTCCGCGCCTAGCCTGGATCGCGCGGGTGCCCTCCAGCTGGTGCAGCGTCACGGTGACGGAGGACCGCCGGACCGCCAGCATGATCGCCATGAATTCATGGGTGAGTTCCAGTTCGTCCCCGCGGATCCGATCGTGGCACATCAACAACCAGCGGGCGAGCCGTTCGGCCAAGGCATAATGCGCGTTGGACGCGGCCGTCTGCGCCGCCTGGATGATCGCGGTCTGGACGAACCGCAGCAGCACCGCCTGCAGATCCGAGCTTTGCCGACAGGCGATGTCAAGCGCCGCGGCCTCGATCCGCAACGCGGTTCCACCGCCGATCTGCATGAGGGCGCGTGCCGGGGTCTGACCGGCGCGCAGGATGACGGGAATGCCGCACAATCCTTCATCGCCGAAGATGCCGACCTCGATCTCGTCCCCATCCTCCTCGACCGCGATCATCGAACCGACGCCGCCTTCGAGGAAATAGACATGTTCGATCGGCGTATCGGCTTCGATCAGCACCTGTCGCAAGGTGAGGGGAACGCGCTGCAGGTCGGGCTGGAGAAGTGCGAAATCCTCGGAAGTCAGTGCATTCAGCAGGCGATTGGATGTATAGGATTGACTAGGCAGCGGCATTGGAACCCTCCCGATCTTGTGGTCGCCGCAACCGGTGATGCCGGTGCGCGTCAGATCGCTAATGCTGACAATAATAGTCCGGTCGGACTTTCGTGCCAATCAATATGGCGACGATAATATATGTTAGTAACACGCCGGGCGAGTGTCGCCTGCTGCACCCAACTTCAACTTTTCATGTGCGATGGAGAACATATGGATTAACGGGGGGTTAAGCAGCCATAGTGGTTGTGTTTTTATTGCAGGAGTATCCAGCATGACGCAGGACCTTGCCCTTCTGGTCAACCGGCTAGAGCAGCGTCGGCCCCTGGCGCCGCAGGATCGGGAGGCGGTACTGGCACTGCCCTACCAGATCCGCACGATCGCGCATGCGCGGCAGGTCGTGCGGCAGGGGGAACGCAGGGGTGAGTTCTATCTCGTCCTGTCCGGGCTGATCCACCAGCACCGCATCCTGAGCGATGGATCGAGACAGATCACGTCGCTGCATGTGCAAGGTGATATCCTCTGCCTGGAAGACGAGAAGACCGCGTTGAAGTGCGGGGTCGAGAGCATCGGCGAAAGCCAGGTCGCGGTGATCGGGGTGGCGGCGTTCGACCGGCTGTTCGACGCCAGCGCCAGCCTCGCGCGCGCGATCTGGGCAGAGACGTTGGCGGTGGCGTCGCATTACCGGGAGTGGCTCGTCAATCTCGGGCGGCGGAACGCGCGCGAGCGCATCCTGCATCTGCTTTGCGAATTGGGCGTGCGTCTCGAAGCGGCAGGGATTTCGGGCCGCGACCGGTATCAGGTGCCGCTGACGCAGGAACAGATTGGCGACATCACCGGCCTGACGCCGATCCACGTCAACCGGGTGCTGCAGTCGTTGGGGAAAGATGGCGTGATCCGGCGCGATCGCCGCATGATCGTCATCACCGATTGGCCACAGGCTGCGGACATGGCGGGGTTCGATTCGAGCCATATGCAGACGAAGGTGGCGGAAGCCCGCGTGCAGCCCGCAATCTGGCGCGCGGCATGAAGGGACGCCATGATGATCGATCACGACCGTCGTTATTTTCGGGAACGCGCCGAGGCCGAGCTGGATCTGGCACGTCGTGCGACCCATCCGGCCGCGCTGAGAGCGCATCAGGTGCTGGCCGGTTTCTATCTGGACCGGGTGCATAATCCGATCGGCGGTGACGCGGAATCCGGCGGCATCCTGGTCGCCCGCCAATGACCGGCCGGAACTTCCGCCTGCGATCGGCGCTGTGGGATCGGTCCGATCAAGGAGAATGACATGGCGACCAGCCTGACAGCGCGTTTCAACACGCGGCGTGAAGCGGAGATGACGGTCGAGCGTCTGGTGCAGGAACAGGGCATCGATCGCAGCGACATCTTCATCACCGCCGACGATGCGGACAATAGCGCGGGCGAGGCCCTGGCCGGATCCGACACCGAAGCCGGCGCGCCGAGCCCGGAAGATCGGGGCGACGCAGCGCTCAACGGCCGTGTCGCGGTGTCGGTCGACCTGCAGGATGATGCGCGGGTGGCCGACGTGCGGGCGGCTTTTTCCGAATTTCACGCCGACAGCGTGTCCGCCCGCTGAACCAAGACCGTCAGCGCAGCACGGCCTCCGCCGCGGCCGTGCTGCGCGGGGGCGAGGCCGCCATGATCGGTCGCGGCGAGAGACCGGCCACGAATTGGTCGGTGGAGGAGGCCCAGGAAAAGGCCTGCGCATAGGCGGCGCAGGTGTCGCGATCGACCGACAAGGCGCGGGTGATCGCCGCATCGAGATCGTCGTCCAGCGCACCGACCGATCGATCGCCGCCCATGATGCCCCGGCCATCGCGGCCGATGATGTCGAGCGGGCCGGGCACCGGGAAGGCGGCAACGGGAACGCCGCTCGCCAGTGCCTCGATCATCACCAGGCCAAAGGTGTCGGTGCGGCTGGGAAAGACCAGTACATCGGCGGCGCGGTAGGCGGCGGCCAGCGCCGCCCCGTGCAGGGCACCCAGGAACAGGGCGTCCGGATGGGCGGCGCGCAGGTCCGGCAGGGCAGGACCGTCGCCGACGATCAGCTTCGTGCCCGGGCGATCGACCGCGAGGAAGGGGGCAATGTTCTTTTCCGCGGCGACGCGCCCGACGCACAGCATCAGCGGGCGGGGCAGCGCGTCCAACCCGGAGAGTTGCGCCCCGTCGGGTTGGAAGAGGGTGAGGTCGACGCCGCGCGACCAGCGGTGGGTCTGGTGCAGCCCGCGACCCTGCAGTTCCCGTTCCAGCCTTTCGGTCGCCGCGAAGATGCGGGCGGCGGGGGCGTGGAAGCGGCGTAGCACCGGCCAGAACCAATCGGCGGGCATGCCGGTCCGGATCGCGACATAATCCGGAAAGCGGGTGTGGAACGAGGTGGTGAACAGGACGGCGCGATCCCGGCACCAGCGGCGTGCGGCCCAGCCCAGCGGGCCTTCGGTGGCGATATGGACGGCATCGGGATCGGCGGCGGACAGGCGCCGCGCCACGCCGCGTCCGCAGCCGAGCGCCAGCCGGATTTCGGGATAGCTGGGGCACGGGACGGTCCGGAACTGATCAGGAGTGAGCAGCGTCAGCGCGTGCCCGCGATCGCGGAGTTCGGCCGCGGTGGTCTGCAGCGTGCGGACGACGCCGTTGACTTGCGGGGTCCAGGCGTCGCTGACCAGCGCGATCCTCATGCCGCGATCTCCGCGCGCGTGGCCTCCGCCCGCTTGGCCGACAGCGCGGCGCGGGCATGCTCGTGCCAGTCGAGGATTTCCATGCGGCCGTCGGCATGCTCCACCAGTGCGGTACAGCTTTCGACCCAATCGCCGTCATTATAATAGGTGATATCACCGAACGTACGGATTTCGGCGGTGTGGATGTGACCACAGACCACGCCGTCGACCGTGCGATCGGCGGCGGCATGGGCAACGGTTTCCTCGAACCGCGAGATGAACTGGACCGCATTCTTCACGCGGCGCTTGGCGTAGGTGGACAAGGACCAATAGGGCAGTTCCAGCCGCCGGCGGATCGCGTTGTAGATGCCGTTCGCCTTCAGCAGGATCGTGTAGGCGGAGTCGCCGAGGAAGGCGAGCCAGCGTGCATAGAGCACGACCGCATCGAACGCATCGCCATGGACGATCAGCAGGCGGCGGCCGTCCGCGGTGACGTGGATGTCCTCCATCAGCAGTTCGACACCGCCGAAGTCCAGGCCGACATAATCGCGGAACGCCTCGTCATGATTGCCGGGGATATAGACGACGCGCGTGCCGCGCGCGGCCTTTTTCAGGATGCAGCGCACGACGTCATTATGCGCCTGCGGCCAGTACCACCCTTTCTTGATCTGCCACCCGTCGACGATGTCGCCGACCAGATACAGCGTGTCGCATTCGGTGGTGTGCAGGAAATCGAGCAGCAGGCCGGCATTGCAGCCCGGCGTGCCGAGATGGAAATCGGATACGAAGATGGTGCGATATCGGAGTCGGGGTTCGGGCGCCGTCGGACCATCGCCGCCGGACAACCAGTCCGGAAGCGAACGGCGGCCATCCTTGCGGCCACCCATGGTGATTTCGGTGTGCAGGCGCGCCGCAAGATCGACATCGGAAGACATGCCCCAGTCCCCATGTTTGGAAGCGACCACTTGGCCGCTATGACCCTGAGCACCGCAATATAGATCAAGAAAGGCAGTCGTGCTTCACATGGGTGACAGGCATGTCATCGATCATGCTTAATAGCGTTATCGACCGGCAATATAAATGTCACGCTTTGCCGCCACGGTTGTTCGGTACATGGACGTCATCAACGGCCCTGTCCCGCCCATGTGGAGGATTATGGATCAGGATCTTGATCGCCGGATCGTCGCCCGCGCCTATGACCGCTGGGCGCCGATCTATGACATCATCTTCGGCCCGGTGTTCCGGCGCGGGCGCCGCGCCGCGATCGTCGAGGCGGAAAAGCTGGGCGGCCGCATCCTGGAGGTCGGGGTGGGGACGGGCATATCGCTGCCGGATTATGCCCCCGAAAGCCGGCTGGTCGGGATCGACATTTCCGAGGAGATGCTGGAGCGGGCCCGTCACCGGGTGAACGGGCTTGGCCTGCACAACGTCGAGGCGATCCGGGTGATGGATGCCGAGGCGCTGGACTTCCCCGATGGCGCGTTCGACGTCGTCGTCGCCCAATATGTGGTGACCGCCGTGCCGCACCCGGAACGCGCGCTGGACGAGTTCCTGCGCGTCGTGCGGCCGGGCGGCCTGATCGTCATCACGACGCGGATCGGCGCGGAAGGCGGTTTGCGTGGGGGGATCGAGAAGGCGCTGATGCCGATCACCAGTCGGCTTGGCTGGCGCACCGAGTTCGCGTGGAATCGCTATGCGCGGTGGGCGGCGGGGGCGGCCGGCGTCGAACTGGTCGAGCGACGGCCCTTGCCCCCGCTCGGCCATTTCGCGCTGATCTGTTTCCGCCGGGTCGGCGAGGATGCCGGCGCACAGGTCGCGGCGTGACGAACGGGAGAGACGAGCAATGACCGGATTTCGCACGACCCTGCGTGAACAGCGCTGGGACGATCATCGTTATTATCATCATAGCCTGGCCAATCAGGCGCTGCATTTCGTCAGCGCGACGACGTTCCTGTCGGCCTATGTGATCCTGTTCATCGATCCGGCGATCGCCAGCCTGCTCGGCTGGCTGGTGGCGATGACGACGCGGCAATCGGGCCATTTCTTCTTCGAACCGCGCGGCTATGACCATGCCAACCAGGCCAGCCATGCACATAAGGAAGCGATCAAGCTGGGTTACAACCTGTTCCGCAAATGGGTGCTGGTCGGCATCTGGGCGGCGACGCCGATCCCGCTGCTGATCGATCCGACGCTGTTCGGGCTGTTCGTCCCGCATGACGGGCCGGTGACGTTCCTGCGGCATCTGGGGCTGGTGTGGCTGGGGCTGGCGGTGGCGGGCCTCTGCGTCCGGATGGTGCAGCTGTTCTTCCTGCACGATGTCCAGACCGGGCTGGTGTGGGCCACCAAGATCCTGACCGATCCGTTCAACGATTTCCTGCTGTACCGCAAGGCGCCGCTGCGGTTGTTGAAGGGCGAACGCATGGACCAGTCGCTGATCGCGCACGCGCGCTAGATCAGCGACCCCGGCCGAAGCGCGCGGCCAGCGTTTCCCGCAGGATGCGGCGGCGGATCGCCTTGTTCGTCAGGCCGGGTGGCGACCACCACCAGCCGTCCGCCTGCATCGCGCACGCCGCGGCAACGAACCGATCGGCAACGTCGGCGAAGGCGGCATCGTCATAGTCGAGGCTGAAGATCAGACGGCCCGTCCCGACCCAGCTGAGCGCCAGCCCTTCCGCGCGGAGATAATATTGCAGCATCCAGTTGTAGCGCGAGGGACGGGTGTAGAGCACCGTCCAGACCGAGGACATGTTGGCGACCATGACCGGCACGTCGGCATCGCGCAGCCGCCGGTTCAGCAGGGCGGCCCGTTCGTCCCAGCGTGCATCCAGCCCCTCATAGAGCGCCGCAACCGCCGGGCTGTCGAGCCGGTCGAGAAACGCCGCCATCGCACCCATGACATAGGGATGCGCGTTGAACGTGCCGCGTGCGAAGCAGATATCGACGGGGCGGTCGTCCCGGAACCGGCGCATCAGATCGGCCCGGCCGCACAGGACCCCGACCGGCAGGCCGCCGCCCAGCGTCTTGCCATAGGTGATCATGTCGGGCTGCACGCCGAAATACGCGGCCGCGCCGCCACGCGCGAGCCGGAATCCCATGAATACCTCGTCGAAGATCAGCACGATGCCGCGTTCGGTGCAGACCGCGCGCAGCCGGCGCAACCAGTCGGCATAGCCGGCGCGATCGAACCCGGCCTTGCGGCTGCTGTCCACCAGCGCCGAGTCGGAAGGCGCGCCGCTGTTGGGATGCAGCGCCTGCAACGGGTTGACCAGCACGCAGGCGATGTTGGTGCGCGTCGCCAGGACATGCAGCGTGCGTTCCGACATCTCCGCCAGCGTATAGGTGCCGTCGGCGGGCGTGGGATTGCCGATGCCCGGCTGCACATCGCCCCACCAGCCATGATAGGCGCCGCAGAAGCGCACCAGATGCGACCGGCCGCTATGATAGCGGGCGAGGCGGACGGCCTGCATCACGGCTTCGGTACCGGACATGTGGAACGATACTTCGTCCAGCCGGGATATGGCGCGCAGCCGCGCGACATTGTCCTGTACCACCGGGTGATAGGCACCCAGCACCGGGCCAAGCGCCGCGACCCGCGCCGACCCGTCGGCGATGCAGTCGCGGTAAAAGTCATAGCCGAACAGGTTGACGCCGTAGGACCCGGTCAGATCTTGGAAACGATTGCCATCGAGATCAGTGACGACGACGCCGTCCGCCCGATCCAGGAACGCCCCGACCGGCAGCGCGTCGCGCACGACGCGCGCATATTGAAAGGGAACGCGGTAGCGGCTGGTGAATTGCAGGTCGGACAGACCCTCCCGCAGCCGGCTGGTCTGCTCCAGCGTCTTTGCGAAGCGGGTGCGATACTGCGCCGACAGGCGCGCGAAGCCGGTGCGCCGGGCGGTGACGACGGCATCCGGTGCATCGTCCGACGCGAAGAAACGGTCTTCGCCATAATCGTAGAAGGGAATCTGCCCGGCGAGGCGGCGGCCCCAGCGGGCGTGGCCGGCGATCGAGCGATGTTTCGCCCGCGACAGCGCGAGCCGGGGAACGCCGGCGGCCAGCGCCAGCGCCAGCCCTGCTGCGGATCCGAGGCCGTAGCCGAGAAAGGTGATGTTCATGATCCGGTGCGGTACCGGTCACCGGAGAAAGCTTCATGACACTGCGTGAAACGCTGGGCCGCATCGTCGCGCAGGAGGATCTGAACTTCCTGCTCACCAACCGCCTGCCGCGGCGGATGGCGACCACGCTGGTCGGACGGCTGAGCCGGATCGAGCAACCGCTGGTGGCGCGCGCCACCATCGCGACGTGGCGCTATTTCTCCGACGTCGACCTGAGCGACGCGGCGGAGGATCGGTTCCGGAGCATGCACCACTGCTTCACCCGCGCGCTTCGGCCCGGAAGCCGGCCGCCCGATCCTGATCCGGCCATCATCGCCAGCCCCAGCGACGCGATCGTCGGCGCGTGCGGGCCGATCGACGGCGACACCGTGTTGCAGGTGAAGGGGTCGCCCTATCGGATCGGCGAACTGGTTGGCGACGCGGACGTGGCGGCGCCGTTCCGCGACGGCCGCTATGTCACCTTGCGGCTGACGGCGGGCATGTACCACCGGTTCCACGCGCCGCACGATGCGCGGGTCGATTGGGTGCGGTACCTGTCTGGTGACACCTGGAACGTGAACCCGATCGCGCTGCGCCGGGTCGAGCGGCTATTCTGCCGGAACGAGCGTGCCGTGTTGCGGCTGACGCTGACGGACGGGCAGTGGCCCCTGCTGCTGGTGCCGGTGGCGGCGATCCTGGTCGCGGGTATCCGGCTGCATTTCCTGGATACCGAGCGTTTGTTGCGCGCCGGCGGACCGCGCACCGTGCCCTGCGCGGCGACGGTCGTGAAAGGCGAAGAGATGGGCTGGTTCGAGCATGGATCGACCATCCTGATCTTCGCGCCGCCGGGGTTCACGCTCGCGCCCGGCATCGCGGAGGGCAGCCGCATCCGCGCGGGACAGGCGTTGTTGCGGATGCCGGATTGACGCCGGCGTCGATCAGGCGGGATTATGGCGCTTCAGAAAGGCCTCCATCGCCTCCAGGAAGGTCTTGCGATCTTCGGCGCGGCTGAAATGATGGTCGGCCAGCGGCTGTTCGAGATAGTCGACCGGTTTGCCGGCCTTGCGCAGCCTTTGCACCAGGTTGCGGGATTGGCGGACGGGCACCACCCGATCCTTGACCCCGTGGACGATCAGCATCGGGATCGAGAATTGCGCGGGAAAGTTGATGGGCGAGACGCCGGTCAGATCGGGTGCCTGCTTGCGCAGCCAGTCCTTGCTGGCGCCCGAGCCGAGGAAGCGGCCGTTGTAGCGCAGCATGGCGTTCAGATCCGACACGCCGGCATAGGAGATGGCACAGCGATAGAGCGATCCATCACGCTGCGCCGCCCGTTCCACGGCATAACCGCCATAGGAGGCGCCGACCATGCAGACCCGCTTCGGATCCGCGATCCCCTGCGCCGCCAGCGCGGTGACCGCGTCGTTCAGGTCGTCCTGCATGGCGAGGCCCCATTGTCCTTCCCCCTTGGCGGTGAACGGCGTTCCGTAACCGGAGGAGCCGCGATAATTGGGCTGGATGACCGCATAGCCGCGATCAGCCAGAAACTGCGTCCACCAATCCCATTCCTCGGTATCGCGCGCGAACGGACCGCCATGCGGTAGCACGATCAGCGGAAGGTTGGTCCCTCGTGCCTTTGGCAGCGTAAGGATCGCGGCGATTTCCAGCCCGTCGCGGGCCTTGTACCGCAACGTGCGCACCGGATGCAGCCGGCGGTTGCGGAACGCGTCGTTGGTATAGGCAAGATGATCAAGCGCCCCGGCCTTGCGATTGAACAGCAGCAGCAGGCCCGGCGCATCCGGCCCGCCGGCACGCAGGATCGCGGTCTGGTGATCGTCGCTGACCGACACGATGCTGACGCGGGCGCCCTTCACCATCCTGCCGGCCTCCGCCTCCAGCGCGGCGAGATCCGGGTCGATCCACCGCGTCGCGGGACCTTCCTCGTTGATCCGGACGCCCGTCAGACGATCACCGGCCGGATTGCTCAGCAGTCCTGCCAGATCATAGCCCTTGCTCGCTTCCAGCTGTTTGCCGCGTTTCAGGGTGGTCAGTTCGAGTTCGTACAGCACGCTGAACCCGTCGGCGTCATCGGCGATCATCAGCGCCTTCGTCCGGTCCGGAAGGAATAGCGACGGCATGACGACCGGATCATCGCGGGTCTTGGCGCGATCGATGATGCGGAAGGGCTGATCGGCGGCGGGGCGGTAGAGCACCCGCGTGGAGCGGCCATCGTCGCCGTGCCCCACCCCCATCCGGACGGTGCCTTCGCCATCGGCATACCAGTCCCGGACCCCGACCTTTGGAGCCATCACGGTACGGTGGCGGCCGGTGGAGACGTCGAACGCATCGACATGCGGCCAGAAACCGGGATCGTTGGTGTAGATCGACGTCTGATAGGAGAGCAGGATTTTCGGGGTGCCGTCATGGGCGGACCAGATCATGTCATCCGCATTCTGGCCGGCATCTTTCGCGGCCAGAGGCACGACCTTCTTGCCGTCCGCCTTCACGCCCATCGCGCGGGTGACGTACCAGTCGTCGCCTCCGACGACCTGCGTCTGGCCGACACCGACGGTGAGCCAGTCGTCATTCACCCACCGCCACCAGTTGAGATCATTATCCCCCAGCCCAAGCAGCCGCCGGGGGCTGCCGTCCACCGGCAGGATGGCGAAATATTGCGTGCCGTTGATGGCGATGCGGGCGGCGATCAGACTGCCATTGGGGGAAAGCTGCGGGCTTTCGATGGGCGGCAGCTGCGCAAATTCGGCGACCATATGCACGGTCGGCGACGGGGAGGATGCGGAGGTCGGCACCGTCTCCGCGGCCTGCGCCGGCATGGCCACGGCCATGCCGCCAAGCGCCAGTAGCGCGAGGCTCCGTCCCATCATGTCTTCCCCCGGATCTCGTGTCGTCCCAGGGCGCATGCTGATCGAAGCCGCGAACCGCCGCAAGCGTTCAGATTTCGGCGATGGCCGCGGCCGGTCCCTTTTCGAGCCAGCGGCGGAGGGTGGCCGCAAGCGCGGTGGAAAGAAGCGGGCGATCCCGGAAGCCAGCCGGGAACACGCCGGTATCGGTGACGAACCGCAGGGTCAGGCGATCGACGTCGTGGCTGCCATCCGCCCACAGCAGGCGACACCGGTCCGCCAGCGGATCCGAGACGGCATGGGGGCGGCCATCGCCATGATGCCCGCGCATGTGGACGATCCAGGCCGCGACCCCCAGCATGTGGATCGGGCTGTCCAGGCCGGCATCCGCGCGTTCGATGATCGTGGTGAGCCAGCGTTGCGCGATCTTCTGCGACCCGTCGGCCGCAATCTGTTCCAGCCGGTGGCGCAGGTCGACATTGCGGAACCGGTCGAGCAGCGCCGTGCAGTAAGCGGGGATGTCGAGACCCGGTGCCGGCATGATGCTGGGTCCGGATTCCGTGCGCATCATCCGCTGCACCAGGGGGCCGAGCGCGGAATGGGCGACCGCGTCGGCGACATGTTCGAGCCCGAGCGCCAGACCGGCATAGGCAAGCAGCGAATGGCTGCCGTTCAGCAGGCGGAGCTTGGCGGTTTCGAATGGCTGGACATCCTGCACGAATTGCGCGCCGCCAAGCTCCCAACGCGGGCGGGGGCCGGCAAAGCGATCCTCGATCACCCATTGGTGGAAGGGTTCGGTCGTGATCGCGGCAGCGTCGCGCAGCCCGAGTGCGACGGCAACGCCCTCCAGATCGGCCGGCGCGACGGCGGGAACGATCCGGTCGACCATCGTATCGGGATACGTGACCTTGTCCTCCGCCCAGGCGCGCAACCCGGGATCACGCGCATCGAGATATTCGGCCATGAGGCCGCGGAGCAGCCGCCCGTTTCGCGACAGATTGTCGCAGGAGAGAAGCGTGAGCCCGCCCGCCCCGTCGGCGCGCCTGCGGGCGAGGCCCGCCGCGATCAGCCCGAGCGTCGTGGTGGGGGCGCCGCCGCGCAGTTCGGCGGCGATGGCGGGATCGGCATCGGCCAGACCACCAGTCGCGGGCAGGCGGTGATACCCCTTTTCCGTGACGGTCAGCGTGACGATGTGCGTCGCAGGATCGGCCAGGGCGGCAATCGCCGCGTCCGGCGTTTCGGGTGCGACCAGCACGGTCGCGATCGATCCAATCAGGCGGCGGCGCGTGGTGCCGTTCGCGCGTTCGGCAAGCGTATAGAGCCCGTCCTGCGGCACCAGCGCGTCACGGACCTGAGCGGATCGCAGCGACACCCCGGTGATGAGCCAGTCGCGGTCGCCCGCCGCCAGCGCGGCATCGGTATAGACCGCCTGGTGCGCGCGGTGAAAGGCACCGATCCCGAGATGCACGATGCCGCTGCGCTGTCCCGCGCGAACATAGCCGGGCCGCGCGACATCGGCCGGAAGCGCCATGCAGGTCTGCGACGACAGCCTCATCCGTGGGCCGCGGCATAGGCGATGCCGCGTTCCAGACCGCGCAGTTCGGCCAGACCGCGCAGCCGGCCGATCAGGGAGTAGCCGGGATTGGTATCGCGGCCGAGATCGTCGAGCATCTGATGCCCGTGATCGGGGCGCATCGGGATGCTGCGACCGGATGCCGTCGACAGCCTGTGGACGGCGGCCATGACGGCGGCCATGTTCGCGCTGCCTTCCAGATGTGCCGCCTCGTGAAACACGCCGTCGGGTTCGCGTTGGACCGAGCGAAGATGCAGAAAGCCGATGCGGTCGCCCAGTCGTTCGACCATGCCGGGCAGATCATTGTCCGCGCGCACGCCGAGCGAGCCGGTGCAGAAGCACAGCCCGTTCGACGGGTTCGGCACGCGCGCGAACAGGGTGGCGAGATCGGCTTCCGTGCTGACGATCCGCGGCAGGCCGAAGATCGGGAAGGGAGGATCATCGGGATGCACGACCAATTGCAGCCCCAGTTCGTCGGCGACCGGGCATACCGCCTGCAGAAAGGCGATATGGTTGGCGCGCAGCCGGTCGGCATCGACATCGGCATAGGTGCCGATCGCGTCCAGGAATTGCGGAGAGGTGAAGCTTTCCTCGCTGCCCGGCAGGCCGGCGATGATCGTCCGTTCCAGCCGGGTGCGATCCGCGGCGGACATTGCTGCGTAGCGCGCCGATGCCGCCGCGACCATCGATGGCGCATAGTCGCGGTCCGCGCCCGGCCTGCGCAGGATGTGGATGTCGTAGGCTGCGACCGCTTCGGGTTCGAACCGCAAGGCGCGCGCGCCGTCCGGCAGTTCGTAAGCCAGGTCCGTGCGGGTCCAATCCAGCAACGGCATGAAATTATAGGTGACGACGCGGATACCGCCTGCGGCCAGGTTGACGAGACTTTTCCGATAGTCAGCGATCAACATGTCCCAACGCGGGCCACGAATCTTGATGTCTTCGTGGACGGGGAGGCTTTCCACGACGGTCCAGCCGAGACCCGCCGCCTCGATCAGCGCGCGCCGGTCGCAAATCGCGTCCAGTGTCCAGACCGCTCCGTTCGGCACGTCGTGCAAGGCGGTGACGACTTCGGTCGCGCCAGCCTGTCGAATTCCCGCGAGCGATACCGGATCGCCTGGCCCGAACCAGCGCATCGTCTGCGTCATCAACACCCGATCATGTCCCCCCGGAGTTCTGTCAGCTGGCTCGGCGCGTCAGCGCGGGATCACGACCGCGGGGCGGGCGAGGACGGCGACGGGATGCGCATGTGTCCGCAGGGAAATGCCGTCCGATGTTCGCCGCATTGTACCCCGCTCCGCATCCTCAGGTGATCGGGATAACAGAAGCAAAAGTGGACGACCAGAGCAAGCTATTTTGGTATTACCAAAAATGATGCCGCGATGGTCCCGCTACGATGCCGGGCTGGACGAATAGCGCGCGCGTTTGCTGGCGACGAGCTTGCGCGCCTCTTCGACCGCGCGTTCCTCGGTCGTGAACAGCAGATGATCCATCACGGCCGACAGATGCGCCCGCATGGTGGCGCGTGCCGCGATCGGATCATGCCCCCGCAACGCGAGCACGATCGCACTATGTTCCGCCACGACCGGCCGGATCTTCGCACTGCGCGCCTTGTCATGCAGCAGCGCGCATTCGGGAGAGGTGGAGCGCAGGCGCCACAGATCCTCGATCGTCCGCGCGATGCCCGCATTCCGGGTCGCGCGCGCAATCGCGAGATGGAAGGCCTGATCGGCGTCTTCGGTCACGTCGCTGTGCAGATTTTCGGCGGCGATCGCCTCCACCAGCCGATCCAGCGCGTCGAGTTCGTCGTCCGAGATATGGATCGCCGCCAGGGCCGCTGCCTCGCCCTCGAACACCATCCGAGCTTCGGTCAATTCGAACGCCGTGATCGCGAATCCGCGCATGTCGTCCTGCGCGGGCAATCGGCGAACAAAGGCGCCGGATCCGACCCGCACCTCGATATAGCCCTGCACCTCCAGCGCGATCAGCGCTTCGCGGACGGCCGGGCGACTGACATTATGTTCGGCCGACAATTCGCGTTCCGCGGGCAGGCGATCGCCAATGCCATATTTGCCCGACGCGAGATCGGCGAACAGCCCGCGTGCCAGGCGCTGATATAATCGCTCGCCGGAAATCGCGTCATCACCGGCGAACGTCACGGCCTTTGGCCTCAACGACATACTGCTCTCCAGCGCGCGGACTTACCAATTGAGTTGCGCTTCCGACGATCTATAACGCGGGTCATGCGAACGCAAACGGACGCACCCTGAAAACATCGTGGAAGAGGGGCGTTGATGGCCCGGATCGTGGTAATCGGCGAAGGCATGATCGAACTGGCCAGTCCGGGCGGTGGCTGGCGGCTGGGTTATGGGGGCGACACGCTGAACACCGCGATCCATCTGGCCCGCTTCGGCCATGACGTCGCCTTTGCCACGGCGCTGGGTTCCGATCCGTTCAGCCGGGATCTGACGATCGCGTGGGAGAAGGAGCGGATCGACACCAGCCTGATCCTGACCGATCCGCACCGGATCGCGGGTCTGTATGCCATCCGGACCGATGCCGCGGGCGAACGCAGCTTCACCTACTGGCGCAGCGACAGCGCCGCGCGACAGCTGTGCGGGTTGCCGGACTGGCGCCGGATCGTGGCGGCGGCGGAAGCGGCGGATATCCTGTGCCTGTCGCTGATCAGCCTGGCGATCCTGCCGCCGGCGGGGCGGGAAACGCTGATGGCGCTGTGTCGGCAGGTGCGGGGTGCGGGCGGCAGGGTCGTGCTGGACGGGAATTACCGCCCGCGATTGTGGGAGAATGTGGACATCGCGCAGGCGGTTCGCACGGCCGCGATCGGCTGTTGCGACATCGGTCTGCCGACGCTGGAGGATGAGGCGGCGCTGTGCGGCACGCCCGATGCCGCGACGGTGGCAGACCAGTGGCGTGCGCTGGGGGCTGGCGAGGTTGTGGTCAAGACCGGATCGGAGGGCTGCCGGATCGACGGGACGACGATCGCACCGCCACAGCGGTTGTCGCCGATCGACACCAGCGGTGCCGGCGATGCTTTCAACGCCGGATATCTGCACGGACGCCTGATCGGTCATGATCGACCGGCATCCGCGATGATCGGCCACCGGTTGGCGGGATGGGTGGTGATGCAACCCGGCGCGGTGCCGGCGCAGGCCGCGGATGCGCCCTACGCCGTCTGAACCCCGGTCGGTCGAAATGGCGGCAGCGCGGCCGCCGCCATTCGCGACCCCAAACGATCAGAGCGCCAGGCGCGCGCCGATCGTGAAGTTGTAGAACTGGCGCTGATTGTCGAATTGCGCATCATAGTCGGCGACCAGCGAGAGCGGGCCGTTTCCGGAAATGTTCAACGCCGCGCCGGCATTGTAGAAATCCTTGTAGAGCGGCGTCGTCACGAAGTTGAACTGCGATCCGATCCCCGGCTGCTGGAAATTCGCCACGATGTTGCGGGCCTGATCCCGGAACTCGTACATATAGCCGCCGCGGACCTGCGGGCGGACGGTGGCGCCGGCAATCTCGAACTTCATGCCGACGCGGGCGCCGACGTTGGAACGGATCGACACCCGGTTCATGTCGTTCGGCAGGACCAGCGCGAAGGCCGCGCCGGGCGCTTCGGAAAAGGCGTTGATCTTCAGATCGGCATAACGGACCTGCGCGAAGGGTTCCAACTCGAACTGGCCGAGCTGGAAGCTGAGCCCGGTTGCCGCGCCGCCGGTGACGATGCGGCCGCCCGTCCGCGCGGTCGTCGATCCCGAGCCGTTGCCGAACGTGATGGTACGGTTCAGTTTCCAATCGAGATCGGTGTAGCTGCCCCAGGCATCGACATAGACCGGGCCGACGCTGGCCGTGCCATAGGCGCCGGCGTACCAGCTCTTGAGCGTGCCATCGGCCAGATTGCCGACCGCCAGGCTGGCATTGGTATTGCTGTAGCCGCCGAACACGCCGAGCGCGACCGTCGGGGTCAGCCGGTAATCGGCCCCGCCCAGGAAATGATATTCGTCGGTCTTGGTACGGTAGCGATCCTGCGCGGCATCGATCTTGCCGAAGCGCCCGCCACCGCTGATCCAGGCGCCGACCCTGCCATTTTCATCCAAAGTCGCCCGGCTGCCGTCGGTGTTGACGGCGTTGCCGCGCAGATCGCGGGTGTAGCGAAGCACGGTCGATTCCTGCGATTCCAGGACGCCGTAGGAGATGTCGGGCAGGTTGGAGAAGGCGGCCGGCGTCAGCGCCTGCAGCAGCGCGGATTGCGCGGCGGGGTTCCCGGTCTGCGCATCGATGCCGTTGAAGATGGCGAGCGTCGCGTCGTTCGGGGTGGTCGTGAAATTGTCGAGCACGGTGCCGACATTCTGCTGGTTCTGGGTCTGGCCCATCGACTGGAACGAGGCGAGTTCGACCGCGAGGCCGTTATAGGTCGTGTTGCCGGAGATCGCGCCGAGTGCCGTGGCAGTGCCGTTGGCGAGATTGACCTGGTAGAGCGAGGTCACCCCGGTGGTGGGATTGGTCAGCGTGGCATAGGCGGTGCCGCTGCGGCTGATGTCGAAGCCGACATTGCCGTTGGAAGCGACGCCGGTGCTGCCGACCGAGAACAACGTGCCGCTGTTCGGACTGACCGTGGCATTGCCCTGTGTCGCGAGGCGCGCGGTGCCGCCGGCCGTGTCGATCACATAGAGCGTGGTGGTCGTCGCGCCGGCGATGTTGTTGGTATAGGCGGCACCGGCCAGGGCGGGGGCCGTGCCCGCACGCGCATCGGTCGCGGCGTATGCCAGCGTGCCGTCGGTCGCGGCCAGCGTACCGTTGGTCTGGTTCAGGCGCAGGTCGGCGCCATTGGCGTTGACGTAGCGGATGCGATCGACGGTCGGATTGAAATCGAGCCCGGCGGCGGCACCGTTGACGTTGGCGGCGGCGGTGATCGGCGAGCCGACCGCCGCAGCGACGCCGGTGCGGCCGTTGATCGAATAGAGCTGGCCCGCATTGTCGAGGGCGTAGAGCAGGCGGGGACTGGCCGGGCGATAGTCGAAACCCTGCAGCACGCGATTGGCGGCGATGCCAGTGATCGCGGTCGTCCGCGTGATCGTGCCGGGCGTGGCGGCATTGACGGACACGAGCGCGTTGGTTCCGGACCGAAGCGTCTGGACCGACTGCGCCGATGCGGTTCCACCAAAGATCGCAAGGCTCGACCCGATCAGCAGCGCCTGTCTCAATTTCGTCGTCGGCATGTCCCACTCCCTCGTGTTCCGCCCATTGGCGGGCTGTGCGAGATACGCGTGGGAAGGCGGCATTGATGCAGCCGGTGCAAATCAGCGCCAATAAAGGTCAGGCTGTGGCCTTTATGCACCACAGACCGGGCCGGCATGCAAAGGTCAGTGAGACAGCAATGCTTCGAACAAGCGCCGGCCATCGGTGCCGCCATGCGCGGGTTCGACCCGACGCTCGGGATGCGGCATCATGCCCAGCACGTTGCCGGCCGGATTGACGATGCCGGCGATGGCGCGCGCCGAGCCGTTGACTGCGCCGGCGTAGCGGAATGCGACCCGGCCCTCCCCCTCCAGCCGATCAAGCGTATCGGCATCGGCGGTATAGTTGCCGTCATGATGCGCGACCGGTACCGTGATGGTTTCACCGAGCTGGTAGCCGCGCAGGAACGGGCTGTCCGCCGCGCCGACCGTCAGATCGACATCGCGACAGACAAAACCGAGCCCGGCGTTGCGCATCAGCGCCCCCGGCAGCAAGCCGGCTTCCGTCAGCACCTGGAAACCATTGCAGACGCCGAAGACGCTGACCCCGCGATCGGCCGCCGCCGCGACGGCGCGCATGATGGGGCTGCGCGCGGCCATCGCGCCCGAGCGCAGATAATCCCCGTACGAAAAGCCGCCGGGCACGCCGACGAGATCGATCCCGTCCGGCAATTCGGTTTCCCGGTGCCAGATCATGACCGGCGCGGTGCCGGTGACGTCGCGCAGCGCCACCGCAAGATCGCGATCGCAATTGGAACCGGGAAAGACGATGACCGCGGTCTTCATGGCGTCAGGCCCGCTCCATCCGGTAGTTTTCGATGACGGTGTTCGCCAGCAGCTTCCGACACATCGCATCGATGTCGGCATCCGTGGTGCCGTCCGCCAGATCGAGTTCGATCAGCTTGCCGACGCGGACATCGTCGACACCGGAAAAGCCGAGCCCCTCCAGCGCGTGCGCGATGGCGCGGCCCTGCGGATCAAGGACGCCGGGTTTCAACGTGACGTGGATACGGGTCTTCATGGCCTGCCTTCGGGCTGGTTTTCGCGCGCTCTATGACGGGGCTGGCGCGCGGGGGCAAGGTGATACCGACTCCCGCAGTGCCCGGCGGCATGGCATGGCGGGTGGGGACGAGCAGGATGACGCAGGAGAAACGCGTGGCGACAGGCATCACCCACCGGATCGCGCCGCCGCGATTCCTGCTGTTCGCGCTGCTCGCGTCGATCGGCGTGCCGGTGGCGGTGATGCTGTTCGGGTGGCGCCTGGGCGTGATGGCGGGATTCGACGTGGCGGGAGCGGGATTCCTGCTGTCCACGATCCCGCTGTTCGGGCGGCAGGTGGACAGTATCCGGCGGTCCGCCCCGAACAACGATGCCAACCGCGTGCTGTTGCTGGCGATCACGGTGGGCGTGATGCTGGTCATTCTGGTCGCGGTCGCGGATGAACTGTCGCAGAAAGGCGCGCCGGAACGCGGGACGGTGCTGCTGATCCTCGCGACGCTGGTCTTGGTCTGGACGTTCAGCAACATGGTCTATGCGCTGCACTACGCGCACCTGTTCTACCTGCCCGACGCGAGCGGTGCGGACCAGGCAGGGTTGGGTTTTCCCGACACCGAAACCCCGGATTATTGGGATTTCCTGTATTTTGCCTGCACGCTGGGCATGACGTTCCAGACATCGGATGTGGAGATCCGGTCACGGCAGATCCGGCGGGTGGTGCTGTTCCACTCGCTGGCGGCCTTCGCGTTCAACCTGGGCGTGGTCGCGTTCAGCATCAACGTGCTGGGCGGAGGCGGATAGACCGGTGACGCCCACCCCCTCCCCCGAGGGGGAGGGGCGTAACACCTATTCCTTTTCCTGCGCGCTGGTGCCGGACGTGGCGGGCGCGGCTTCGCCAGCGACGTTGCCCTTGGGGCTCTTGGCGGCCTGTGCCTCGGTCTGGACCGTGGAGGCGCCGCCTTCCGGCGTGCTGGGCGTACCGGACGTGCCGGCGGCAGGCGGCGCGGCAGCCGCCTCCGCCGGTGCGGCGGGCATCGGCAGCGGACTGTCGCTGGTCGAGTTCAGATAGGCGATGACGTTCGCGCGATCCTCCGGCTTGGACAGGCCCGCAAAGGTCATCTTCGTGCCGGGGGCATAGGCTTTCGGACTGGTCAGCCACTTGTTGAGATTGGACCAGTCCCAAACGCCCGGCACGCCTTTCAGCGCATCGGAATAGGGAAAGCCGGCAACATGGCCGTGCGGCTTGCCGACCGCGCCGTAGAGGTTGGGGCCAACGCCGTTGGGTCCACCCTTTGCATCGGTGTGGCAGGCGGCGCATTTCTTGAAGACCTCCGCACCCTTTTCAGGGCTGGCGGATGCCAGATAGAATTCGATCGGCTTTTCCGCGGCAGCGGCACCTTCGCCGGCCTCCGCCTCGACCCCTTCGACGACATAGCCCATTTTTTCGGGCCGGCCGCCGTGGAAATATTCGCCGGTCACGATCGACAGGCCAAGGGCGGCGATGCCGCCGAAGAGCACCCAGCCCGCGATGGTATTGCCGCGATCGTCCATGCCGTACGAAACTCCCCTGGGTGTGCGCCCCCGGTCGTTTCCGCGCCGGGCCAGCGACCTTTAAGTGGCGAACGGGCGCATCGCAAGCGTGCTTGCCGCTTCTGCCGTTCCTGCCTAAGCGCGGGCGCGTCGATATGGAAACCTATCCCGCCCCCGCCCGCGCGCTTGTCGCCGCGATGACCGCCGCCGTATCGGTCGACCCCGACCGGGGCGTTTCGTTCCAGGGGGCGCCCGGCGCCAATTCGCATATCGCGGCGCGGACAGCGTTTCCGGACGGCCTGCCGCTGCCCTGTTTCGCGTTCGAGGACGCAATCGATGCGGTGCGCGACGGGCGTGCCGACTGTGCGATGATCCCGATCGAAAACTCGCTGCACGGCCGCGTCGCGGACATTCATTTCCTGCTGCCCGAATCGGGACTGGTGATCACGGGCGAGCATTTCATGCCGATCCGCTACTGCCTGATGGCCTTGCCGGGCACGGGATTGGCGGAGGTGCGGGAAGCGGTCAGCCATCCGCAGGCGCTGGGCCAGTGCCGCGGCTGGCTGCGCACGCGCGGGATCCGGCCGGTGAGCTATCCGGATACGGCCGGGGCGGCGGCGCTGGTGGCCGAACAGGGCCAGCGGTCCCAGGCGGCGATCGCGCCGGAAATGGCGGCGGCGCTCTATGGGCTGGAGGTGATCGCGCACGGACTGGAGGATGCCGCCCACAACATGACGCGGTTCGTGGTGCTGGCCAAGGCGCCGCCGGCGGGGCCGCCGCCGGAGGGGCCGAGCATGACCACCCTGATCTTCGAGGTGCGGAACGTGCCGGCGGCGCTGTACAAGGCGATGGGCGGGTTCGCGACCAACGGCATCAACATGACCAAGCTGGAAAGCTATCAACGCGGCGGCAGTTTTGCGGCGACCGAATTCTACTGCGATGTCGAGGGTCGGCCGGAGGATCCGGGGCTGCACCGCGCGCTGGAGGAACTGGCGTTCCATACCAAGTGGATGCGGGTGCTGGGCACCTATCCGCAGGCGCGCGCGCGCGGCGTGATCCGCGCCTAGCCGCCCTGTTCCGCCAGCCAGCGCGCGAACAGCGTATGGGCGATGGCGTAGGACGGCGGCGCGATGAAGCGCGCACCCGGCGTGGCGGAAAGCGCCGCGCGAACATTGTCGGCGCTGGCCCAGAAGGCATGTTCCAGTTCGTGGTCGTCCAGCCGGAGCCGATTGTCGGCGACCGGGGCGATGCAGGCGATCATCAGTTGCGACGGGAACGGCCAGGGCTGGCTGACCAGATAGCGGACCGTGGTGGCGGTTACGCCGGCTTCTTCCGCCAATTCGCGGGCGACCGCCTCCTCGATCGATTCGCCGACCTCCACGAAACCCGCGAGCGCGGAGTAGCGCCCCTGCGGCCAGGCGCGTTGACGTCCCACCAGCACATGGCCGTCATGTTCGGCCAGCATGATGACGACCGGGTCGGTGCGGGGAAAATGTTCGGCGCGACATGCGGGGCAGCGGCGGCCCCAGCCGGCGCGGAACAGCGCGGTCATCGTGCCGCAATTCGCGCAGAAGCGGTGGCGGGCATGCCAGTCGATCAGGCTGCGCGCGACCGCGAAGGTGGCGGCTTCTGATGGGGACAGCCGATCGAGGATGATGTTGAGCGCGGGGCTGCGCCGCGCCGCCGGTGGGACCGGGAATGTCAGCGCGACGAAATGCGGCCGACCGTCCATCAGGCCGAGCAGCGCAAGTTCGGCGTCGGGCGCGGCTTCGGCCAGACTGCCCCAGTCCAGCGCATCATCCGCGGCCAGTACCGGATCGAGTGCCGTCATGCGGAGCAGGCGCGCCCCGCGATCGGACATCGCATCGGACAGCGCATCGGCATTCTGGCGGAGATGATCGACCCGGTCCAGCCGAGAGCCGGTGAAACCGGGGATCATGCCGCGACATCCCGGTAGACAGCGGTTCGCAGATCCTCGTTCACCGACAGGGTCGCAGGCGGCATGTAGTTCAGGAACACCCCACCACGCAGCGCCCGGCGGCGATCGACCCAGCCGATCGTACCGGCGGCACCGGCCCAGCCGAACGTACCGGCCCCCGGCCCACGGAGCGAAACCCGTCCCCCCGCGCCAAACCCGCCACCATCCGGGCCGCCGAAGTCGGCGGGCAGGATGGCATTTGCGGGGAGCAGGTTCGACATGGCGAGCCGCGCGGTGGCGGGCGCCAGGATGCGGGTGCGGCCGATCGCGCCCTCGCCCAGCAGCATGAGCAGGAAGCGGTCATAATCGCGCGCGCTGGACACCAGACCGGCCCCGCCGAACGGAAATGCGGCCGGATGCGCATAGACGCTGGTCGGTCCGGGATCGAGCGGCTTCAGCCCGTTCTTGCCCACGCCGTAGTTGGTGGCCAGCCGCGCGAGCGCTGCGGCCGGGACGGTGAAGTGCGTGTCGCGCAGCCCGAGCGGCACGAAGATGCGGGTGGCGAGGAACTGATCGAAGGGGATGCCGCTCGCGACCTCGATCACGCGGCCGAGCAGGTCGAGCCCGAGCGAATAGCGCCAGGCGGTGCCGGGATCCGTGAGTAGCGGCACCGTGGCGAGGCGATCGGCAAAGGCCGCCAGCGACGGCGCGGTGGCCGGGCCGGGATCGTTGGCGCCGACGCGCGCCGGGGTGAGGCCGAGCCGGATATAATCGTCGCGGAGCGGGCTTTCGCCATCGATATGGTAGCTGAGACCTGCGGTGTGGGTCAGCAGGTGGCGGACGGTGATCGGCGCCTTCGCCGGGCGGGTGGTGCGATCCTTGCCCGGATTGGCGAGCACGCGGAGCGTACCGAAGGCCGGCAGGAAATCGGCGATCGGCTGGTCCAGCCCGAGCTTGCCCTGTTCGATCAGCAGCATCGCGGCGATGCCGGTGATCGGCTTCGTCATCGAATAGATGCGCCACAGGCTGTCGCCGCCGACCGCCGGCGCCGCGGGGTCGACCGCAAGCCGGCCGCGCGCGATGATGATGGGCGGAGCGAAGCCGCGACCGATGGCGACCACCGCACCGGGCAGGCGAGCCGGCACGAAGCGATCCAGCACTGCGTTCACCGCCGGATAGGCCGGGCCGCGTGCCAGCGCAGCAGCCGGTGCGAACGTGGAGAGGCCAGCGAGCAGCGTGCGGCGATCGAGCAGCAGATCAGTCATCGGGGCGTCTCCAGAGCCAGGGTCGCGGCCTTTGCGAACAGGGTAGGAAGCCCCGCGGCCCGCAACGCGTCGCGCGGCCACCATGTGCCGCCCATTTCGGGTGCGATATCGCGTTCGACCACCGCGCGAAAGAGGGTGAGCGTCAGGCGGAAATGGGTGAAGGCATGAACGACCGTGCCGGGAACAGGATGCCAGTCGGCCTGGATCGGCGGCGTTTGCGCGACCGGCGCGTCGGTCCAGTCGCCCGTCGGCAGCGCGCGCATGCCGCCGAGCAGCCCACGGGGCGGGCGCCGGACCAGCAGCACGTCGGTGCCCCGTTCGACCCACCAGATCGGGCCGTGCCGTTCGGGCCTGATCGTTTTCGCGGCTTTGACGGGGAAGCGGGCGGGATCGCCGGCGCGCGCCGCGGCACAGTGCGGGCGCAGCGGACAGAGGATGCAGGCCGGCGCCCGGACGGTACAGATGCCGGAGCCGAGATCCATCATCGCCTGCGCGAAATCGCCGGCCCGCTGGTCGGGCGTGATGACATCGGTGGCGGCGCGGATCGCGGGGCGGGCGGCGGGTAACGGCGTGTCGATCGCGAACAGCCGGGCGACGACGCGTTCGACATTGGCATCGACCACCACCGCGCGCCGGCCAAACGCGATCGCGGCGATCGCGGCGGCGGTATAGGCCCCGACGCCCGGCAGTGCGCGCAGGCCGTCCTCGGTATCCGGAAAGCGCCCGCCATGATCGGCGACAACGGTGCGCGCGCAGGCGAGCAGGTTGCGCGCGCGTGCATAATAGCCAAGCCCCGCCCAGGCCGCCATCAGATCGGCATCGTCGACGGCGGCCAGATCCGCGACCGTCGGCCAACGCGCGGTGAAGCGGAGGAAGGCGGCGCGCACCGCGGCGACGGTCGTCTGCTGCAGCATCACTTCCGACAGCCAGACGCGGTACGGATCGGGCGCGGCAGTGCCGGGCGCGGCGCGCCAGGGAAGGACCCGGTGGTGGACGTCATACCAGGCGAGGAGCGCCGTTGCGGCATCGACGGACATGGGGTCGCTATGGCATGGAGCGCGACATGAAGGAACCGACGACGAGTCAGCCCAAGGCGAAGACCGCCGGCAAGGCTGCGGCCAGGCCCGACGTGCCGGAGCGCAAGCGCGGCGGCGCGGCGCGCGCAGTCGCGGACATGCTGCCGGATGTAGGGCGTGCGGCATTCCGGCGATTCGGATTCGTGCAATCGTCGGTCGTGACGCGCTGGCCCGAGATCGTCGGCGACCGCTATGCCGGGGTGTCCAGCCCGGAGTCGATCCGCTTTCCGCAAGGGACGCGATCGAACGGCGTGCTGACGCTGACGGTCGAGGGTGCGCATGCGGTGATGATGCAGCATGTCGCACCGGCGATCGTCGAGCGGGTCAACCGGTTCTTCGGCTACCCCGCGGTAGCGCGGATCGCGATCCGGCAGGGCCCCGCGCACCGGCGGCGAACTCCGTCGCCGGTGCGCGGGGCGGCGCCGGTGTCGCAGGAGATCGGCGACAGCCTGCGCGCGATCGCCGATCCCGAACTGCGCGCCTGCCTGGCCGGGCTGGCGGGTGCGCTGGCGGCGACGACGGGGCCGCCGATCCTGGATATTCCTGTCATGGGCAAGGTGCGATGACGATGATGCGGTATGTGGCAGCGGTGATGGCGGTAACGTTGGCGGCGGCGGGGGGTGCGCAGGCAGCGCCGGCGCGCGCTGTCGACTGGACCAAGACGATCGCGACCACCCCGGCGGGCGCCTATGTGATGGGCAATCCGCGCGCCAAGGTGAAGCTTGTCGAGTATCTGTCGCTCAGCTGTTCGCACTGTGCGGCGTTCGCCGCGGAAGGGCTGCCGACGCTGAAGCGGGCCTATATCGCCCGGGGGCTGGTCAGCCTGGAGGTGCGCAACGCCGTACGCGACGGTTTCGATTTTGCCGGCGTGATGCTGAGCCGGTGCGCCGGCCCGGCAGGCTATTTTCCGGCGAGCGAGCAGATCCTGGCGACGCAGCCCGTGTGGATGCCGAAGGCGCAGGCGTTTTTCGAAGCGCAGCAGGGCCTGCCCCAGCCCGGCAGCGAAGCCGAAGCCGTGCGACGGATGGCGACAGCCGCAGGGTTCGACCAGATGATGCAGGCACGCGGCCTGACGCCCGCGCGCGTCACGGCGTGCATGGCCGATCCAAAACAGACCGCGATCGTGACCGCAATGACCGCGGAGGCGTTCAACACCCGCAAGATTCCGGGTACGCCGACCTTCCTGATCAACGGCGTGATGGCGCCGGAGACCGCCACCTGGGCGACGTTGCAGCCGAAACTGGCCGCCGCGCTGCGCTGATTTCCCTTATCGGAGACGATTTCGACATGAACAGCCGGACCCTATTGATGCTTGGCCTTTCCACGCTGGCGCTGGCCGGGTGCGGCGACAAGACCGCGGAGAATGGCAGCGCCGCCGTGGTGACCGCGCCGGCCAGCCCCGTGGCCGCGACGCCGCCGCCCGCGGGTTCGGACTGGACCCAGGTGGTCAGCAAGACGCCGGATGGCGGGTTCCGGATGGGCAACCCCGACGCGCCGGTCAAGCTGGTCGAATATGGTGCGCTCAGCTGTTCGCATTGCGCCGTGTTCGAGAAGGAGGGGCTGCCGGAACTGCAGACGCAGTTCATCGCACCGGGCAAGGTCAGCTATGAGTTCCGCAACTACATGCTCAACGTGCTGGACGTGCCGGCGGCGTTGCTGACCCGGTGTCGCGGCGCGGAACCCTTTTTCAAGCTGAGCGAGCAGATGTTCGCCAATCAGGCGATGCTGTTCGACGGGGTGAAGGGCATGACCGAGGCGGAGCAGGCGCAGATGCAGGCCCTGCCGCCCGAGACGCAGTTTCTGGCATGGGGCAAGAAGCTGAAGCTGATCGACTTCTTCCGCGTGCGCGGCGTGCCCGAAGCGCAGGCGACCGCGTGTCTGACCGACAAGGCGGCGATCGACGAGCTGGGCAAGATGAGCGCGCGCGCGACCAGCGAGTTCAACCTGCAGGGGACACCGACCTTCCTGATCGGCAACAAGCCCGTGCCGGACGTGGCCGCCTGGGAAGGGTTGAAGCCGATCCTGACCACCGCCGTCGGCGGATAAGCCACCGCGACCGGGGGCGGGGCGGCCATGCAGATCGGTACGCTCCGCCTGGTCGGGTTCAAGAGCTTCGTCGAGCCGGCGGAGCTGACCATCGCGCCCGGGCTGACCGGGATTGTCGGGCCGAACGGGTGCGGCAAATCCAACCTGCTGGAAGCGATGCGCTGGGCGATGGGCGAATCCAGCCCACGGTCCTTGCGCGGCTCGGGGATGGACGACGTCATCTTTGCGGGCACCACCATCCGCCCGCCGCGCGACTTTGCCGAGGTCATGATCCGGGCGGAGCGCGCCGGCGACGGTGATACGATCGAGATCGTCCGCCGGATCGAACGTGGCGCGGGGAGCGCGTACCGGATCGACGGCCGTGACGTCCGGCAGAAGGATGTCGCGCTGCTGTTTGCGGATGCGGCGACGGGGGCGCATTCGCCGGCGCTGGTCAGCCAGAACCGGATCAGCGCGGTCATTTCCGCAAAGCCTGCGGAACGGCGGCAGATGCTGGAGGAAGCGGCCGGCATCGCCGGGCTGCATGTCCGCCGGCGCGATGCCGAGCAGAAATTGCGTGCCACCGAGGGTAATCTGGAGCAGCTGGGCGCGCTGCTGAGCGAGCTGGAGGCGCGGGCCGCGACGCTGCGGCGGCAGGCCCGGGCGGCGGACCGGTACCGCGCGCTGAGCGCCGAGATCCGTATGGCGGAGGCGCGGCTGATCTGGGCCCGGTGGCGCGATGCGAAGGCGGCGGCCGATGCCGCGCATGCCGCCGCCCGGATCGCGGAGGCGGCCGTGGCAGATGCCGCGGAAACGCAGCGACAGGCCGCGCTGGCGCAGGCGCGCGCGCTGGCGCAGGCGACCGAGGCCCGGGGTGCGCGCGAGGCGGCGCGCGGCGTTGTCGGAGGATTGCGCCAGCGGGTGGCGACGACGGCCGCCGAACGCGACCGGGCGCTGCACCGGGTGGCGGAACTGGACCGTGCGCGGGCGCAGATTGCGGGCGATCTGGCGCGTGAGGATCGGCTGGGCGTGGATGCGTCTGAAGCGCTGGCGGCGCTGGGCGCCGAGGACCGGGCGCTGGCCGACGCGCTGGCACGGGCGATGGCGGCACAACCCGCGCAGGATGCGGGGTTGCAGGCGGTGGAGAATGGCGCGCGCGACGCCGAACTGACGCTGGCGCAGGTGCAGGCGCGGCAGGCGACCGAGCTTGCCGATATCCGCGTCGCCAATGCGGCATGGAGCGCGGCGCGCGAGCGGCTGCGCCGCGCGGAGGCGGATCAGGCGGCGGTGACGCGCGACGGCACCCGGCTGGGCGAGGTCGCCCCGCTGCAGGCCGCGCGCGACGCCGCGGGGCGGGCGGCGGTCGCGGCACTGGCGGCGCGCGATCTGGCGGCGGCGGAGATCGCGGGCGGCGAACAGGCGCGCGATGCGGCGGCGCAAGCGCGCGATGCGGCGGAAGCGCAGCGATCGGCGGCCGCGGCGGCGCTGGCGGCGCTGACGGCCGAGGCGGGGGCGATCGACCGGGCGCTGGGCGCGACCGCGGCGCAGGGTGACCGGGCGCTGGCGCGGTTGCGCGTGGCGCCGGGATATGAACGCGCGTTGGCGGCGGCACTGGGCGACGATCTGGACGCGGTGATCGGGATCGGACCGCGCGCATGGACGGGTGGCGGGGCGGCAACGGGCGACCCCGCCCTGCCACCGGGGGTGGAGCCGTTGGCGGACCGGGTGGCGGGGCCGGTGGAACTGGCGCGGCGGCTGGCGCAGGTCGGCGTGGTGATGGCGGATGACGGCGCGGCGGTGCTGGCTGTCGGGCAGCGGCTGGTGACGCGCGACGGGCGGCTGCGGCGCTGGGACGGGTATGTCGCGGCAGATGTCGGAGCGGCGGCGGCCGAGCGGCTGGTGCGCGTCAACCGGCGCGCGGCGCTGGCGGAGCAGATACCGCCGGCGCAGGCGGCAGTGGCGGCCGCGAATGACGATATGGCGGGTGCGGTGGCGGCGCTGGCGGTAGCGCGCGACCGGATCGAGCGGGGCCGACGGGGACAGGCGGAGGCGGAGGACGCCGGCCGGCGCGCGCGCCGCGACGAGGATCAGGCCGCTGCGGCGATCGATCGGCTGACCGCGGACCGTGCCGCGTTGGCCGTGCGGGCGGCGCGGATGGCGGCGGACGTGGAAACCGCGCGCGATGCGGTGCAGGCGGCGGCCGACGCGGTGGCGGGGGTGCCCGACGGTGAAACGACCCGGATCGCGGTGGATGCGGCGCGGGCCGCGGCCGTGGTGGCGCGCGATGCCGTGGCCGCCGCGCGTGCACGCGCGGCGGCGGCTGCCGCCGGCATTGCCGCCGACCGGCGGCGGCAGGACGTGGTCAGGGCGGACATGCGCAGCTGGCGGGCGCGGGCGGGGGACGCGGCGCGGCGGATCGACGAGATGACGCGCCGCGCCGCGACGCTGGCGGATGAAGCCGCGACGTTGGCCGGGATCCCCGAACAGCTGGCCGACGCGATCGCGCAGCAGCAGGGCGCGGCCCGCGCCGCCGGTGATGCCGCCGATCGTGCCGAGCGGCTGGAGCGGGACGCAGAGGCGGAACGGGCGCGGGCGGACCTGGCGGCGGCCGCCGGGACCGAAGCGCTGGCGACGGCGCGCGAGCAGCGGGCCGGAGCGGTGGCGCGGGCGGAGGCGGAAGATCTGCGCCGGGTGGAAATGGGCCGGGTATCGGGGGAACGATTCGCATGTCCCGCGGCGGTGTTGCCGGAACGCGTGATGTTCGATCCGGCGGCGGTGCGAACGGTGGCCGACGAGTCAAAAGCGCTGGAACGCGCGAGCGCGGACCGCGAGCGGATCGGCCCGGTCAACCTGGTCGCGGCGACCGAGCTGGCCGAAGCGGAGGGGGCGGGGCGCACCCTGGCGGCGGAGCGTGACGAGCTGGCGCAGGCGGTGCAGGCGCTGCGCGGATCGATCGGACAGCTGAACCGCGAAGGCCGGGCCCGGTTGCAGGCGGCGTTCGAGGCCGTGGACGGCCATTTCCGACGACTGTTCACCACCCTGTTCGGCGGGGGCGAGGCGCATCTGGCGTTCGTCGATTCGGACGATCCGCTGGAGGCGGGGCTGGAGATCATGGCGCAGCCGCCCGGCAAGCGGCTGGCGACGTTGACGCTGCTGTCCGGCGGGGAACAGGCGCTGACGGCGGTGGCGTTGATCTTCGCGCTGTTCCTGACCAATCCGGCGCCGATCTGCGTGCTGGACGAGGTGGATGCACCGCTGGACGATGCGAACATCGAGCGGTTCTGCGACCTGCTCGACCGGATGACGGCGGAAACCGAGACCCGGTATCTGATCGTGACGCACAATGCCGTGACGATGGCGCGCATGCACCGGCTGTTCGGGGTCACGATGGTCGAGCGGGGGGTGAGCCGGCTGGTGTCGGTCGACTTGGGCGCCGCCGAGACATTGCTGGCGGAGGCGTGAGCGGGACGGGGCGAAGCGTGCATCCTTGGCGCGTGCCGGTCGTTCCCCCGCCGATGATATCCGGAGAGCGCGATGACCGACCAGCCAAGCCTGACCCTGAACGACGGCCACAACATGCCCCAGATCGGGCTGGGCGTGTACCAGATCCCGGATGACGATACGGCGCGGGTGGTGCAGGCTGCGATCGATGCCGGGTACCGTGCGGTCGATACGGCGGCGCTGTACGGGAATGAGGCCGGCACCGGAGCAGGTATCCGCGCGCGGACCGAGACGATCTTTGTCACGTCCAAATTGTGGCGCGACGATTTCGGCTATGATGCCGCCCTTCGCGGGTTCGATCGCAGTTTCGAAAAACTGGGGCTGGAGTGGATCGACCTGTTCCTGTTGCACTGGCCGTTCGTGGAACTGGACCAATTCGTCGAAAGCTGGCGCGCGCTGGTGCGGTTGCAACAGGACGGACGGGTGCGATCGATCGGGGTGTCCAACTTCACCATCGATCATCTGGAACGCATCATCCATGATACCGGCGTGGTGCCGGCCGTGAACCAGATCGAGCTGCATCCGAGTTTCCAGCAGGTCGAGCTGCGCGCGTTTCATGACGAAAACCGGATCGTGACCACCAGCTGGAGCCCGCTGGGTCAGGGTGCGGCGCTGGAGGAGCCGGTGCTGGCGCGGATCGCGGAGAAACATGGCAAGAGCCCGGCGCAGGTGGTGCTCCGCTGGCACATCGAATCCGGCCTCTCGGTGATCCCGAAATCGACCCGGCCGGAGCGGCTGGCGGAGAATATCGCGATCTTCGACTTCGCGCTGGACGCGGAAGACCATGCCGCGATCGGGACACTGGACCGGCGCGACGGGCGGATCGGGCCAGACCCGCGGACGATGGCCTGACCCGTGCCGCCGACCTCACCCCTCGCCCGACAGGGGATGAGGGTTCAGGCGAAAGCTTCGGCGCGGTTTCGGGCGGTGGTAAGGTCCTCGACGAAGCGGGCATATTCTTCTTCGGCCTGCACGCGATCGGGCAGGCGGAGGAGGTAGCTTGGGTGGACGGTAACCCAGCATTCACCACCGTCGGGTAGCGTGATCGCGGTGCCGCGCGATTTCGAGATGGTGACCACGCGGCCGAGTAACGCGCGCGCGGCCGTGGCGCCGAGTGCAACCGTGACGGGTGGGCGGACCAGTACGCGTTCCTGATCGAGCCACCAGCGGCAGGCGTCGATTTCCGGCCCGGCGGGCTTGGCATGGATGCGGCGTTTGCCGCGCGGTTCGAACTTGAAATGCTTGACGGCATTGGTGACGTAGACGCGGGCGCGGTCGATGCCGGCGGCGGTGATCGCGCGGTCGAACACCTGACCGGCCGGGCCGACGAACGGGCGGCCTGCAATATCCTCCTGATCCCCCGGCTGTTCGCCGACAAACATCAGGCGCGCGTCGGTCGGACCTTCGCCGAACACCGTCTGCGTCGCCGGACCGTAGAGCGGGCAGCGGGTGCAGCCGCCGGATTCCTCGCGCAGCGCCTCCCACGACACGCGGGCATTGCCACCGATATCCGCATGCGCCGCCGCGATCATTCCGCTCTCCCGCTTTTGTGCGCTGGCCAGCAATTCGGGCACGAGCGCGGTTTCCAGCATGTTCTTCCAATATTTGCGCGGCATCTCCTTCGTCATCGCGCCGACCTTGACGCGGGCGGGATTGAAGATGGCGGCGTAATAGGTCTTCCAGGTTTCTTCGAGCGGATCGCCATCGGGCGCATCGGCGCGGTGCGCGCCGGGGGTAAACGCGAGCGTGTCACCATCCCAATGCACCGACAGTTCGGGGGTCAGGATCGACCAGTGCATGGTGGTGAAGCGGCGCGCGAAGAAATCCGCATTGGCGCGGACGATGTGGTTGTCGGGTTCGAACCAGGCGACATAGCGGGGTTCGGCGCCGTCGACCGCAATCTCGCGGAAGCGGACGAACGCCCGCATCTTGTGCATGTCGCGGCGCACGTCCTTGGCCAGATGTTCGATCCGGCGGACCAGGGGATCCGCCTGATCATCCAGCAATTTGGGCTGGGCGCGGATCCGGGTCAGCAGGGTGTAGAGCAGTGCGAAGCGTTCGGGATCGCGGTGGCAGAGCGCCCGGCGGGCAAGATCGACAAAGGGGCGCGGGACCGAGAAGGCGCCGGAGGGCGCATCGGGCGCAGGCTGATCCGCAAACAGGTCGGCGGGCTGGTCGCCCACCTGCCACACGACGGCATCGGGCGCGACACCGGCCAGCGCCAGCGTACGAGCGGCGGTACGCCAACCGTCAAAATCATCCTCGCTGGCCAAAGTTGCGACGTGCATCGTCAGGATAGACGCATGAAGCGTTCCGGGGTTGCCGCCCGGATCAGGCGGCGAACAGTTCCAGCTGCTCCGTCTTCGGTGCAATCCGGTTTTGCAGGTCGGCGCGGTCGGTGAGGGCGACCGGACGCCAGTCGGTGGCGGCGATGAACGGCCGTACCTTGGCGATCGACACGGTGAGCCGTCCGACATCGTCGAGGCGGAGCGCGCGCCACTTGCGGCTGACCAGGATGGCGTTCACCGCCTTCACCCCCAGGCCGGGGACGCGGAGCAGCGCCTCGCGCGGGGCGGTGTTGACGTCGACCGGGAACATTGCACGAAACTTGAGCGCCCAGGCGAGCTTGGGGTCGATATCGAGCGGGAGCATGCCGTCGGCACCGGTGGCGGCGACGACCTCCTTGGGCTGGAACCCGTAGAAACGCATCAGCCAGTCCGACTGGTACAGGCGATGTTCGCGCATCAGTGGCGGGCGTTGCAGCGGCAGGATCGCGGACGCGTCGGGGATCGGGCTGAACGCCGAATAATAGACGCGGCGGAGCGCGAAGCGATCGTAGAGGGTGGAGGCGCGGGTGACGATATCGCCGTCATTCGCACTGTCCGCGCCGACGATCATCTGCGTCGACTGGCCGGCAGGCGCGAAGCGGGGTGCGGTCCGGTACCGTCGTTTCGCGTCATGACCGTCGTCGATCGACGTTTTCATGGTCTGCATCGCGCCATCGATCCGCTCCGCCGACTTTTCGGGCGCCAGCCGCTTCAACCCGCCGACCGTGGGCAGTTCGACGTTGATCGAGACGCGGTCGGCGTGGAGCCCGGCCTGATGCACCAGTTCGGGATCGGCATCGGGGATGGTCTTCAGATGGATATAGCCGCGAAAGTCGTGATCCTCGCGCAGCGACCGTGCGACTTCGACCATCTGTTCCATCGTGTAGTTGGACGAGCGGATGATGCCGGAGGAGAGGAACAGCCCTTCGATATAGTTGCGGCGGTAGAAGGCGAGGGTGAGGTTGACGACCTCCTCCGCCGAGAAGCGCGCGCGGCGGACGTTCGAGCTTTTGCGGTTGATGCAATAATGGCAGTCGAAGATGCAGCTGTTGGTCAGCAGGATCTTGAGCAGCGAGATGCAGCGTCCATCGGGTGCATAGGCATGGCAGATGCCCATCCCCTCGGTCGAACCGATCCCCTTGGTCTTGCCCTCGCTGGAGCGTTTCGCCGTGCCGGACGACGCGCACGACGCATCATATTTGGCCGCGTCGGCGAGGATGGCCAGCTTGCCGCGGGTATCGAGTTGCGCCATTTGTTCGATATATGTTCAGGGTCGGTAGAAGTCCAGTCCGGGCCCTGAAAAGTCGGTACCCCGGCCGTAAACCGGGGTACCGTTCCAAGCGATCAGAGGCCGATCAGCCCGCCATCGTTCCGGGTGATGACGATGGTAGCCGAGCGGGGACGCGCGCTGCCGGTGGTGGCGCCGGTTTGCGTCGCGGGCCAGCTGCTGCTGATCGCGGCGGGGGTGCCGCCTTCGCCGGGATGCTGGATGTTGACGAACAGCGCGCGGCCGTCGGGCGTGCTGTCGACGCCGGTGATCTCGCATTCCTTCGGTCCCACCAGGAAGCGACGGAGGGTTCCGCCCGGCGCCTTGCCGATGAAGGTCGACTGGCTGCGCGTGCTGTCGTCGGCACCCAGATTGACGATCGTGCGGGCGGCGCCGTCCCCGACCGTACCCGGCAACGCGGCCAGCATCATGCAGTTCGTCTGATCGGTGAAGGCGCCGTCGTCGGTCTGGATCCACAGCAGCGGATTGACCTGCCCCGTCGGATTGGTGGCGCGGGAGAACCAGAGACCGTCCGGGCTGGAAAAGTCGTTGGTGGCGTCGAGCCCGGACAGGTTGATGTTGGCGGGGTTGAGATCCGACCCCGCGCCGAAGGCATAGATGTCCCAGCGGAACGTCGTCGCTTCCGACGTATCCCCGGTTTCGCGCAGGCGGATGATGTGCCCGTTGGGATTGCCACGCTGCGCGGCGCCGTTCTTCGGATCATTATAATAGCGCGGGTTGGCGGCGTCGGTGCCGGCAAGCGTGCGCGAGCTGTTGTTGGTGAGCGTCAGATAGACTTCGCCGGTCTGCGGATTGACCGCGGTCCATTCCGGACGATCCATCCGCGTCGCGCCGAGCGCGTCGCCGGCAAGGCGCGCGTTGGCGAGGACGTCGGCCTGATCCGCGAAGGGATAGGCGGCGTTGGCGGCCGTCAACGGACCCTGTCCGAACACCAGCGGCAGCCAGACGCCGGCGCCGGTGGCGTCAAAGCGCGCGACGTAGAGCGTGCCGGCGTCGAGATATTTGTCACCCGTGGCGAGCCGGTCGGTCGGGGTGGCGTCCGCCGACGACCAGGGCGTGGCGGAGACGAACTTGTACAGATATTCGTTCTGCGCGTCGTCACCCATGTAGAAGGCGAGGCGGCGGCCGGCGACCGGCACCGACGGCCAGCAGCCTTCATGGTTCATGCGACCGAGCGCGGTGCGCTTGCGCGGGGTGGAGGTCGGCAGATAGGGATCGATTTCGACGACCCAGCCGAACTGGTTGGCTTCGTTGCGGAAATCGCCGCTGCCGTCCGCCGCCGCGCTGGCGACCGCATTGATGTTCCACCGGCTGTAGAGCGTGCTGGTGGCGTCGGCCGGTGTCACCGTGCTCCAGCGATTATTGCCCGGGCGGTTGGTGGTGACCGCAAGACCATAGCGGTTGAGCGCCACCACCGTCCTGGGCGCCGTCGCAGCGCGGACGGCATCATCGGTGGTGTCGCGACGGAAATAGCCGGCCCAGTTTTCCTCGCACGTCGTGTAGGTGCCCCACGGCATCAGGCCATTGGCGCAGTTGTTGATCGTGCCGCGGCCCCGCGTGCCATCGGTGGAAAAGCGGGTGCGCAGCAGCGCCGCGCCGCGGACCGGGCCGTTGAACTGCATCGGCGTGAGCGGCGTGATCCGGCGATTGAGCACGGAGTTCTGGACATAGGCCCAGGCGCCAGTCGTGCCTTTCGCGATCTCCACCACGCTGACGCCGTGGCATTCCATTTCCTTCAGCGCCTCCGCTTCGGGGCGGGCACCGCCCACCAGCGTCTGACCGTTCGGATGCAGATAGGCGGCCGTGATGTTTTCATGGTTCATCACCAGCAGGCCACGGCTGCTGTTGTTCGCATCCGGCGTGTTGGCACCCGCGAGCAGGCCGAAATAGGACATGCCGTCATGATGATCGCCGGCGCGGGCCGAAAAGCCGCTGTCGCTGCCGTCATTGGCAAAAGCGGTGGTGGATGCCGTGATCGGATCGCCCAGCCGGTAGAGAATGGTGACGGTATAGCCCGACGGCACCGCGACGACATCGGCCAGCGATTTGGGAACCGCCGTGAAGTCGAGCGTGGCTGGCGCGACGGTGATCGTGCTGTCCGCCGTGGCGGTGGCGCCGAAGCCGTCGGTCGCGGTGAAACGGAAGACGAGCGGTGTGGTGGTGGCGACGGCCGGCGCGATGAAGGTGGCCGAAGGCGTACCGGAGTTGGTGAGCGTGACCGTGGGACCCGATAGCTGCGTCCAGATCGTGCTGGAAACGCTGCCGCCCGGATCACTGGCGGTGCCGGCAAGCGTCACGAGCTTGCCCGAGGTGGTGGCGGCGCTTTGTCCCGCGGTGACGGTGGGCGGGCTGTTCCCCTCCGCATCCGACCCACAGCCGGACAGCAGGGTGGTGCCGAGCGCGGCCATGGTCAGCGCCGAGACGCCGCCGAACATCGTCTGGCGACGGGAATAGCGGCTGTCGACGATGTCTGCGAGCGTCGGCCCGGTGCTGCGGTTCGTGTCGATCCCACCGTCGCAATAGGGTTCGTCGAAAGAAAGGATGTCGTGCATGTCAGGGGGCCCCCGCCAGATCGGTTTCCACGTCTGGCTAGGGGCGTTCCACGTCAGTCCCGTGCAGTTTTGTTTACGGATTCATTACGGATCGGTCATGTTCCGGATCAGCCCGTCGGTTGCAACGCGGCCCTGCCGAGCGCGGGATCATCGGTGAAGAAGCCGTCGATGCCGGCCGCGACGTAGCGGCGGATCTCCGCGATCGATCCGGTCGGGTTGCGGGCGTCGTCACCGGCGTCGTCGCGGAAATCGGCCGCGAGGAAGCGGTTTTCGGGGCGGAACGTCCAGGGGTGGACCAGCAGCCCGGCAGCATGGGCATCCGCCACCAGCCGGGTGGGCCGATCCAACCGGCCATCGGGACGGAGCGGGATGATCGCACGCGTGGCGGGTGCAACGACATCGGCGTAGGTCGCCATGTCCCGCAGGCCGGCGGCGGTCGCCATCTGCGCGAAGCTGGTGGTGCCGCCCGCCTTTGCCACGTCGGCGGGCCGGACATCGCCGTCGCCGATCAGCTGGGCCAGCCGGAGATTGGCGGGGCGGCCGAGCCTGGACCGCAAATAGCGGAGGTTGGCGATTTCAAACGACTGCACCTCCACCGGCGCGCGGCGGGTATAATCATGCGCGGCAAGGGTCGCGATGAAGCGGTCCTCCAGCGGCATGCCGATGCCGGCGAAATAGGTGCCGTGCTTGAGTTCGGGGATCAGGCCGATCATGCGGCCGCGGGCGGCGGCCTCGGCGGCGGCGAAATCGATGATTTCCTCGAACGTCACCAGCTGGAACTGGCCGTCATAGCCGGCGCTGACCGGGCGGACCCGGCCCAGCCGCTCGACCGCGCGCAGCGTCTTCAGTTCGGCGAGCGTGAAATCCTCGCAGAACCAGCCGTCCTGCGCCTCACCATCCACGGTCTTGCGGGTGCGGCGGCCGGCGAACTCCGGATGGCGGGCGATGTCGGTGGTGCCGGCGATGTTGTTTTCGTGACGCGCGATCAGGATGCCGTCGCGGGTGACGACCAGATCGGGTTCGATGAAATCCGCGCCGTCCTGGATCGCCTTGGCATAGGCGGCCAGCGTATGTTCGGGGCGGAGCGCAGAGGCGCCGCGATGCGCGATCACCAGCGGGGTCGTGGCAGGGGCCGGCGCGGCGCGGGCGGTGGCGGCCAGCGCGGCGGCCCCCGCCACGGTGCCGAGAGCGCCGCGGCGGGTAAGACCATGGCCGCCCATCAGAAACCGACCGACAGCGTGGCGAACCACTGACGCGGGGCGATCGGGAAGGTGTTGTAGGTGAGCGATGCCGATCCGACACTGACCGTCGAGGTGCCGGTTTCCTTGGTGAGATTGGTCACGTTGACGCTGACCTCCGCCTTCTGCACGAACCCGGTGGGCGACATCGGAATGGTGTAGCCGATCCGTGCGCTGGCGAGGAAGTAGCTGGGTACGGCCTGGTCATTCGTATAGGTCGCGAACCGCTTGCCGACATAATCGCCGATCGCCTGGACATCGACCGGCCCGAGGCTGAGCGTCGCCACGGTCTTGTTGAGCCAGGTCGGCGAGCCCGGTACCTTCTTGCCCTCGGTCGGGACGGTGGTGGTGCCGGACTGGTAATTATCCTGGTAGATGGAGCGGTTGTAGGACAGCGCATTGTAGAGCGAGAAGCTCTGCCCGAACCGCAACGTCAGGGCGGCATCGACACCGTCGGTCTTCACCGAACCGACATTCTGGATGATCGCGGCGCCGCCCGCGATCGATCCGCCGGGCACCGCGTTGACGCCGAGCAGGCGATCCTTGAAGTCGACATGATAATAATTGATCTGGCCTTCGATGCCGGTCAGCGGGCCGAGCGCGACCGGGCGGCGGGTGCGGAGACCGGCTTCATAGGTCCAGGCGGTTTCGGGATCGACCTGATCCTTGAACAGATCGAACGCGGCCTGGCTGCCGAGGCTCCAGGGCGACAGGCCGCCGGCGCCGTAGGTCTGGAACTGACGCAGGTTGCGCTGGGCATTGACGAAGACCTGTTCGGTGGGCGTCGCATCCCATAACAGGCCGAGTTGCGGCAGGAACCACTTCTTGGTGGTGATCCGCCCTTCCGGCAGGCCGATCGACCCCGGCAGCGAGCCGACGATCGGCTGGACCGGGACGGTGCCCTTGCCGAATTGCAGGCTGGACTTGAACCCGGCCTGCACCGTCAGCGTCGGGATCGGCTTCCAGGCATCCTGGATATGGAATTGATAGACGTCGTTGCGGATCTCGCTGCCATATTGGGTGAAGAGCGGGTTGGTGGGGCGTTCATAGGGTGTGCTGGGATTGTTGACGTCAAGCGCATACCAGCGGCGATAGGCGGACGAGCTGTTGTTTTCGTACCAGCCGCCGAGTTCGATGCGGTGGTTGCCGAGTTCGACGTCGAGCGTCGAGATGACGCCGGCGCGGTCGATGCGATATTCGGTGGTGCGGGTCGCATAGCCGGAATTGCCGGTCTGCACCTTCAGATTCTGACCCGGGAAATAGAGCGCGAACAATGTGGGCAGGCTGGCGACGGTGATCGGCCCGGCGACGACGCCGTAGCCGTCATTATTGTGGTAATAGCCCTGGTTCGACCAGGTGACATTGTCCGCGATGGCCCAGTCATATTTGGCGTAGGCGAGGTAATCGGTGCGGATCGCGGCGCTGTAATAGTTGCGATAGTTGACCCCGTCCGCCGCCGGGGTGGCGCCGGTGGCGGAGAGATAGGTGAGCGCCGAGGCGAAATCCGGATAGAAGAAGGGCCGCGTATAGGGCTGGAACGTGGTGGTCGGGCTGCGAACCGTGCTGTCCTCGTTCGGTTCGGTCTTGTCGGAATAGGCGGCGTAGAGCGTCAGCTTGCCGTCGGCATCGTCATGGACGAACTTGGCGTTGGCCTGATACCCGCCCTGACGACCGTTGAAATCCCATGCGCGCGCCTTCTGCCGGACACCGGAAATGTAGAGGCTGTTGCCGTTGCCAAAGGTGCCGCTGTCGAGCCGGACGAAGGTGCGGGACGTGTCATAGCTGCCGATCGTCTGCGCGACGGCGAGGCCGCCTTCGCTGCGCGGATCGCTGCTGAACGTCTCGATTGCCCCGCCCAGATTGCTGGTGGACGGCGTGCCGAGATCGGCGGCGCCGGTCGACAGGATGACCGAGCCGACATTTTCCGAAATGACGGCGCGTTGCGGCGAGAGGCCGTTGTAATTGCCGTAATTCTGATCCCCGAGCGGGACGCCGTCGAAGGTGTAGCCGAGTTGCTGCGCATTGAAGCCGTGAATGAACAGCGAGGTGTTCTGTTCGTTGTTGCCCCAGGGATCGGCGGTGACGAAGGTGACGCCGGGCAGCGTCTGGATCGCCTTCAGCGGATTGATGCCGGGCAGGATCTTCTGGATTTCAGGGCCGGCGATCTGCGTGACCGACCGCGTGGTCTTGCCGGTGACGACGATGGTTTCGGCGGTTTCGGCATCGGCCGGCGCGGCGGCGGCAGGGATGTCGGCGGCCGGCGCGGCCACCGCGTTGCCCGCGAGCAGGGCCGCGGCGGCGACGCCGGTCAGGCAGGCGCGACGGGTCGTGTAAAGGATCATGGCAAGTCCCCGGAAAAAGGTACGGGCTCCTTCAGGCGGGAGCGTCGAGCCGGCGCTTCGGCCTGATCCATGTCAGTTGCATGAAAGCCGCAAGACGGTTCCGAGACATGACGGCGATGTCACGCACCGCTGTCATCGTTGCGTCTTCTACGAAGATTAGGCGCCGAGGCCGAACCGTTTGCCGAGGCCCTGCCATGATCCAGATCGACCGCCGCCTGCTCCTTCGTTCGTCCTTGCTGGGGTTGGGTGCAGCGGCCGTGCCGGGCTGGGCACTGGCACCGCAGGTCGGGTTCACCCACCATGTGGCCAGCGGTGAGCCGGGACCGACATCGATCCTGCTATGGACCCGGTTCGTGGGGAAAGCGGACGAGAGCCGGCTGCGGGTCGAGCTTTCCGAGCGGCCGGATTTCGCGCGGATCGCGGGTGGCGGCGACGGCGTCGCGCAGGCCGAGCATGACCATATCGTCAAGATCACCGTCACGGGGCTGACCCCCGATCGCTGGTATCATTACCGTTTCATCGCGCCGGACGGCACGGTGTCACCGGTCGGCCGGACCCGGACACTGCCGGTGGGCGAGACGCGCGCGTTCAACCTGGGCGTCTTTTCCTGTTCCAACATCGGCTTTGGCTATTTCAACGCCTATGGCCATGCGGCGGCGCGGCGCGACATCGACCTGATGCTGCACCTGGGCGATTATCAATATGAATATCGCCGCGGCGAATATCCGGACGCGGCCGAAACCCCGCCTGGCCGGCTGGTCGAACCGGCGGAGGCCACCGTCCATCTGGCGGAATATCGCGCGCGTTATGCGGCCTATCGCCGTGACCCGAGCCTGCAGGCGCTGCATGCGCGGTTCCCGATGATCCTGATGTGGGATGACCATGAAAGCGCGAACGACAGCTGGGAAGGCGGGGCGGAACATCACGACCCGGCGACCGACGGCCCGTGGAGCGTGCGCAAGGCGGCGGCGGTGCGGGCCTATCGCGAATGGATGCCGGTATCAGACGATGACTGGGCGGAATACCGGATCGGCGATCTGGCGGCGCTGTTCCGGCCGGAGGAGCGACTGACCGCGCGGACCAAGCAGTTGAGCCTGGTCGCGACCGCGATGGCGGGCAAGGCGGATCTGAACGCCGCGCTGGCGCGGTTCCGGGACGGGCCATGGTCCGATCCGGCGCACACGCTGATGGGGCCGAAGCAGGAGGCGTGGTTCGCCGCGCGGATGCAGGCGGCAGCGAAGACGACCAAATGGCAGGTGTTCGCGCAGCAGGTGAATGTCGGGCTGACGCGGATGCCCGACGTGGCGGCGGAGTGGCTGCCGAAAGACGCCGCGCCCGGCATATCGGCCTATATCCAGGCAGCGATCGCGGGCGCGAAGCTGGGTCTGCCGTTCAACATGGACAGCTGGAACGGCTATCCCGCGGCGCGATCACGGATGCTGAAGACCGGGCTGGATGCGGACGCCAATCTGGTCGTGCTGTCGGGAGACAGCCACAATGCGTGGGCATTCGACCTGATCGAGGACGGCGCGCCGGCGGGGGTGGAATTTGGCGGGCACAGCGTCACGTCGCCCGGTTATGAATCCGAACTGCGCGGTGTCGATCCGGCGCGGGTCGCGACGGCGCTGGTGACGGCCAGCCCCGAACTGCGCTGGGCCGACACCGCGCGGCGCGGCTACATGACCGTCGCGCTGACACCGGAACGCGTGACGACCGAATGGCTGTTCCTGGACACGATCCGCACGCCGTCGCTGGCGCTGTCCGGCCGGCACCGGGCCAGCGTGCGTCGCGGCGCCCGGCGGCTGGAAGTGTGACGGATCCGCAACGATTGTCATCAATCCGTCGCGGGACAGTCATCGCACTGACAAGTGGGACGGCCATGCGCGGCCAGCGCGAGATGTGCATCGGCATCCGCGCCCAAGGGGAATGATCATGACTGCCCATCGCGCCTGCCTGCTTGCCGGAACCGCTTTCCTTGTCCTGTCCGCCGCGTCGGCGCGCGCGGAGGATGTGCCCGCCGCAGCGCCGGCGGATGCCGCCGCCGCCGCCGACATGGGTGCCGCCGATCCCGCCGACGGATCCGAGATCGTGGTGCTGGGTTTCGGCCAGGCGCGGCAGGTGCAGACGATCACCAGCCGCGACATCGCGGTGCTGACCCCGGGTACGACGCCGTTGAAGGCGATCGCCAAGCTGCCCGGCGTCAATTTCCAGACCGCGGACGCGTTCGGTGCCTATGAATGGTCGTCGCGCATCTCGATCCGCGGGTTCAACCAGAACCAGCTGGGCTTCACGCTGGACGGCGTGCCGCTGGGCGACATGAGCTATGGCAACAGCAACGGCCTGCACATCAGCCGCGCGATCATTTCGGAAAATCTGGGATCGACGTCGGTCGCGCAGGGCGCCGGCGCGCTGGGCACCGCATCGACCGGCAATCTGGGTGGCACCATCCTGTTCACGTCGCGGGCGCCGTCCGAGGACACGGACATCGCGGTGTCGGGTACCTATGGCAGCGATGCTACCTATCGCGGGTTCGTGCGGCTGGACAGTGGTGACCTGACCGGTAACGGGCTGAAGGGGTATGTCAGCTATGGCTATCTGAAAACCGACAAGTGGAAGGGGTTCGGCGAACAGCGTCAGCACCAGGTGAACGTCAAGCTGGTTCAGGACCTGGGCGACCGTGGCAGCATCAGCGGCTTCTTCAACTTCTCCGACCGGCGGGAGCAGGATTATCAGGATCTGAGCCTGGGGCTGATCAACCGGCTGGGCTACGGCCTGGACAATATCGCCAACGACTTCCCGTTGGCGACGCGATTGGCGCAGGTGTATCAGAACCAGGCGACGCGCGCCGCGTCACCGACCGCGGCATTGCCCTATCCGACGATCGGGCTGGTGTTCCCGGCCCCGTATCAGACGGTCGACGATTCCTATTTCGATGCCGCCGGGTTGCGGCGCGATTATCTGGGCGGGGCGACGTTCGACGGCAAGCTGACGGATGCGCTGTCGGTGCAGCTGACCGGATATTTCCACAACAATCACGGCCAGGGATTGTGGTTCCTGCCCTATACGCCGACGCCGGGCGGATCGCCGCTGTCGGTCCGATCGACCGAATATGACATCACGCGCGGCGGAGCGCTCGGCCATATCGCCTATGAAACCGGCCCCAACCGGCTGGAGATCGGCGGCTGGTACGAATCCAACGCGTTCCGCAATGCGCGCCGGTTCTACGGCCTGGCCAACCAGGCGACACCGTCGCGCGACGCGCTGTCGTTCCAGTCCGATCCGTTCGCCACGCAGTTCGACGTGAAGTTCGATACGACCACCGCGCTCTATTATGTGTCGGACCGGCTGGAGCTGGGCGACCTGACGCTGAATGGCGGATGGAAGGGGTACAAGGTCACCAACCGCGCGAACCGGCTGGTCGGGACGCTGGCGTCGGGCACGATCGATGCGAAGGACTATTTCCTGCCGCAGGCCGGTGCGGTCTACACGATCGGCGGTGGTGCGGAACTGTTCGCCACCTTCACCCAGAACATGCGCGCGTTCACGTCGGCCGCGGTCGGCGGATCGCCGTTCGCGACCACGCAGGCCGGGTTCGACCTGATCCGCAATTCGTTGAAGCCCGAACGGTCGAACAGCTATGAGGTCGGCGGACGGTTCCGCGCCGGCGGTTTCCAGGGGTCGGCCGCGGCCTATTATGTCGATTTTTCCAACCGGCTGCTGTCGCTGGTGAACGGGGTCGCGTCGGTCGGCAATCCGACGACGCTGCAGAATGTCGGCGACGTCCGCAATTACGGGTTCGAGGCGACCGCGCTCTACAAGCTGATGCCGGTGCTGTCGCTGTTCGCGTCCTATTCCTATAACAGTTCGGAATATCGCGACGATGTGCTGAACACCAACGGATCGCTGAATACCGCGACCGCGGGCAAGACCGTACCCGACAGCCCCGAGCACATGGTGAAGGGCGAGATCGTCTATGACGACAGCCGTTTCCTGGCGCGGATCGGTGCGGACTACATGTCGAAGCGCTACTTCACCTATGAGAACGACCAGTCGGTGCCGGGACGCGTGCTGCTGGATGCGACGATCGGCTATACCTTCGCCACCGAGGGGCCGCTGAAGGGCTTTGCGATCGAGGGCAGCGTCACCAACCTGACCGACAAGAAATATGTCTCGACCGTCGGCAGCAACGGCTTCGGCCCGCGCGGCGACAACCAGACCTTGTTGGCAGGGGCGCCGCGGCAGTTCTTCGTGACGCTCCGCCGCGGCTTCTGACGCCGGTCAGCCGAACAGCCAGCGGCCGAGCATCCGGCCGAACGGGAAGGTGAAGGCACCGGCGATCAGCAATGCGCCGGTGACCAACCCACGGATCAGGCGACGGTGGCGCGCGATTTGATGCCGCCGCGCGCTGATCACCATGGCGGGGACCATCAGGAGGGTCCCCGCCGACAGGATGTGGATCGCACTGAAACCACCGCTGGTGCGGATCGTGAAGCTGAGCGCCGCGGTCAGCACCATCGCGACGGCCCAGATTCGGCCCAGCCGGCGATGGCGGCGATCCCCGCGCCGGCGGAGCAGCATGATGGGTGTCAGCCCGAGCGCCACGACGATGGTGGCGAGGTGGAGCCAGACATTGGCCGGAACCAGCGCCCATTGCGCCTGGCCCCGCGCCAGAGCGGCGACAACGCAGGCGAGCAGTGCGATCGATCCGAAGGCGAGCAGGCGTTCATACGTATCGGGGGCCAGCGGATACGCCGCCGTTGCGTCCGCCGGAACGGATTCGATCTGTGTCGCCATGGTCGTGCGTTCCCCCCGGATGATGCGGTGAGAGATTTTACGCTACGGACCTGTCGAGGCAAGCGGGATCAGGGCGCGTCCGGTGATGCCTGACGCCGATCATAATCGCGTTCGGCGCGGGCCTTTGCCAGAAACTGCTGAAAACACCCGGTCTGTCCGTTCGAACCGCCGGTGTTGCAGCTGTTCGGCAGGCCCTGGCGGTTGACATATTCCAGGTCGAGCGAGCGTGCACCCCATGCCATGGCGGGTTGATCCGATTTCGGCTTGTTCCGAAAGCGCTTGGGCAGGCGGTAGCGCTCGTTTTCGGGCATGCGCGCGCAGATCACGATCTCGTCGCCGGTGCTGCGCGGGCAGGGGTCGCTGCCGAACACGGTCAACTGTGAAATCCGTTCGGGTGGCGTGGCGCTGACCTTGGGCATGTCCTGCGCCCCGACGGGAGTAGCGACCGCGACCAGCAGCGGCAGGAAAGCAAGCGTCTTCATCACGGCAACCTCTTTCGAACGGGACGTGCAGCAAAGGGTGCGGCGCCTGAGCCGAAGCTGAACGATCAACGGTCGCACCGATCCAGCACCGTCAGCGCGTCGCGCGCCGCGCGTTGCAGGATTTCAGGGATGGTAGGGTGATAATAAGGCTGGTCGGCAAGATCGCCCAGCGACAGCCCGGCGGACAGGGCGAGGGCGAGCAGATGACCGATCTGTTCCGCATCCAGGCCGACGATGGCTCCGCCGAGCAGCTCCCCATCGCAATCGGCATAGAGCCGGAGCAGGCCATCGCCGCCGCCGTCGATATGGACGCGGCCATTATCCTGGAAGGTGGCGGTGCCGACGATGGTATCGGACGGCAGCGCATCATGCGAACAGCCGACCGCCACGATCTGCGGATCCGTGAAGATGACGCTGAATGCCGGCAGGATCGGATCGCGGCGCATGGCGGCCGGGCAGGCAGCATTATGCCCGGCGAGCCGGCCGGAGCGTGCGGCTTCGTGCAGGACCGGACGACAGCCGCGTGCGTCGCCCGCGACGAAGATACGGCTGTCGCCGCAACGACCGGTGGCGGCGTCGAAATGCGGCGTGCCATGATCGTCGCGGGCCAGGCCGCTGGCGTCCAGCCCGATGCCGTCCAGTGCAGGCGGCCGACCGACTGCGGCGAGAATGCAGTCAAAGGTTCCTTCGCCGCTGCTGTCGCCATCCCAGCGGAGATGCGCGCCGGTGGGGGTCGGCGTGGCGGTGCGGAGTTCACTGCCAAGCCGGAAATCGATGTCCGTCGACAGCCGCGCGCGTGCGACGCGCTGGACGTCGGGATCGGCGATGTTGCCGATGGCGGCAGCCTTGTCGATCAGCGTGACGCGCGTGCCCAGCCGGGCGAAGGCGGCGGCAAGTTCCAGCCCGATCGCCCCGGCCCCCAGCACCGCCAGCGTGGCGGGCGGCCTGGCGATGTCGAAGATCGTATCGCTGCTGTGAACCCAGGCGCGCACCGGATCGAGCAGATCCGGCAAGGTCGGCGCGGTGCCGACCGCGATCACGATGGCGGCCGCGGCCACATCGGGACCGTGCGTCACCGCGAGCCGATCGGGTGCGACGAAGCGGGCGCGGCCGGTGATGCGGCGATCGGCCGGGATGGCATGCACGTCCTTCAGGACGGCGCCGACGAAATAATCGCGTTCGCGGCGGACGCGGTCCATGACCGCAGCGCCGTCCACGACGACCTCGCCCACCCGGATTCCGAAACCGGCGGCCTGGCGTGCATGATGGGCGGACCGGGCGGCCGCGATCAACGCCTTTGACGGCATGCAGCCGGCGCGGGCGCAGAGCGTGCCGCCGGGGCCCGGATCGATCAGCACGGCGTGCGCACCGGCATCGGTGGCCGCACGGTAGGCGGCGAGCCCGGCGGTGCCGGCGCCCAGGATGGCGACGTCGCAGTCGATACAGTTCATGGCTTTGGTCTCATCCTCCGTTCAACATCGAAGCGGGTGTGGCGGGCCCGACCGCTATGGCCGAACGGAGCAGGGCCGTCGCGCGGATCATGGCCGGGTCGACGCCGGCGCGCAGTTGCGCCAGCGATTGGGACACGGGAATAGCGGGTGTGATCCCGACCCCCTCGAGCCGGCGGTCGGCGGCGGTGCGAATATCGAAGACCGCCACCCAGAGTTCGCCGCCGTCCGGCAAGGCGGTGCGCGCGGCGCCGGTGACGGCACCAGCGGTGGGTTCGCCGATCACCCGGCCACGGCCGCTGTCCTGAACCAGCGCGGCCAGTATTTCCGCGCCGCTGGCGCTGCGCGGGCCGACCAGCACGGCGACCGGGCCCAAAAAGGCACGGCGGCGGGCCGGGACGATCGGGATGGCGAGCGTGCGGCCGCGGGCGACGCGTTTGAGGAGCGTGCGTCTTTCGGGGAACAGCAGCCCGGCAACCCGTGCGACCGCCAGCGCCTCGCCGCCTTCATTGTCGCGCAGGTCGAGGATGAGGGCGGCGGGCGGGTCTTCGTCCAACCGGTCGGCGATCCAGCGGGCGGTGTCGTCCTCGAACGCCTCGAACCCGATCAGCAGCATGTCGTCGGGCAGCCGGGTCGCGCGGCGTGCGGGTTCGGGCGGCAGCAGCACGCTGACCAGATCGAGCGTGCGGGGGCGATCGGCGAGATCGCGGAAGGTGAAACGGCCATGCTGGCCGGGCGCGGGGTGCCAATCCTCGTCGATGGCATGGCCATCCACCGCGGTCAGCACCCAGCCCGGGCGAACACCGGCGGCCGCGGCCGGACCGCCCGCGCGGACGGACAGCACGCGCCACGCACCGTCGATCGGATAGGTCGACAGGCCGAACTGCGCGCTGTCGGTCCCGGCGTCGCGCGCGGCGTCATAACGCACGGCATCCGGCGCGCGGATATAGACATGGCTGTCGCCGACCGTGGCAAGCATCGCCGACAGGATACGGTACAGCGCCGCGCCGTCGGCTGCGGCGAGCGCCTGCGGACGGTATCGGGCATAGGCGTCGTTCCAGGCATCGCCCAGCCGGTCGCGATCCCAGTAGCGGCGGTCGACCTCGTCCCAGACCTGGTCGAACAGCCGGGCGTTCCGATCCGCGCCGGTGAGCGGCGCGGCGGCGGCCAGCGCGACGCCCGCAAATCCGGTCAGGACAGCACGCCGGGTCGTCATGCGCAGAACAGGGTCAGCAGGCGGGTCCTGGGCACGAACCAGATATCCGGACAGCGCGCGAGCAGATCGCGACCCAGCGTGACCGCCGCGATCGCGCGCTGTGGCGGCGCCCGTCGTGCGGTCACGCGGATATCGGCCGGTTCGGGCGGCGTGGTGCCGGGAATTGGGGGCAGCAGGGTATCGCCGCGGAAGTCGGTGGTGCGGACGAGCAGACGATCGACGGAAAAACCCGCCAGGGCGACCGGGCGATCCAGCGTCATGCTGCGGACCGGACGCGGAATGCCGAATGCGCGTGTCTCGGTGGCCTGCGTTCCCGTGAAATGTCCGCCGCCGGCGCGGGCGAGGGCCGCAGCGCCGGCACCGGTGGCCAGGGTCGCATCATGCGCCAGCGTGAACAGGACCAGCACCGAGCCGCCCGCGGTGGCGCCGCGGGTGAACAGGCCGAAGCCGGGTCGGCGTTCCAGGCGGAGCGAGATCGGACGCGTCGCCCCGGTTGCGCCGCGGATGAAGCGGATTTCCGCAAACGGCAGCAGATCGGGCGCGATTTCCCCATCGACGCCGGAACAGCAGGGATTGGGATAGCTGGACGCGGTGACGGGGACCGCGCGGCCGGCGATCGTGAGCATTGCGGGCGCGACGCGGCCCGGCACCATGACCCGGCCGACCTGCGCACCGCCATCGGATTCGAACGCCAGCCGCCGCAGGCGCGCCGCGGCATCGGGATTGAGTTCGACCACGGCATGCTGATCCAGCGCGACGCGCAGCCGGAGCGGAACGCCGTCGATGGCGGCATCCACCACCGGATCGTCACGATCCAGCGTCAGTGTGGCCGGCGCGGCGGCAGCCAGAAGGAACGCGATGAGCATGACAACGCATGTGGGTATGGCGTCCACAAACGTCATCCGGTAGCGGCAACCGCGCCAAAGGTCTTGCCAAAGCCGGCCGGTCCGCCGCAAAAGCGCGCCATGACCGAACCTCTTTATGCCGGCGTCGAGCTGGGTGGCACCAAATGCATCTGCATCCTGGCATCCGGACCGGATCAGGTGCTGGCGACCGCGAAAGTGGATACGACCGATCCCGAAACGACGATGGCGGGGATCGCCGCGGTGCTGGCCGAATGGAATGTCGGCACGCGCGCGCAGGCCCTGGGCATCGGCAGTTTCGGGCCGCTGGAACTGGACCCCACCGCCCCCGATTATGGGCGGATCGTGCGGACGCCCAAGCCCGGCTGGTCGGATACCGACGTGGCGGGCCGGCTGGGCGCGGCGACCGGATTGCCGGTGATGCTGGACACCGATGTCGCGGGCGCGGCGCTGGCGGAGGCGCGCTGGGGCGCGGCGCAGGGGTTGTCGACCCATGCCTATGTGACCGTGGGGACCGGGATCGGTGTCGGGATCGTCGCGGGCGGGCAGACGGTGCGCGGTCTGGGCCATCCCGAAGCCGGCCATTTGCGGATCGCGCGGATGCCGGGCGACAACTGGCCCGGAAACTGCCCCTATCATGGCGATTGCGTCGAGGGGCTGGCCGCGGGGCCGGCAATCGAGGCGCGGGCGGGCTGCCATGCGGCGACGCTGGGCCCCGACGATGCCGTGTGGACCGGGGTGGTGCATGCGGTGGCGATGCTGCTGCACAACATCGTGCTGACCACCGCGCCGCAGCGCATCCTGCTGGGCGGGGGCGTGCCGACCAAGCAACCGCAACTGATCCCGCAGATCCGGACCGCGCTGGTCGAAAGCCTGGGCGGCTATGCACAGGCCGGACGGATCGCCGACGACATCGCGCAGTTCGTGGCGGCGCCGGCGTTGGGCGACATGGCCGGACCGCTGGGTGCGATCGCGCTGGCGGCACTGGCAATCCGCGACGGGGTTGCCTAGAGCGGCGCCGCGCATCGAGAAGGACGTTACGGCATGGATGATGATTTTCGGCAGGCAGCCCTGGATTATCATCGCTATCCGCATCCGGGAAAATTGTCGGTCGAACCGACCAAGCGCATGGCGAACCAGCGCGATCTGGCGCTGGCCTATTCCCCCGGGGTCGCCGCAGCGTGCGAAGCGATCGTCGCCGATCCGGACCAGGCCCGCGAACTGACCGCGCGTGGCAATCTGGTCGCGGTGATCTCCAACGGGACCGCGGTGCTCGGGCTGGGCAATATCGGGCCGCTGGCGGGCAAGCCGGTGATGGAGGGCAAGGCCGTCCTGTTCAAGAAATTCGCGGGGCTCGATGTGTTCGACATCGAGGTGGATGCCACCGATCCCGACCATTTCGTCGAGGTGGTGGCCGCGCTGGAGCCGACGTTCGGCGGCATCAACCTGGAAGACATCAAGGCGCCGGAATGCTTTGCGATCGAGGCGAAGCTGCGCGCGCGGATGAACATCCCGGTGTTTCACGACGATCAGCACGGTACCGCGATCGTGGTGGCGGCCGCGGTGCGCAACGCATTGCTGTTGCAGGGCAAGCGGATCGAGGACGCGCGGCTGGTGACGTCGGGCGCCGGCGCGGCGGCGCTGGCCTGTGTCGACCTGCTGGTCGCGATGGGGATGCAGATCGACAATGTGACGATCACCGACATCAAGGGCGTGATCTACAAGGACCGCGATGCCGACATGCTGCCCAACATGGCGCGCTATGCCCGGACGACGGATGCGCGAACGCTGGGCGAAGTGGTGGCGGGGGCCGACATCTTCCTGGGCCTGTCCGCGCCGCGGGTGTTCAAGCCGGAATGGCTGCCGCTGCTGGCGGACAAGCCGCTGATCCTGGCGATGGCGAACCCCGAGCCGGAGATCCTGCCCGAACTGATCGCGGAGCATCGCCCGGACGCGATCGTGGCGACCGGACGGTCGGATTATCCGAACCAGGTCAACAACGTGCTGTGTTTCCCCTATATCTTCCGCGGGGCGCTGGATTGCGGGGCGACCGCGATCACGCCGGGGATGGAGATTGCGGCGGTCGAGGCGATCGCGGCGCTGGCGCGGGCGGAACCGGACGAGACGGTGGCGCGCGCCTATGGCGGGCGGTCGCTGCTGTTCGGGCCGGGACACATCATCCCGGCGCCGTTCGATCCGCGGCTGGCGACCGAAGTCGCGCCGGCGGTGGCGCGGGCGGCGGCGGCCGACGGGGTGGCGACGCGCCCGATCACCGATTTCGAAGCCTATCGCCGCAAGCTGCAGGTCTTCACCTATCGGTCGAACCAGCTGATGACGCCGGTGTTCGAGCGCGCGCGCGGCGAAACCAAGCGCATCGCCTATGCCGAGGCGGAGGATGAACGCATCCTGCGCGCGGCACAGATCGTGGTGGATGAACGGCTGGCCAAGCCGGTGCTGGTCGGGCGGCGCGATGTCATCATGCAGCGAATCACGGCGCTGGGCCTGCGCATCCGCGAGGGCGAGGATATCGAGATCGTCGACCCCGCGGCGGACGAGGCGCTGTTCGCGCCGCTGATCCCGCACTATCAGACGCTGGTCGATCGCAAGGGCGTGACACCGGCGGCGGCGGAGCGGCGGCTGCGCAACCGGCCGGCGGTGGCGGCGGCGATGCTGTTGAAGACCGGGCATGTCGAAGCCGCGCTGTGCGGTGGCAGCGCCGACTGGTGGCAGCAGACCGCCTATGTCCTGCCGATCATTCCACGCCGGGCCGATGTGACGCGGGTGTCGGCAATGACCGCGCTGATCGTCGGTGAACGGACGCTGTTCTTCTGCGACACGCATATGAACGTCGATCCATGTGCGGAAGAAGTGGCCGAAATGGCGGTGCTGGCCGCGCGCGCGGTGCGCGGGTTCGGGATCGTGCCGAAAGGCGCGCTGCTGTCGCACAGCAATTTCGGTGCCTCCAATTCCCCGCAGGCGCGCAAGATGCGCGATGCGTTGAAGCGGATCCGGGTGCTGGACCCCGAGTTGGAGATCGATGGCGAGATGCACGCCGATGCCGCGTTGAGCGCGCCGCTGCGCGAACGGATCGTGGGATCGAGCGCATTGACCGACAGCGCCAACCTGCTGGTGTTCCCGACGCTGGACGCGGCCAATATCTCGATGACGCTGCTGGCGGCATCCGCGGAGGGGCTGGTGGTCGGGCCGATGCTGCTCGGCATGTCGAAGCCGATCCATGTGCTGACATCGGCGGCGACCGCGCGGACGGTGGTGAACATGACCGCGCTGGCGGTGGCCGCGGGATAGCGGGTTCGCTGCGCTAGAGCGTGACCGGATCACGTTGGTGCGTACCCTGAGTTGACGAGGTAGTTGCTGCATTCGTCGGGCGAGAAGCAGTCGAGGAGGGAGCCGATACGCTTCCATGTTGCATCGACGGATCGCTCGTCTGCTTTGCGCA
>NZ_DASVTO010000062.1:0-28919 GCF_036387535.1 Sphingomonas sp.
GTCTATGCCGAGGACCCGTATCGCGGCTTCCTGCCGTCCACGGGCCGGCTGGCGCGGTATCGGCCGCCGGCTGTGTCGGCAGACGTGCGCGTGGACGATGGCGTGGTCGAGGGGTCGGAAATTTCGATGTTCTATGATCCGATGATCGCCAAGCTGATCAGCTACGGACCCGACCGGCTGACGGCGATCGATGCGCAGATCGGCGCGCTCGACCGGTTCGAGATCGACGGCATCGGGCACAACATCGATTTCCTGTCGGCATTGATGCAGCATCCGCGGTTCCGGTCCGGCGTGATCACGACCGGATTCATTGCGGAGGAATATCCGGACGGGTTCGTCGGCGCACCGGCGGCGGCGGAGCTGACGTCGCGGCTGGCGGCGGTGGCCGCGCTGATCGCGACTGCGGAAGCGGACCGGGCCGGACAGATTGACGGCCAGCTGAACGGCGGCCCCGACGTACCGACCACGTGGGTGGTGACGATCGACGGAATCCCGCATGCGGTGGAGATCGAAGGCGAGCAGGTGACGGTCGACGGCACCGCGCTGGTGGTCGATGCGCGCTATGTGCCGGGGCAGCGGTTGGTAGAGGCAGTGATCGATGGTGCGACGCTGGCGATCCGGGTGACGCGCAAGGGTAACCAATGGCGATTCACGACGCGCGGCGCGAGCCATCGGATCGGCATGTTGCGCCCGGCCATCGCTGCCTTGTCACGCCACATGATCGAGAAGGTGCCGCCCGATCTGAGCCGGTTCCTGCTGTGCCCGATGCCCGGGCTGGTGACCGCGATCCATGTCGCCGCCGGCGATGCGGTGGAAGCGGGTCAGCCGCTGGCGGTGGTCGAGGCGATGAAGATGGAGAATATCCTGCGCGCAGAAAAGGCGGGAACGGTCGCGCGGGTCGATGCGAAGCCGGGCGAAAGCCTGGCAGTGGATGCGGTCATCCTGGAATTTGCGTGAGGCCGTGCCCCGGTGTGACCGGGGCACGGACGCCGTGATCAGGCGATCACTTGCCGCGAAGCGTGTTGAGGAACGCCAGCCCGACGACGCCGACCAGCGCGGCGGTCGCGAACGGACGATCGCGGGCGAAGCTGCGGGCCTTGTCGGCATAGGGCGCCACATTCTGCGCCACGGCGTCGCGGGCGGCGCCATAACCCTGCTGCACCTTGCCGGTCAGCTGATCGGTCACGCCGCTGGCCTGCAGCGACCGATCGCCGGTCAGGCTGCCGGCGCTTTCCTTGATGGCGCCGCCGAGTTCAGTGCCTTCGCCCTTCAGAGTTGCGATGCTCATAACTGATCCTTTTTCAGAACGCTGATCCAGTTCGGACGCGTTACGATCGGGGAAACGCGCGGCGGCCAAATCGTTTCCGAAAGATTCGATGGGCCGTCCGCCCTGCGGCCTGCGGCCTCCGCGCCGGCGGAATAAGGCCGAGATCGACGCCGGACAAAAAAAGGGCCGGCGCGGAGGCCAGCCCGAAAGTTTTAGGAGAGGATGCCTGAAAGGCCCGATCTTTGTGCGGTGCAGCAGGCAATTTTGCAAATGCAAAAAACGACCGGACGATTGTTGTTAGCGCAACCATGACGATCGCGACCGCATGATGGTGCATCCGCCGATCCGAATAGCCACCAATGATTCGCCAGAGGTGGGTGGAGCGCCGCGTCGGCAGCGTGTAGGCGCCGGGCATGCGCCGACCGCCGACCCTGATCATCAACCCCTTGCGCGACCCGACCGTTGCCGGCGGAACCGCCCAGATGCCGATGCTGAGCTGCTACCGCGCCTGTTACGATGCGCGGCCGTTCGTCGTGTGCCTGACAGCGCGGGCGGACGCCAAGCTGGGAATCGGTCCGGCAGGCGCGATGTCCCATACCATCCGCTCGCGCATCGAGCGGGTCGCGACGCGGATCGCGGCAACCATGCCGGATCAGGGGCAACAGGCGATCATCCTGGACGAAGGCGACCTGTAGAGGGCCTGCGGAAGCTTTTTTGCGCGAGGACCTTGTTGCAACCCATGTCGGCCCCGCAACGTCTGGGGGAGAGCGTGGTCGCTCGATCCCCCAGCTGCGGCATCGCCGTTGCCGGTCATGCCGGCGGCTCCGCTCCAGATTATGTGTCGGCCGAGCTGCAGAGGCACCCCCCTAATCCAAGCCGAGGCACAAAAAAAGGGCCGGCGCGAAGGCCAGCCCGAAAGTTTTAGGAGAGGATGCCTGAAAGGCCCGTCCCTTGTGCAGTGCAGCAGGGCATTGTGCAAGTGCGTTTTCCGCAGCCGCGATTGTCGCGGACGCATTCGACACCGGTGTCAGACATCATGATGCGCCGGGTGGGGCCAGCGTGGCGAGTAAGCCCGGCGCATCGCGTAGCCGGACGAACAAGGTGCCGGTGTCGGCGCCCGGTATGTCCAGGGTGCCGCCGGTAAACCCCTCCGGTACGATGACGGCATCGCGGAAATCGGGTGCGCGCGCGATCGCGTCGATCAGGAAGAGGTCGGACCCCGTCAGCCGGCACGGCGCGCCTGGCGCGGAACAGCCGAAGGTCGCAAGTGTGGGGCGACGTGCGAGGATCGCGAGCGGCACCCAGTCGCTCGCGACATCATCCTGGATCAGGCGAAACCGGAGCGGGCCATGAGCGGAGCCGCCCAGCGCCGCGCCCGGCGCGATCGCCGCCACCGCGACGTGATCGTCCTGGATGGTCAGGCCGTGGCCCGCCGACAGCCGGGCGGTGAACTGCTCATCGGCGGTCGCAACCTCGACCGATGCGCCGGCCGACAGGCGGGTGGTGCCACGGGTGCGGAACGAGAAGGTGAGGCGTCCATCCTGCGGCACGACGGCATCGCCCGCCAGCAGCACCGCCGGGCGGGCAGGATCGCGTGGCGCATCCACCGTGCGGGCGACCAGATCGGCGGCGGGCCGTGCGGCGGCGATGGTGAAGGCGAGCGGGCGGGCGCGCTCGTCGGCCAGCGTGATCCGTGCCGTCTTGTCCTGACCGGCGGTGAACGGTGCCGGTGGAGCGGCATCGGCGGTCAGGGCGAGGCGGTCGCCGCTGTCGGTCCGCGTCAGGGCGCCGGGGCGAAAGCCGATGCCGTCGACGGTCAGCGCCGTCACCATGTCGAGCCGGGTGCCGGCCAGCACGGCGGAGCGATCACCCGCATGGAGCGTCAGGCCGTCGATCCGGCCGGCCTCCGCCAGTGCCGTCAGGACGATGGTGTCGGCGTGGTCCAGCCCATGCTGCCGGATGACCAGCGCCAGCGTGCCGGGTGCCGCGTTGGCCAATGGCAGGGTGACGGTGATGCGGTTGGCGCCGACATCTTTCCAAGCGAGCGGTTGCAGCGTCGCCGGGTCCGAGCCGAGCGTGATCGATTCGATGCAACGGGTCGCCGGGCCTTGCAGCGTCAGCGCATTGTCGCGGCCGATGATGACGGTGGTGGCGCCGGGATCGGCCGGGACGATGCCGCCCGGAATCGGCGCCTGCAGCCGAAAACGGGGTCCGTCGAACGGGGTGAAGCCCCAGACGCCGTGGAGCGTGGCTTCCGCACTGGCGGGCAGCGCGGCGGGATCGCCGGTCAGGACGAAGCCGCCCTGGGCGGGATCGGCGCGGACCGGCACGTCGACGGTGCCGCCGCCCGGCCGGGCCGCGCGCAACACCATGTCATGCGCATAGGCGGTGGCGTAGACCAGAGCCGCACCGTCCACCGGCAGGACCAGATCGCGCCGGGCGGCGCAGAAGCCGCGATCTTCCTCCGCACGGCGGAGCGGCGGGACGTGCGGTGCATCGATGGCGGGAAGCGCCGCCACGATCACCGATCTGGGTTTGGCGAAGGACGGCGCCGCGTTGAGCAGCAGCGCGATACGATCACCCTGCGGACGGTTCAGCGCGGGGATATATTGCAGCTGGGTCGATTGAAACGCGCCGAAGATGCGCGCGAGATCGCGGACGGCGCCGATATAAGGGCTGTAATAGCCATAGCCGCCCTGCGGTGTGGCGGCGAGTTGCAGGGCGAGATCGGTCGGTGCGCCGATCAGGGTTTCGGTGATCGTTGAGCTGTGGCTGTCCGCGAGCAGCAGCGAGTCGCGGCTCTGCGTGAGGCAGGATGCCTGGACGTCCGAGGCCTGTTGCAGGCATTCGGCGTTCAGCTTGATCGCCAGGCTGCGCGTGAGCAGGGGCGAGACGGCTTCGATCCGTTCGGGATGCGTGCGTTCCAGTGCCTGAACCTGGTCCAGGAAGGTGTCGAGCCGCGCACGATCGAGCGAGGCCTGGTTGAGATCCTGCGACGCACGCACGAAGGCGCCGGGCTGTTTGCGGATGGTTTCGACGATCGCGTCATAACCGCCACCGGTTTCGGGAACGAGGAACAGCACCAGTTGGCGCGCGCCGGGCGGGACCACCAGCGTGAGCCCGTTCTTCTCCCGACGCCAGGTTTCCGCGCGATAGAACCAGGATTTCGGCGGTGGATTGGTCGCGCCGCGCAGGAAGGCTGCGATCAGCAGATAGCGGGTGCCCTGATCCGCCGGCAGATCGGCAAGGACCGATACCCGATCACCCGCGGCGAGGTTCGGCACTTGGGCGATCGGGAGCGTGGTGGAGCCGTGCGTCACGGTGACACGCAGCCCGGGGCCGGCGAGATCGAAGGGCGCCGGGCCGGCGGCGTGGATGGGCGCAGGCAGCAGGAGCCCCGACAACAGGGCAAGCAGGAGCGGGCGCAACGGCATCAGGCATCGTCCGGGTAGCATCGGTCAAGGATCAACGCACCGCGTGGCGATTCTAGGGCAAGGCGCGTGCGGGGCGGGGCGCACGTCGGCGCGCGGATTGGCAATCGACGTCGCAAGCCGTTGAAGCAAGGAACGATCCCGGCGTCCGATCCTTGATCCCCGTAGCAACAGGAGACGGTGATGGACGATGATCGCGTTTGGGCTTTCGAGGAAAGCCTGTGGACCGCCGATGCCGATCATTATCGGGCATCGATCGATCCGGAATGCCTGATGGTGTTGCCGACGCTGCCCTTCGTGATGCGGGGTGACGACGCGGTAGCGGCGGTGGCGATGACGCCGCGTTGGTCGGACGTGGCATTTTCCAAGCAGCAGATCGCGCGGCCGCAGGAAGGATTGATCGTGATTGCCTATCATGTCCACGCGCGTCGCGGGGACGAAGCCTATGAGGCGCATTGCACCTCCACCTATCGGCGGCGCGGGCATGAGGATTGGCAGGTGGTGCAGCACCAGCAGAGCCTGCCGCCGGCGACGACGGGCGACATCTGAACCACCCGCCGGGTCCCGCCGCGGCATGGCGCCGCGGCGGGGAGGATCGTCAGAGCTTGAAGGACACTTGTCCAGCGACGGTGCGGCCGTTCTTGTAGAAGGCGGTCGGACGATCGCGGGTCGCGTTGTACTGCAGATAGGTTTCGTCGAGCAGGTTCTGCGCGTTGACGCTGATCGTGATGTTCTGCGTCAGGTTGAAGCCGGCGGAGAAATCGAGCTGGCTGTAGGGCGCCACCATCTCGCGCGAGCCGAGGCGGCCGATCGTGCGGAAATAGGAGGTCCGATAATTGTAGCTCAACCGCGCCTGGAACGGTCCACTTTCAAAATAGGGAATGATGTTGACGGTGTGCTTTGATTGATAGGGCAGATTGAGTTCCGCGCCGGTCGTGTCGACCGACGAGGTCTTGCTGTCCTGGTAGGTGTAATTCGCCTGGATGCCGAAACCGCCCCAGATATCGCTCTGTGCCGAGATCAGGGCGCCATTGACAGTGGCCTTGCCGCCGTTGATCGGCCGGGAAACGCTATAGGTGGTCAGCCGGTTCTGCAGCGAGTTGAAAAGCTGCGCATCGGCCCGCGTCGTGATGATGTAATTGTCAATTTCGCGGCGAAACAGTTCGATCGCAACCAATGACCCAGCGCGTGGATACCATTCCGCAGTCGCTTCATAATTGATCGACTGGTAGGGTTTCAGGTTGGGGTTGCCGCCGCCGGCATCCAGCGTAACATCGTTCTGCGAGATCGATGCTGCCAGATCCTGATATCGTGGACGTGAGATCACCTTGGCGATTGCGCCTCGCACCAGAACCTTGGGGCTGAATTCATAGGCGATGTTCAGGCTGGGCAGGAACTTCAGATAGTCCGTAGACGTCGTTGTCGGCGTCGGGACCGGGTTCGGATTGGCTACGGTGGTCAGTGACAGAGCATAATCCGAGACGTCGCGCGTGTAGACCAGCCGTCCGCCGATGTTCCCGCGGAAGCCGCCGGCATCGAAGTTCGCCTGAACGTAGCTGGCGGCAACCGTTTCACGCACCTTCGTCGTCGCGCCGATCTTGGTCGTGAGCGGGCTGTTGATCGCGTTGGCCAAAATCTGCACCACGGCATCAGCCGGCAGATTCAGATATTTGGTCGCGTTACCGCTACCCCCGCTGCCCGAAAAGGTGCCGTCCGGCGTGGTCAGCGTTTCGACGCCGAGGCGGTCCGCGGTCTGCGAGCTGGTGAGGTAGGTGTTCACGCCGCGTCCGTCGATGCGGTTGACGTGATCGGTCACGCGCGATCCGACCATCAGTTCGGTGAACGGCCCGACTTCGATCGGAATGGTTGCGTCGTACCCGCCGAAGATATCGCGGTCGGTGGTGACGCTGTAATCCAGCCCGCCGATCTGCGCACCGTTCAGCTGGGTGCCGTTGATGATCAAGGGGCGACCCTCGATCTGCGCCGGATTGTTGTTGGGATTGGTGAAGTAGTTGGCGGGATTGGTGTTGTCGCCAGTGAAGTTCACTTCCGCCGTATCGTTCGTGAAGGCATAGCTGAACGGCAATTTGGTCTGGACGTTGAACAGATATTCCGGGTTGCGGCCGCCCCTCGCCTTGCTCCAGCCGCCGACGACCGAAAGCTTGGCGCCGTCCTTTTCATAATCGACGAACAGGTTAATGTTGTCGGTCTTCAGCTTGGTACGGCGTACCAGCGTGTCGAGCTGCGCCGCCTGGTTGGTCGCGGCGCCGAACGTGGCGGCGTTCACGACACCGTTCACGACGTTCGCGCTTTGCAGGACGTTTCCGGTCCACGCCACCGGGATGGTGTACATCGACTGGCTGTAATTATTGTAATTGCCGTCGATGTGCAGGCCGTTCAGTGTGACGGTCAGCGTGTCCGTGGGGCGGAACTGCATCGTACCCGACAGGCTCTTGCGCTCGCGCTGCTGCTGGAAATAGGCATAGTTGATGCCGAACGGCGCGACCGCCTTGATCAGGTCTTCCTTGCTCCCGCCGGTCACTGTGGCGGAGGGGCTCAGCAGAACCCCTTGGCCGGACGCATCGCGAACGACATTGCCGTTCGCATCTTTCCGGAAGAAATCGGCGCCGCTCTGATAGCCGAAGAACTCGACGCCAGCGCGGGTCAGGCTCTGCTTGTCGTAGGTGGCGGCGACCAGCACGCCGAAGGTATCGTCCTGATTCTTCCAGCTATAGAGGCCGGAACCGCGGACATTGCCCTTGTCGGATCGATCATTGTAGGAATAGCCCGCAGACGCAAACACGGAGTTCGCGGGCAGATCGAGCGGACGGCGGGTGCGGACGATGACCGTGCCGCCGAGGCTGCCTTCCTCGATCCGCGGTTCCGGCGACTTGTAGACTTCGAGGCGGTCGACCAGTTCCGGTGCCAGCAGCGAATAGTTGAAGGTCCGGCTGCTGGGATCATTGTCGTTGCCACCCCAGTCGGCCGATGCGAGCGCATGACCGTCCAGCAGCATCCGGTTGAGCGCGGGATCGGTCCCGAGGATCGCAACCTTTTCACCTTCACCGAAGCGGCGGTCGATGCTGACGCCCGGGATGTGGGACAGCGATTCGGCGACGTTGCGGTCGGGGAACTTGCCGATGCCTTCGGACGTGATGACGTCGACGACGGCGTTGGCGGTGCGCTTCACGTTGATCGAGTTGCGCAGGCTCTGGCGGATGCCGGTAACGACGATGCTGTCGCTGTCGGGTTCGGAGGCAGTGGGCGACGGCGTTTCCGCCTGTGCGGTCACGGCGGCGTCGACACCGTCATTGGCCCAAGCCGGCGCGGCCGCCAGTGCGATGATCGCCGATCCGGTGGCAAGAAGGATATGATTGCGCTTCGTCATTGAACGGTCCCTTTCCCATACACCCCCGGCAAGCAACCCGACTGGCATGAGAACGCCGAGAAACCGACGTAAAGGTCTTATATTGGACCCATGGCATACCAAGCTACGTACCGAAAAGAATGACCGATGCATGACATAGAAAATACACATTTCAAATGCGAAAGTTGCATGCTGCCCTTAACCACCCGGCAGTGCGCTTTTTTGGCAACGCCGGGCCGTTGGGCCGACTGCTCCGTCAGGAAAAATTGGTCCTATGTCTCATGGCTGTGTCTAATACCAATGATGGCGCGAGCGCCGCTACCGGTCGGTTGGCGGCCCCGTTTCGTCTACCGGACGTGCGCACATCGACGCTGCCTCGGTTGCATCAGGCGGTCATGTTCATGACGCTTTCGTAGGCGGACATGCGACCCTTGCCGCCGCGGGTGGCGCGCTGGCCGGCGACATAGGCATTGTGGCGCGACAGCATGTGGGCGGTCTGATCCTGCGGGCCGTCCGGCCGATGCGCGTCGGCGAAATCGAAGGCGGGGCGGGCATCGGCGTCGGCGCGGGGATGCGCACCATGGCCGCCGCCAATTGCGGCGGTGTCGGCGCCAGGGTGCCCCGAGCCGGCGGATCCATCCGATCCGGCCCCGCTACGCGCGGCGGGCGTGACGCGGACAAGCGGGCGGGGCGCCTGATAGGCCATGGTCCGCAACGTCGAGGACGAGATGCCTGGCAGCATGGCAGAATCCAGTCGCTGTGCATTGGTTAACGAGGTGGTAAGAATATCGAAAGGTTGGTTAAGAAAGCGTTAAAAACAGAGGATGGTTAGCAAATTAATAACACGCGCGCGATTTTTTGCAGAAATGCCGTTTCCGTAACGTCGGGGGAGGATCTTAACGGTTCGTTAAGCATCTTGCGCCATCGTGCCGCCAACAGGACTCCCGGTTGCGTACTGGTTCAGATCTTGAAGCAGGAGGTTGTTATGGGCTTTTCTCCCCACCATCCCGTCCCGGACAGCGAGTATCTGCTTGCGCGGGCCGAAGCTGAGGTCGCGCTGGCGATGGAGGCGCGCACGGAGCAGGCGGCCGAAGCGCATCACAGGCTGGCGAGCGTCTATCTGGACAAGCTGTTCGGCCAGCCCGGCGCGAGCGGGCCATGTGATCGCCGCGGTCCTTCGGCACCGAGCCCGGCGACGGTGACGAGGCAAGGCGACATCGCCCAGGGCTATGTCGTGCACCCCGGGGCGCTGCCCGAGGATGTCCGGATCGCACAACTGCTCGACCGCCTGGGATGACAGCGCAGAAGACGTAAGGGCATGCGCTTTGGTGTCTCGACGCAAGGGGTGGGCAGCGGCTAACACCGCCCCCGTTCCTGTCGGAGACCGCAATGTCGTTTCGCCTGCCGATCCTGGCCGCTACCTTCCTGTCCTCCGCGGCGCTGGCCCAGGTCCAGCCGCAGCCGCAGCCGCTCACGCTGGAGCGGGTGTTCGCCAGCCCGTCGCTGAACGGTGCGGTGCCGCGCAGCCCGAAGCTGTCGCCCGATGGCACGATGGCGACGCTGCTGCGCAGCCGGGCCGATGATCGCGACCGTTACGACCTGTGGGCGGTCGACACCAGGACCGGACAATCGCGGATGCTGGTCGACAGCCAGAAGATCGGCAGCGGCGCGGCGCTGTCCGAAGCCGAGAAGATGCGGCGCGAGCGTGCGCGGGTGGGCGGCACCAAGGGCATCGTGGATTATGACTGGGCGCCGGACGGCAAGTCGATCCTGGTGCCGATCGACGGCGACCTGTATCTGGCCGGGCTGGACGGGACGATCCGCCGGCTGACCGCGACGCCGACGTCGGAAGTGGACGCCGAGGTATCGAGCGGCGGACGCTATGTCAGCTTCGTGCGCGACCAGGACCTGTATGTGGTCGACACCGGATCGGGCGTGGAACGGCGGCTGACCAGCGGCGGGGGCGGGGCGATCAGCTGGGGATCGGCCGAGTTCGTGGCGCAGGAGGAGATGGACCGGCATACCGGCCATTGGTGGGCGCCGAACGATGCGCGGATCGCGGTGGCGCGGGTTGACGAGAGCAAGGTGAAGACGGTCACGCGCGCGGCGATCGGCGCGGAGGGTACCAAGCTGTTCGAGCAGCGCTATCCGGCGGCGGGGACGCCCAATGCCGAGGTGCAGCTGTATATCATGGCGCCGGACGGCACCGGGCGGGTCAAGGTGGACCTGGGCACCGACCCCGATGTCTACCTTGCGCGGGTCGACTGGTCGAAGGACGGCGGGTCGCTGTATGTGCAGCGCGAGAGCCGCGACCAGCACAAGCTCGACCTGCTGGAGGTGAACCCCGACACCGGCAAGTCGCGGCTGTTGTTCACGGAAACCGCCAAGACCTGGATCAACCTGAACGACAGCCTGCGGTCGCTGTCGGACGGCAGCCTGCTGTGGGCGTCGGAGCGGAGCGGGTATAACCATCTGTATCGGTACCGGCTGGGCAAATGGTCACGGCTGACCAAGGGCGACTGGGCGGTGAAGGACGTGGTTGGCGTGGATGAGGCCGCGGGCAAGGTCTATTTCCTGGCCAATCGCGACAGCGCGATCGAGCAGCAGCTGTATGCGGTCGACCTGGAGAAGCCCAAGACGCCCGTGCAGCTGACCGAAGCCGGGTGGTTCAACGGCGCGACGATGGACCGGGCGGCGAGCCACGCGCTGATCTTCCGATCCAATCCGCAGCAGCCGCCGCAGGTCTATCTGGCCGATGCGGCGGGGACGCGGGTGGCGTGGATCGAGGAGAACAGGATCGACGTCGCGCACCCCTATGCGCCCTATGTCGCCAGCCATGCGGTGCCGGTGTTCGGGACGATGAAGGCGAAGGACGGCAGCGACCTGAACTATAAGCTGCTGTCGCCGCCGCGCGAACCGGGCAAACGCTATCCGGTGTTCGTGCAGGTTTATGGCGGGCCGGGCGGCGGGCGCCAGGTGACGCGCAGCTGGGGACCGGCGATCCAGCAATATCTGGTCGATCGCGGCTGGATCGTGTTTTCGATCGACGGGCGCGGCACGCCGGACCGCGGCGCGGCGTTCGAGAACCAGATCTACAAGGCCATGGGAACGGTGGAGGTCGAGGACCAGCTGACCGGTGTCGCCTGGCTGAAGGCGCAGGATTTTGTCGATCCGGCAAAGATCGCGGTGAATGGCTGGTCCTATGGCGGGTACATGACGCTGAAATTGCTGGAGAAAGCGCCGGGGACCTTTGCGGCGGGCGTGTCGGGCGCGCCGGTCACGCGTTGGGAACTGTACGATACGCATTATACGGAGCGCTATCTGGGCAACCCGGCCACCGACGGGACCCCCTATGCGCAGTCCGACGCGCTGCCGTTCGCGACCCAGATCCGCGATCCGTTGCTGATGCTGCACGGGATGGCGGACGACAATGTGGTGTTCGAAAATTCGACCGCTTTCTATGCCAAGTTGCAGGAGGCCAAGCTGCCGTTCGAGATGATGGTGTATCCGGGGAAGACCCACAGCGTGGCGGGCGAAGGCGCGCAGACGCATGTCTGGCGGACGATCACCGATTTCCTGGACCGGCAGGTGATCGGCACGCCGGCAAAGTAGCGCAGGCGGGGCAGATCGCGCCTTGCCCTCCCGCGCGGGGGTCATTACATCGGACGCATATGCAGGCCGCTCCCCATGAGGGGGGCGGCCCTTTCTTTATCCGGAGTTTCCCATGTCCCAGCCGCTCATGCCCCATGCGACCGCATCATGGCTGGTCGACAACACCGCGCTCAGCTTCGAACAGATTGCGGCGTTTTGCGGGCTGCATATCCTGGAGGTCCAGGCGATCGCGGACGATATGGCGGCGACCAAGCTGACCGGGCGCGACCCGATCCGCGCGGGCGAACTGACGCAGGCGGAGATCGACAAGGGCCAGGCCGATCCGAGCCATGTCCTGATGATGCAGAAGGGGCCGGATCAGGTCCGCCGCACCAAGGGGCCGCGCTATACGCCGGTATCCAAGCGCCAGGACAAGCCGGACGGCATCGCGTGGATCATCCGCAACCATCCCGAAGTGTCGGACGGGCAGATCGGCAAGCTGATCGGCACCACGCGCGACACCATTTCGAAGATCCGCGACCGCAGCCACTGGAACATCGCGAACATCACGCCCAAGGATCCGGTGACGCTGGGGCTGTGTTCGCAGCGTGAACTGGACGCACTGGTGGCCAAGGCCGCCAAGGCGGCGGGGATCGAGGCGCCGACCGACACGCGGCTGGACGGCGATCGCAGCGCGTTGATCGAGGAGCTGCGCGCGCAGCGCGAGGCGGCGGCGAACGCACCGGAGGGCGGCGCCCCGGCCAGCAACCTGTTGCCGGGCGGGTTCGTGGACCCGTTCAAGCGCCGCGACTGATCCCCCGCGCCGACGAACGGGAACGACGCCGGTGGCGGCTCGTTGCCGCAGGGCTCAGACAAGGGAATACAGCCTGCGATGCGGCTCCGGATCGATGCCACTTTGGATTATCAGTTGCCGGAACCCTATGATGTCCTGCTGGCGATCGAAGCCGCACCGACATCGGACCAACGGCTGATCGAGGACGGCCTGATCGTGCAGGGTGCGGGGCCGTTGCGCACCGTGCCCGGCGAGGACGGGATCGGGCGCCGCACGCTGATGCGGGGTCTGGGCGGGCGCCTGCTGGCGACCTATCACGGCGTATTCGATGTCGAGCGGCCGGCACCGCGGCTGGAAGGCCTGGAACGGGTGGCGACACGCGACCTGCCGGGTGACGTGCTGCCGTTCCTGTGGCCGAGCCGTTATTGCGAATCCGACAAGTTCGCCGCGTTCGTCTACCGCGAATTCGCGGGTCTGGAGGGGGGCGACAAGATCCTGGCGATGGCCGATTGGGTCCATGCCCATGTCGATTATGTCATGGGATCGAGCGACGGGACCACGACCGCGGTCGATTGTTTCGTCCACCGCGCCGGCGTATGCCGCGATTTCGCGCATCTGATGGCGAGCCTGGCGCGGGCGGACGGGATTCCCGCCCGGCTGGTGTCCGCCTATGCCTGGGGCCTGGCACCGCCGGATTTCCATGCCGTCGTCGAAGTCTGGCTGAACGATGCCTGGCATCTGGTGGATGCGACGCGACTGGCGCGAACCGACGGCATGGTGCGGACTGCGGTGGGGCGCGACGCGACCGACATCGCGTTCATGACCGTGTTCGGCAGCGCGCAGCTCAACAATCAGGAAGTGCGGGTGACACGGCTCGATTGACCGCGCACCCGCATGATCAGCGCGGCAGGGCGGCGCGGACGGCGGGAAGGATGCGGCGGACGACGATGGCCACCCCGCGCGGGTTGGGGTGCATGCCATCACCCTGCAACAAAGCGCGGTTGCCGGCGACGCCATCGAGAAAGAACGGATAGAGCGGCGCGCGGTATTTGCGGGCGAGCGCGGGAAAGATCGGTTCGAACGCCGCCGCATAGGGCCGGCCCATATTGGGGGCCGCGCGCATGCCGGCGATCAGGACCGGGATGCCGCGGCGGCGGAGATCCCCGACGACCGCATCGAGATTGGCACGAGTCTGCGCCGGCTGGATCCCCCGGAGCATATCGTTCGCGCCGAGTTCGATGATGGCGAGATCGGGTTTCGCCTTCAACCCGCGCAGCACCCAGGCGAGGCGGGCGCGGCCGGCGGCGGTGGTGTCGCCCGAAACGCCGGCATTGTAGACGCGGGCGGGCACGCCGGACGCGCGCAGTGCGGCCTCCAGCCGGTTGGGGAAGGCCTGTGCCGGGGCGAGGCCATAGCCGGCGGTCAGGCTGTCGCCGAAAGCCAGGATCAGCCGGTCGGCCGCGCGTGCCGGAACGGCCGCAAGCGCGATCGTCATCAGCATGACACGCAGCATTGCTTGGAGAAGCCGAGGCCGCCGCCCATATGCCGGGTTCTTCTGGTTCATTGGATATCCTTGCCGCATGTCGACCGACCATATCGCGATCCGCGCGCGCAATGTCACCCTCGCGCTCGGCAAGGGAGAGGCGCGGGTCGAGATCCTGCGCGGTATCGACCTGGACATCGCGACCGGCGACAGCGTGGCGTTGCTGGGTGCGAGCGGATCAGGAAAGTCGTCGTTGATGGCGGTGCTGTCCGGGCTGGAACGGGCGACGGGTGGCGAGATCCTGGTCGCGGGTGCGGATTTCGGGGCGCTGGACGAGGATGCGCTGGCGCTGGCGCGGCGCGGTCGGATCGGCATCGTGTTGCAGGCGTTCCACCTGTTGCCGACGATGACCGCGCTGGAGAATGTCGCGGTGCCGCTGGAGTTGGACGGCGTGGACGATGCGTTCGCGCGCGCGGCCGCGGAGTTGGCGGCGGTCGGGCTGGGGCACCGCACCGGTCATTATCCGGCGCAGCTGTCGGGTGGCGAGCAGCAGCGCGCCGCGATCGCGCGGGCGATCGTGTCCGGCCCGGCGATCCTGTTCGCGGATGAGCCGACCGGCAATCTGGATGAGGCGACGGGGGCGGCGATCCTGGACCTGCTGTTCGCGCGGCGGCGGCAGACGGGCGCGACGCTGTTGATGATCACGCATGATCGCGCGCTGGCGGAGCGTTGCGACCGTGTGCTGGAGATGCGTGACGGACGCATCGTCAGCGATCGGCGGACGGCGTGAGCGTGGTGTGGCGGCTGGCGCTGCGCGATCTGCGCGGCGGGCTGGTGGGATTGCGGCTGCTGGCCATATGCCTGTTCCTGGGGGTGGCGGCGATCGCGGGAGTCGGATCGCTGTCGTCCGCCATCGTGGGAGAATTGCGGTCGCAGGGCCGGGTCATTCTGGGCGGCGACCTGTCGGTGTCGCTGTCCCAGCGACAGGCGACACCGGACGAGCGCGCCGCCATCGCGCGGCTGGGGCGTGTATCGGAAAGCGCGGCGATGCGGGCGATGGCGTCGCGCAGCGATGGCGCGGAGGCGGTGCTGGCGGAATTGAAGGCGGTGGACGCCGCCTATCCGCTATACGGCACGCTGACGGTCGCGCCGGGCGCGATCGTGGCGCGGCCGGGCGGCGGGCGCGTGCTGATCGCGCCGGCGCTGGCGGAACGATTGCGGGTGCGCGTCGGCGATCCGATCCGGGTGGGCGAGGCGATGCTGACCGTCGGCGGGATCATCGCGCAGGAACCCGACCGGGTGGGCGAGGGGTTCAGCCTGGGACCGGCGGTGCTGGTCGACATGGCGGGGCTGCGTGCGACTCAGCTGGTGCAGCCGGGCAGCCTGTATCGCTGGCGATACCGGGTGGCGTTGCCGGCGGGCCGCGATGCGGTGGCGGTGGGCAAGGCGCTGGACCGCGCGCATCCCGATGCGGGTTGGCGCGTGCAGGACAGCAGCAATAGCGCGCCGGGGACGCAGCGGTTCATCGAGCGGATCGGGCAGTTTCTGGCGCTGGTCGGGCTGACCGCGCTGCTGATCGCGGGGATCGGGGTCGGCAATGGCGTAGGCGCCTATCTGGACGGGAAACGCGCCGGCATTGCGACGTTGAAGACGCTGGGCGCGTCGTCCGCCACGATCTTCCGCATCTACCTGATCCAGATCGGCCTGGTGTCCGCCGCGGCGGTGCTGCTGGCGCTGGTCGTCGGCGCGTGCGTGCCGTCGCTGGTGGTGGCGTTTGCGGGTGACGCGCTGCCCGTCGCGCCGGGTTTTGCGGTGCAGGGCAAGGCGTTAACGCTGGCGGCGGTCTATGGCCTGCTGATCGCGTTCGCCTTTGCGCTGGCACCGCTGGCGCGGGCGCGGGCGGTGGGGGCGGCGTCGCTGTTTCGCGGCGGGGTGGAGCCGCGCCGGCGGCCGCCTTGGTGGGCGGTGGCCGCGATCCTGCTGGCGATCGGCGGGGTGGCGGCGATCGCGGTGGCGAGCGCGCGCGAGCCGATATTCGCCGCCGGGTTCCTGGGCGGCGCGGGCGCGTTGCTGCTGATCCTGGCGGTGCTGGGGATCGCCGTGCGGGCCATGGCGGCGCGGCTGCCGCGATCGAGGCGGCCGCTGTTGCGGCTGGCGATCGCGAACCTGCATGCCCCGGCGGCGCAGACCGACCGGCTGGTGGTGGCGTTGGGACTGGGCCTGAGCCTGTTTGCAACGCTGGCGGTGATCCAGACCAACCTGAACGCGCAGATCCGCAGCACGGTGCCGGCCAAGGCGCCGGGGTTCTTCATGCTGGATATCCCCTCCGCGGATCTCGACCGGTTCCGCACGGTCGTGGCACGGGCCGCGCCGGACAGCGCGCTGACGCTGGTACCGTCGCTGCGCGGGCCGGTGGTGGCGGTGAAGGGCGTGCGGGTGGCGGACATGAAAGCGGTGCCGGAAGGCGCGTGGATCCTGCGCGGCGACCGCGGGCTGACCTTTGCGCAGGGGCTGCCCGCGGGCAACCGGATCACCGAAGGCCAGTGGTGGCCGGTCGGCTATGCCGGGCCGCCGCTGGTGTCGATGGATGCGGAGGCCGGGCGTTTGCTGGGGCTGAAGATCGGCGATGCGATCACGGTTTCGGCGCTGGGGGTCGAGGTGCCGGCGACGATCGCGTCGTTCCGCGACATCAACTGGGACAGCCTGGGGTTCAATTTCGTGATGATCTTCTCCCCCGGTACGTTCGACGGGGCCCCGTTCAACTACATGGCGACGCTGTCGCTGCCGCCCGCGCGCGAAGCGGCGGTCAACCGGGCAGTAACGGCGGCATTTCCATCGGTCAGCCTGATCCGCGTCAAGGATGTGATCGATACGGTCGGCACGCTGCTGGGACAGCTGGCGACAGCGGTGGCCGCGGCATCCGGGGTGGCGATCGCTGCCGGGATCGCGGTGCTGGTGGGCGCGATCGCGGCGTCGCGCGCGGCCCGCGTGTATGATGCTCTGCTGCTGAAGATGCTGGGCGCACGGCGGGCGCAGGTGCTGGCGGTGCAGGCGATCGAATATGCGATCCTGGCCGCGGTCGTGTCGCTGATAGCGCTGGCGGTCGGCACCGGTGCCGGCTGGTATGTGGTGGTGCGCGTGTTCCGGCTGGAATGGGCGCCCGACTGGGGGGTGGTGCTGGCGACGCTGGGCAGCGGCGTGGTGCTGATCCTGGGCATCGGACTGGTGGGTGCGTGGCCCGCGCTGGCGGCACGACCCGCGCGGGCGTTGCGGGAGATGTGATGTCCAGACCTTGACGACAGAAAGTCGATCCACCGCTGCCTACTCCCGTTCGGTCGAGCCAGTCGAGAACGCAGCGCAGTTCTCGACAGGCTCGAACCGGACGGGTCGGGAAAGGGGTTTGACCTCAGGTCTTCCGGCTTTAGCCGGCGGCAGGCGCGGCGTCGCCGGGGCGGAGCGGCGGGGGCGGACCCAGGCCGCCGCCGAGTGCCGTATAGAGCGTGACCAGATTCTGAAGGTCGTTACCGCGCAGCACGATCAGTGTTTGTTCGGCGGCGAACAGGCTGCGCTGGGCGTCCAGCACTTCAAGATATTGCGCGACGCCGTTCTGGTAGCGGGACTCGGCCAGGCGGGCGAGCGTGCGTTGCGCATCGACCGCGCGGACCTGCGCCTCGATCTGTTCGCGCAGGTAGCGGCGGCCGGCAAGGGCATCAGCGACCTCGCGGAATGCGGTCTGCACCGTCCGTTCATAGGTGGCGACCGCGATCGTTTCGCGGGCGCGGGCCACCGTCAGGTCGCCCTTGCGCGCGCCCCAGTCGAAGATCGGCAGGGTGAGCGAGGGTCCGATGCTCCAGCCCAGCCCCTCCTTCCCGACGAGATTGCCGAGCGCGGACGAGGTGAAGCCGGCATTTCCAGTCAACGTGATCGACGGGAAGAAGGCCGCACGGGCGGCGCCGATGTTGGCACGGGCGGCGCGGAGATCCTCCTCCGCCTGCAGGATGTCGGGCCGGTTGGCGAGCAGTTCCGACGGCAGGCCGGCTGCGATGTCGCGAACGAGGCCCTGCGCGTCCAACGTCGCGGCCGGTGCGAGCAGATCTTCGTCGATCGGCTGACCGACCAGCAGCCGGACGATGTTCCGCTGCTGCGCGCGCTGGTTGCGAAGGGATGCAGCTTCGGTTTCGGCCTGGGTCAGCAACACTTCGGCCTGGCGATAATCGAGCGCGGAGGTGACGCCCGCATCGAGCCGCAGGCGGGCGATCTTCAACCCGGTCCGGCGCGAGGCGATCGTCCGATCGGCCAGGTCGGCCTGTTCCGACAGCGAACGCGACGTCAGATAGGCGGTGGCGAGATCGCGGATCAGCGACAGCCGGAAGGCGCGTTCGGCGGCGATGGTGGAGAAATAGTTGGCACGCGCCGCCTCGCTCAGATTCGCGACCCGGCCCCAGAAATCGAGTTCGAACGCGGTGACCGCGACCCCGACATTATAGGTGTTGAAGGTGAAGCCGTCGGGCGTATTGGCGCCGCCGTCGGTCGGCACGTTGGTGGCGCCGCCGGTCTGGCTTTGGATGGATGCGATACCGGTACGGCGGCGGGTCGCACTGCCGGTCAGGCCGAGTTGCGGCAGCTGATCGGCGCGCTGGATCCGGTATTGACCACGCGCCTCCTCGATCCGGGCAACCGACACCCGCAGGTCGCGGTTGTTTTCCAGCGCCATCCGGATCAGTTCACGCAAGCGCGGATCCTTGAAATAGTCCTGCCAGCCGATCGCCGTCGCCGAGATGCTGCCGCCCGACGGCGTGACTTCGGGTGGATATTCCACGGGCGTGCTGAGCGCGGGCGTGACATGTTTCGGGGCGAGGTTGCAGGCCGACAGGGCCGTGGCGGCCAACAAGGCCAGCGCGGTCCGGTTCGGCCGCGCCGGACGGGGAGAGGTGGGGTTACGCATGGGTCGGTTCCCCGTCCTGATGGTGGCCATGGCCCGTTTCCGGCGCGTGCGGCGCCTTGCGGGTCAGCCAGCGGCGGACCGCGATGTAGAAAAGCGGGATGAAGAAGATCCCGAGCAAGGTTGCGGCGATCATGCCGCCCATCACGCCGGTGCCGACCGCACGGCGGCTGGCGGCGCCGGCCCCCGTCGACAGGAACAACGGCACCATGCCCAGGATGAACGCCAGGCTGGTCATGATGATCGGCCGCAGCCGGAGCTTCACCGCCTCCATGGTGGCGTCGCGCACGCTCATGCCCTCCGCCTCCTGTTCGATCGCGAATTCGATGATCAGGATCGCGTTTTTCGCGGCCAGGCCGATGATGGTGATGAGCCCGACGTTGAAATAGACGTCCGCCGAATAGCCCCGCATCATCGTGAACAGGATCGACCCCAGCACGCCGAGCGGCACCACCAGCAGCACCGCGATCGGCACCGTCCAGCTTTCGTAGAGCGCGGCGAGCAGCAGGAACACGACCACCATCGACAGCGCGAGCAGCGCGCCGACCTGACCGCCAGCCTGCTTCTCCTCATAGGAGATGCCGGTCCATTCATAGGTGAAGCCACCCGGCACCTTTGCCACCAGCTTTTCCATTTCCGTCAGTGCATCGCCGGTCGAATAGCCGGGCTTGGATTCGCCGGAGATGGAGACCGCGGGATAGCCGTTATAGCGCTGCAGCTGCGGCGGGCCGGAGCCCCAGGTGGCGGTGGTGAACGCCCCGAACGGCACCATGTCGCCGGCGGCATTGCGGACCCGCAGGTTGAGAATGTCCTGCGGCGTCATGCGATACGGGGCATCGGCCTGGAGATAGACGCGAAGGACGCGGCCATCGCGGTTGAAGTCGTTGGCATAGGCCGAACCCGCCGCGATCGAGAGCGTGGTGTTGACGTCGCCGATCGACAGCCCGAGCGCGCGGGCGCGAACCCGGTCGATATTGACCTTCAGCTGCGGGGCCGGCTCCATCCCTTCGGGACGGACATTGGCCAGCACCGGGCTCTGCATCGCCATGCCCAGCAGCTGGTTGCGCGCGGCGGTCAGTTCTTCCTCGCTCTGGCCGTTGCGCGCCTGAAGCCGGAAGGAGAAGCCGGTCGCGTTGCCAAGCTGCTGGATCGGCGGGGGATTGAGCGTGAAGATCATCGCCTGCTTCACCTGCAACAGCGCGCCGAGCGCCTTGCCGGCCAGCGTCTGCGCGCTGTTTTCGACGCCGGGGCGTTCTTCCCACGGATGCAGCGGCGAGAAGACCATCGCGGTCGATTGCCCCTGGCCGAAGAAGCTGAACCCGCGCACGGCGATGACGTTGGCGACCTGCGGCTGTTTGTCGAAGAACGCCTGCGTCGCGCGGATCGCCTCGTCCGTCCGCTGGCGCGTGGCACCGGGCGGCGCCTGGATGACGGAGATGACATAGCCCTGATCCTCCGATGGCAGAAAGCCGCCAGGCAGGCGCAGGAACAGGATGGCGGTCAGGCCGACGAGCAGCACGAACACGCCAAGCCAGCGCAGCGGTTTGGACAGGATGCTGCCGACGCCGCGCTGATATTTGTCGGTCGAGCGCGCGAAGCGATGATTGAAGCCGTTGAAGAAGCGCTGAACGAAGCCGAAGCGCGACGGCTTCTTGTCCGGATCATGCGGTTTCAGCAGCGTGGCGCAGAGCGCCGGGGTCAAGGTCAGCGCCAGCAGCGCCGAGAAGGCGATCGACACGACCAGCGTCAGCGAGAATTGGCGGTAGATGCCGCCGGTGGAGCCGGGGAAGAACGCCATCGGCACGAACACCGCGATCAACACCAGCGTGATGCCGACGATGGCGGTGGTGATCTGGCCCATCGCCTTGATCGTCGCGTCGCGCGGCGACAGATGTTCTTCCGACATGATGCGTTCGACATTTTCGATCACGACGATAGCATCGTCGACCAGGATGCCGATCGCCAGCACCATGCCGAACAGGCTGAGCACGTTGATGGAGAAGCCGAACAGCCAGAGGCCGAGGCAGGCACCGGCCAGCGCGATCGGCACGACCAGCGTCGGGATGACGGTGGCGCGCCAGTTCTGGAGGAACAGGAACATCACGAGGAATACGAGGATCATCGCTTCGACCAGCGTCTTGATCACTTCGTGGACCGACACGGTGATGAACGGCGTGGTATCGTAGGGGATCGACCAGGCGACGTCCGCCGGCAGCGACGCCGCAAGTTCCTTCATCCGGGTCTGCACGCCCTCCGCAGTGGCCAGCGCGTTGGCGCCGGTGCGCAGCTGGATCGCCATGCCCGCCATCGGCTTGCCGTTCAGTTCGGTGCCGGTGCTGTAATCCTGCGCGCCCAGCTCCACGCGGCCGACGTCCGCCAGCGTGACGGTGGAGCCATCGGGATTGGCCTTCAGGATGATGTTCTCAAACTGTTCGGCGTTGGTGAAGCGGTTCTGGGTGACGATGGTGGCGTTGAGTTCCGTGCCCTTGGCGACCGGCTGATCGCCGAGCGACCCGCCTGCCGTCTGGCTATTCTGTTCGGTGACGGCGGCAAGTGCCTCCGCCGACGACAGCTTGTAGGTGGCGAGCTTGTCCGGATCGAGCCAGATGCGCATCGCGTAGGGCGATCCGAACAGGCGGATGTCGCCGACGCCCTGCACGCGGCGCAGTTCGTCGATGATCTGGTTCGACGCGATGTTGCCGAGTTCGATGCTGCTGGTTTCACCGCTCTTCGACGTCAGCGCCACGATCTGGAGAAAGCCGGCATTGGCCTCGCTGACCAGCACGCCCTGGCGCCGCACCTCTTCCGGAAGGCGCGCCTCGACCCGGCGGAGCCGGTTCTGGACGTCCATCTGCGCCGTATCGATGTTGGTGCCGGATTCGAAATTGACGGTGATCGACGCGGTGCCGTTCGAAAGACTGGTCGACGACATGTAGAGGAACCCCTCCACGCCGTTCAGTTCCTGTTCGATCACCTGCGTCACATTCTGTTCGAGCGTCGCGGCATCGGCACCCGGATAGGTGACGCTGATCTGCAGCGAGGGCGGCGCGACGTCCGGATATTGTTCGATCGGCAGCGCGCGCAGCGCGAGGATGCCGCCGAGCAGGATGCCGAGCGCGATGACCCAGGCGAAGACCGGGCGGCCGATGAAGAAGCGGGAGAACATGGGCCTAGCCTTTATCGAGCTGGGAATTGGGCGCGCGGCGCGGGCACGCGGCGCGTCCGGTCATGACGATCAGCGTTGCGCCGGTGCGGCGGCGGCCGGGGTCGCGGCGGCGGGTGGCCTGGCCCCGGCGATGCGGACCGGCGCGCCCGGACGGGCCATCTGCAGCCCGTTCACGATCACGCGGTCGCCGGCCTTCAGCCCATCGGTCACCACCCAATTGCCGCCCTGAAGCTCACCCACCCGGATCTGTCGGACGGTGGCGATGCTGTTCTGACCGATCACCAGGACGTTGGCGCCCTTGGGGCCGATCTGCACCGCACGTTGCGGAACGGTGATGCCGCGGTTGTCGGTGCCACCCTGAACCTTCGCGCGAACGAACTGCCCCGGAAGGAGATAGCGGTTGGGGTTCGGGAATTCCGCACGCAGGGACACGGTGCCGGTGGATTCGTCAACGGCCATGTCGAGAAAGTCGAGATGCCCGACGGGCTGGTAGGGCGTGCCATCCTCCAGCGCGAGCGTGACGCGCACCCGGTTGAGATTCTGCGCCTTGATCCGCCCGGCGGCGATATCCTGGCGCAGTTTCAACAGGTCGCTGCTGGATTGCGAGAAGTTGACGTAGATCGGATCAAGCTGTTCGATCCGCGTCAGCAGCGTGGCGCCGCTGGCGCTGACCAGCGCGCCTTCGGTCACCTCCGCCCGGCCGACACGGCCGGAGATCGGCGCGACGACATTGGTATAGTTGAGCGTCAGCCGGGCGCGATCGGCCTGGGCGCGCGCATTGGCGACATCGGCCTGGCCCGAACGCTGTTCCGCGACGGCGGCGTCATATTCCTGTTTGCTGATCGCCTGTTGTCCCACCAGCGGCTGATACCGGGCGACGACCTGGGCGGCATTGCGGGCGGTCGCTTCGCTGCGGCGCAGCGTCGCCTGCGCCGCTTCGTAATCGGCGCGGCGTTCGCGCGGATCGATACGGAACAGCAGCTGCCCCGCGCGGACGTCGGTGCCCTCTTCGTAGACGCGGCGCTCGACGATGCCGTCGACGCGCGCGCGCACCTCCGCCGTGCGGATCGCCGCGACTCGGCCGGGCAGTTCCACCACCAGCGCGACGGCGGTGGGACGGATCGTGACCACCTCTACCTCCGGCGGGGGCGGCGCGGGCGGCGCGTCCTGCGCACAGCCGACGAGGGTGAGGGCGATCAGGGTGGCGGAGGCGCCGATCTTCAGACTTGCGAACATGAGCGCGCTGGCTCCCTTTGTTCCGAACCGGATATCTCGCCCAAAAGACGTGTCGGCACGCCAGACCGGGCTTGTTCAATGGCGCGTAATGTAGAATACACTACGCGTCAAACCTGTTTTTTGCGTCGCAGCACGAAGGCCGTTTTCATGAAGATGCCACGGATCTGTGACGAACCCGAGATCGGCCGTCGGGAACGCCGCGCCGGCGCGATGGTGGCTGCCGCGAAGGACCTGTTCCTGGAACGGGGCTATGACGCGGTCAGCCTGACGCAGATCGTACAACGGTCAGGCGGATCGCTGTCCACGCTGTACGATCTATTCGGCAGCAAGCTCGGTTTGTTGAGCGCGGTGGTGAACGCCGAACGCAACGACGACATCGGCCGACTGCGCATCATCCTGTCCCGCGACGAACCGCCGGCGGCGATCCTGCGAGCGGCCGCAGGCCATTTGCTGGACATGATGGCCGATCCGACGCTGGTCGGGTTGATCCGGCTGGTGATGGGGGAAGTGCTGACGTCACCGGAATTCGCCGCCCGCATCTATGCGGATACGCACAAGCCGTTGATCGACGAATTCAGCGCGTTGTTCGCGCAGTGGAATGCGGAAGGCAGGGCGCAGATGCCGGAGCCGCAAATCTCCGCCCACATGTTCACCGCGCTGTTCTTCCACGCGCCACAGATGCGCGTGTTGTTCAGCGACATGCGCGCGCCCGAAGTCTGTGAACGACAGCAGATGCTGGGGCGGGCGATCGACATGTTCCTGGCAGGTGCGTCGATCGCGCCCGATTGAACCGAACCGCCGATACAAACAGGGCCGGTCCCGAAGAACCGGCCCTGGATGATACAGGCGGGAATCAGCCCTCGGCGTCCTGCGATGCCTCGGCCGTCTTTTTCGCGCGCGGCTTGCGTTCGGCCTTAGCGGCGGGCGCTGCTGCTGCCGGTTCCGCCTTCTTCCGGCCCAGGCCGAAGGAGTGGGCGAGTTCGCGGCGACGTTCGCTATAGGCCTTGGCCGTCATCGGATAATCGGCCGGCAGGTCATACCGTTCACGATATTCCGCAGGAGTCAGGCCGTTCTGCGCCAGATGCCGCTTCAGCATCGTGTAGGGCTTCCCGTCGATCATCGAGATGATGTGGTTCGGGTTCGCCAGCGATTTGCGCGCGGAAACCGCAGGCTCGGGCTTTTCGGCCGGCGGCGGTGCCTGCGGTTCGCCAAGACCGGCCATGGCGGCATAGGTCGCGCGGATCAGGCCGGGTACGTCGGCGGTCGCGACATTGTTGTTCGACACATGAGCGGAAACGATATCGGCGACCAGGCCGAGAAGATCTTCGTTGGCGGGCATAACGGAAATTGGTCCTTCAATTGACACCGAATATCGCGACGGATTCCTCCGATATCGAGATTCGCAGGCTGCATTTAGTCGCCCTTGCGCTCCGCTCCAAGATGTTCGCGAAACTTTCATGCCGCTGCATCAACGTAGTCGCACCGGAGGACGATCTTTTTACCATGATCGATGGTATCACACCGAAGATCCCGACGAACCACGACCTTCGACGAAAGTTCACGGGCGGGCCGAACCGAATTGCCGATGGCCATGGGCGACGCGTCATAGGTTAGGGATCCTTTCGCGGTGCCGTCGGGTTGCAGTGCGAATATTACCGTCTGGTAAAGGAACGCGCTGGACAATTGCGTGTCCCGCCGGACAAGGATCATGCGCGCAGCAGGAGCACCCCATGTCGTCCACCGTTCGGATCCTGCTGGCGCTGTTGATCGGGCTGGCGACGGGGGCGGGGCTGGCCGCCGCCGGCGGGGCGATCGGGCCGGTGGTGCTGGGCATCGCCGAACCGGTAGGCAAAGCCTGGCTGAACGGGCTGCAGATGCCGCTGGTGCCGCTGGTGTTCGGGTTGCTGGTGACCGGGATCGGATCGGCCGCGCAATCGGTGCGCGCGGGCGGGATCGCGCGGAGGGCGATGCTGCTGTTCGCGTTCGGCCTGCTGGCATCGACCGCGTTCAGCGCGGTGGCGACATCGTCGATCCTGTCATGGTGGCCGGTGCCCGCGGGCGGCGCCGCGGCATTGGGCAGTCCGGCCCCGATCGCGGAGGCGGCCGGCGCGGTCGAGCCATCGGCGGCATGGTTGCTGGGGTTCATCCCGGTCAACCCGATCCGCGCGGCGGCGGACGGCGAGATGGTGGCGGTGGTGCTGTTCGCGCTGGTGTTCGGATTTGCAGCATCGCGCATCGCGGAGGACGGGCGCGCGGCGCTGTTCGGTGTCGTGCAGGCCATGGTCGATACGCTGATGGTGATCGTGGGGTGGGTGCTGGTGCTGGCGCCGATCGGCGTGTTCGCGCTGGGTCTGGTGGCGGGGTATCGATCCGGATTGGCGAGCGCGGGCACGTTGCTGCATTATGTCGCGCTGATCGTCGCGATTTGTCTGGCGGTCACGGTGATCGTCTATCCCATCGTCCTGCTGTTCGGGCGGATCGGGCTGGCGCGGTTCGCGCGGGCGGCGGCGCCCGCGCAGGCGATCGCGTTCAGCACCCAATCCTCGATCGCGTCGCTGCCGGCGATGATCGCGGCGTGCGACGGGCCGCTGGCGGTGGTGCGCGATGTACGCAGCATCGTCCTGCCGCTGGCCATATCCCTGTTCCGCGTGACCAGCCCGGCGGCGAACATCGCGGTCGCGCTGTATCTGGCGGATGTGCACGGCGTCACGCTGTCGTTCGGAACGATCGCGATCGGCGTGCTGGTGGCGGCGGTGGTCAGCCTGGCCGCGGTCGGATTGCCCGCGCAGATCAGCTTTTTCACCACGATCGGGCCGATCTGTCTGGCGATGGGTATTCCGGTGGGGTTGTTGCCGCTGCTGCTGGCGGTGGAGACGGTACCGGATATCTTCCGCACCATGGGCAACGTCACGGCGGACATGGCGCTGGCGCGGATCATCGGGCGGAGGGATGCGGGCGATGCGGCGTAAGGTGACGATCAGCGAGCGCAGCTTTCCGCTGGCGACCCCGTTCCGGATCGCGCGCGGGACCAAGACCGCCGCCGATGTGGTGCAAGTGATGATTGCCGAGGGCGATGCCGTCGGGCGCGGGGAGGGGGTGCCGTACCCCCGCTATGGCGAAAGCGTCGCGGGCGCGGTGGCGGCGATCGCGGCGGTGCGGGGCGCGATCGAGGATGGCGTCGGGCGCACGGAACTGGCGACGATCATGCCCGCCGGTGCGGCGCGCAATGCCGTCGATTGCGCATTGTGGGATCTGGACGCGCGGCTGGCCGGGCAGAGCGTGGCGGCGCTGATCGGGCAGGCTGCGCCGGGCCGAATGGCGACCGCGCTGACCATCGGACTGGACCGGCCGGATGCGATGGCGGCGGCGGCGGCCCGGCTGGCGCATGTGCCATTGTTGAAGGTGAAGGTGGATGCCGGCGACCCGGAAGCGCAGTTGCGTGCGGTGCGGGCGGCGGCGCCGGGGCCGCGGCTGATCGTCGATCCGAACGAGAGCTGGACGATGGCGGTGCTGGACCGGATGCAGGGCGTGCTGGCGGACTGCCGCGTCGATTTGCTGGAGCAGCCATTGCCGGCGGACGCGGATGGCGCGTTGGCGGGCTATGCCGGGTCCGTCCCGGTGGCGGCGGACGAGGCATTGCACGGTCTGGACGATCTCGACCGCGTCGCGGGCCGCTATGGCGTGGTCAACATCAAGCTGGACAAGACTGGCGGCCTGACCGCGGCCCTCGCGCTGGCGGCGGCGGCGCGTGGGCGCGGGCTGGGCGTGATGACCGGGTGCATGATCTGTTCGTCGCTGTCGATCGCGCCGGCGTTGCACATCGCCGCCGGATCGGCGTTCGTCGACCTGGACGGACCCTTCTGGCTGCGCGCGGACATGGCGGGCGGCGCCAGCGACGCGGACGGCATGCTGGTACCGCCGGTCGCAGGGTTCTGGGGCGATGCAGCCCCGGCGGAGGGCGCGTAGCCAGAGCATCGAGCGTTGAATATGATCCGTTCGTCCCGAGCGCAGTCGAGGGACGTGTCACATAGGCTGCGTAGCGTATCGCGACTTCGCCCGATACGAACAGGTCGGTTGGATGGATCGGATGAAACGCTAGATGCTCTAGCGGGCGGCCGCGACCGGAGCAGGGGCAAGCAGCCGATCGAGGAACGTCATGCTGGCATCATAGGCGCTGACCCAGCTTTGATGCCGGATGAAGCTGTGGCGTTCATCGGGCAGCAGCAGGTCTTCATGCGGGATGCCGCGCGCGGTCAGCATCTGCCCCAGCAGCACCGATTGCGAAACATCGACATTCTGGTCGTCGTCACCGTGGATCAGCAGGACCGGCGCGCGCCAGCGATCGATCGCCGCGATCGGGGACGAGGCCCATTGCACCTGGCGGGCGGCATCCTGCTGCATCGGCGACAGGCCGGCGGCAGGAGCGCGGAGCAGATTGTGGACGCCGTGCAGGTCGACCCCGGCGGCGAACAGCGCACTGTCGCGCGCGAGGCCGAGCGCGACGAGATAACCACCCCAGCTGCCGCCCCAGAGCGCGATCCGGCGGGGATCGACATCGGCGCGCGCCGCCAGGAACAGCGCGGCGGCCCGGACATCGCGATATTCGCTGGCGCCATCGCGGCCGGTGTCCGGCGCATCGCGGAAGGCGAGACCGTAGCCGGTGCCACCGCGATAATTGACGGCGAGCACGTCATAGCCCCGGGCCGCCATCACCTGATTGAAGATCCAGGCATTGGAATAATAGCGCGACGGGTGGAAACCCAGCAGCATCTGGCGCCGCGGGCCGCCGTGCAGGAAGATCAGCGCGGGGTGGCGGCCGGGGCCGGGCGCATGGAAATACTGCCCGTGGATGAGGAGGCCGTCGTCGGCGCGGAAGAGGACCGGTTCCGCCGGTACGAAGCGCGCGGCCGGTGCGATCGCGTCGCCCGTGTCGACCAGCGGGCTGAGCATGCCGCCACGCGCGATCAGCGCGGGAAAGGCGGGGTGGGTGCTGTCGGTGGCGATCACCGCGACCGCATCGCCGGCCGTCGCGGGATAGACCTCGATCCCGGTGCCGCGGGTCAGTTGGCGGGCAGGGCCGCCGGACAGCGCGCGGCGCCACAGATGGCGGCGGTCGATGTCCCCGGCATTGGCGACATAGAGCAGGTCGCGCCCGGTGGAATCGAGCAGGAAGCTTTCGACCTCGAACATGCCGGCGGTCAGCGCGCGCGGCGTGCCGCCGGTGGCGGGAAGCGCGAAGACATGCAACCAGCCGCTGCGTTCCCACGGAAAGATCAGCTGGTCGTCCGCCGTCCAGAACAGGTTGCGTCCGCGCGTGCCGGCATAAAGCCCGCCCGGTCCGACCGGCGCGCGCCACACCTCACGCGCGCGGCCATCGCGCAGATCGACGATGCGGATCGACCAATAGCCGCCGCCACCCGGCGCTGCGGGCGGCGGCGGGGTGAAGCGGATGAAGGCGATGCGGGTGCCGTCCGGGGAGAAGACGGGTTCGACATCCTGCTGCAATGCGGGATCCGGAAAGGACAGCCGGCGCCGGGCGATGTCGAACAGCGCGGTGGTGGCATGATCGCCGCGATCATTCTGGAACAGCAGTTGCGCGCCATCCGGTGACCAGGTCAGCCCGGCGACGGATCCTTCCACGGT
>NZ_DASVTO010000063.1:0-22900 GCF_036387535.1 Sphingomonas sp.
GTGGTGTTCTTTCACGGCGGCGGGTTCGTGATCGGCGATCTCGATACCCATGCGAGCTTCTGCGCGGAGATGTCGCGGACGCTCGGGCTCCCGGTCGTGTCGGTCGATTACCGGCTGGCGCCCGAACATCCCTGGCCAGCCGCACCCGACGATTGCGAAGCGGCCGCGCGCTGGGTGGCGTCGGGAGCCGCGGAACTCGGCTTGGGCGTGTCCTCGCTGGTGCTGGCCGGCGACAGCGCGGGTGGATCGCTCTGCATCGTGACCGCGATCGCGTTGCGGGACACGCCGGCGGCCGTGCCGGTGATCGCGCAATGGCCGATCTATCCGCTGGTGGACAACCTGACCCGCTTTCCCTCGTTCGACCGGTTCAGCGAAGGCCATTTCCTCACGCGCGCAGGGATGCACTGGTTCCATGAAAGCTATGCGCCCGATCCGCATCACTGGCGCAGTTCGCCGGTGCTTGCGCCGCAGGCGGGGCTGCCGCCGACGCTGGTGCTGACCGCCGCGCTCGATCCGCTGCTGGATCAGGGGCGTGCCTATGCCGCGGCCACCATCGCCGCCGGCGTCCCGACGATCTACCGCGAGGCGGTCGGCAACATCCATGGTTTCCTCAACCTGCGTCGGGCGATCCCGTCGTCGGACGGGGACCTGTTGGCCTGCCTCGCGGTGCTGAAACCGATGATTGCGGAGGCGGAGGCCAACCGCGTGATGGCGCAGGCGGCGCCGCGATGACCGACCTGCCCTATCGGCCCGCCGCGGGTATCATGCTCCTCAACCGAGACAACAAGGTCTTCGTCGCGCAACGGATCGATACCACGCTGGACGCGTGGCAGATGCCGCAGGGCGGGCTCGATCCGGGCGAGGATGCGCAGACCGGCGCGCTGCGCGAACTGGAGGAGGAAACCGGTATCCCCCCGCATCTGGTCGAAATCGTCGCGCGATCGGCGGGCGAACTGCTCTATGATCTTCCCGCCGACCTTGCCGGGTCGCTGTGGCGCGGGCGTTATCGGGGACAGCGCCAGGTCTGGTTCCTGCTGCGGTTCTTGGGCCGGGATGCGGATATCGATCTCGCGACCGCACATCCGGAGTTTCGCACCTGGAAATGGGCCGAACCGGGCGATCTTCCGGATATGATCGTGCCGTTCAAGGCCGAGCTGTACCGCAATGTGCTACGCGAGTTCGCCGCTCATCTGTCGTAGAGTCCGTTCATGTCCCCGCTGATCCTGATCGCCGTCCAGGGCCTTACCCTGCCGCCCGAACTGCTGACGCCCGAACCGGTGGTGCCCGCCACGCCGGTTCTCGTCTTCTTCCTGCCGCCACCCCCCGAACCACTGCCGCTGCTTCAGCCGGATCGCCCGCCCGATGCGCCGCCGGTGCTGCCGGAGGAGATCCGCGCCGTGCTGACCGCCGCGGTCGACAGCGGCGATCCTGCCGCCGTGGCCGCGGTCGTGCGGTTCGCCAAGACCACGAATCCGGAAACCGCGGGCCAGATCGACCGGATCAACGAGGCCTATCTTGCCCGCGTCGCGGCGCGAAAGGCACGCGAGGAACGCGAACGGCGTGACGAGCTGCTGCTCGCCGGCCCGCTCGATTTCTGGAAGGGGCAGGTCGAACTGGGTGCTTCGCGCTCGACCGGCAATACCGACGCGCTGGGCGTCTATCTCGCGGCCAGCGCCAACCGCGACGGCATCTACTGGCGGCACAAGCTGACTGGGCGGATCGACTATCAACGCACCAACGGCATTACCAGCACCGAACGCGCGAATCTAAGCTACCAACCGAACTACAAGATCGACAATCAACTCTATACGTTTGGGATCGCGCAATATGAACGCGACCGGCTGCTTGGCTATACCACGCGTCTCACCGGCGGCGCCGGGCTCGGCTACAGCGTATTCACGGAAGGGCCGATCCGGCTCGATCTGGAAGGCGGCCCGGCGCTGCGCCAGACGGACTATGTTGATCAATCCACCGAAACCGGGATTGCCGCACGCGCATCAATGGCCATGACATGGAAGATCACGCCGAAGGTGAACGTCACGCAGAATGCATCCTTCTACCTCGAACCCGACAACCGCAATGCCAGTTCCAGCACCGCGATCGACACCACGATCATGGGTTCGCTCAAGGCCCGGCTGTCCTACAATGTCCAATATGAGCGCGCAGCCCCGACACGCAGTCAGTCCGTCGATACGCTCAGCCGCGCGACGTTGGTGTATGGATTTTAGGTAGCGCTAACCTGCCACCCCAAACCCGCCGACGGACAGGTTCGGATCCGGCGAGCGCGGTCAGCGTTCTCTAAGGGCCCGGCCAGCCAGGGAACGGCCGATGCTGAACGCAACAGGATGAGGCTATATTTTCGTCCCCGCCAGGGGCACGATCTTCTTGTCCGCCTCCTTCTTTGGCTTGCGGACTTCCTTGTTGCTCTTCTTCTGACCCTTGGCCATCATGGCTCTCCCGGTTGGAAACGTCAGCGTTGGCGAAGCGCGCTGGCGTTGGCGGCGCGCTTGGCGGCCTCGACGCGTGCCGGCACCCGTTCCGCAGCCCGCGCCTCGGCCTCGCCGACATTGGCCATCAGCTTGCGGTAGATGCTGTAGGCACGGCGATGAAACGCACGATCCCGTTCGGTGGTTGCGGCTTCGGCCGCGGCCAGGCTTTCGGCGGCTTTCGCGCTGTAATCTTCGACGGTGCTCATCATGCTGCTCCCAGTTCAAGCGGGAGCGCAAACCGTCTCTCAGTCGTCGGGTGCCTGCGATCATGCTGCGACGATGCCATAGGCGTAGCGCAGCGGAGCCCGCATGGCGAGGCCCGATCGGTCACCCGACGCGATCCGCCCATGGCGACTGAAAACCCTGTGCGGATTTTCTCCAGGGTGCGGAACATGGGGCCGCGGGACTGGGGCGGCCCGACATCGGACCACCCCACCTGTCGTCAGGCCGCCAGCTTGCGCAGCACATAGTGCAGGATGCCGCCGTTCAGGAAATATTCCAGCTCGTTGACGGTATCGATCCGGCACCGCGCCTCGAACGTGAAGTGGGTCCCGTCCGCCCGGCCAACCGTCACCGTCACCTGCTGACGCGGGCGCAAACCGGCGACATCCGCGACGGAGAAGGTTTCGGTGCCGTCCAGACCCAGCGTATGACGATCCTCGCCGGGCGCGAACTGCAGCGGCAGGATGCCCATGCCGACCAGATTCGACCGGTGGATCCGCTCGAAACTTTCGGCAACCACCATCCGCACGCCCAGCAGCATCGTGCCCTTCGCGGCCCAGTCGCGGGACGAACCGGTGCCATATTCCTTGCCCGCGATCACCACCAGCGGGGTGCCGTCTTCCTTGTACCGCATCGCCGCGTCATAGATCGGCATCGTCTCGCCGGTCGGGATGTAGCGGGTCACGCCGCCTTCGATGCCGGGCGTCATCTGGTTCTTGATGCGGATATTGGCGAAGGTACCGCGCATCATCACCTCATGATTGCCGCGGCGCGCGCCATAGCTGTTGAAATCTGCACGGCTGACCTGATGCTCCGACAGATATTTGCCGGCCGGGCTATCCGCCTTGATCGAACCCGCCGGGCTGATGTGGTCGGTGGTGATGCTGTCGGCGAAGATCGCCAGCGGCCGGGCTTCGACGATGTCGGCGATCGCCTTCGGCGTCATCGACATGCCTTCGAAATAGGGCGGGTTCTGGACATAGGTCGATCCCGCCGCCCAGCTATAGGTGTCCGATCCTTCGACCGCGATGCCCTGCCAATGCGCGTCGCCCAGGAACACGTTGGCATAGCGCGAGCGATACATGCCGCTGTCGATGTAGGATGTGACCATATCGGTCACTTCCTGATTGGTCGGCCATACATCGCGCAGATAGACGTCCTGCCCGTTTGATCCCTGGCCTAGCGGCGTCTTGGTGATGTCCTCGCGCACCGTGCCCTTCAACGCATAGGCGACCACCAGCGGCGGCGACGCCAGGAAGTTGGCGCGCACGTCCGGCGATACCCGGCCTTCGAAATTGCGGTTGCCCGACAGCACCGACGCGGCAACCAGATCATTCTCGTTGATCGCGCGGCTGATCGGCGCCGGCAGCGGACCGGAATTGCCGATGCAGGTGGTGCAGCCATAGCCGACCAGGTTGAACCCGATGGCATCCAGGTCCGCGCTCAATCCGGCCTTGTCGAGATAGTCGGTAACGACCTGCGACCCCGGCGCCAGCGACGTCTTCACCCAGGGCTTGGGCTTCAGGCCCAGCGCATGCGCCTTGCGCGCGACCAGCCCGGCGGCGATCAGCACATTGGGGTTGGAGGTGTTGGTGCAGCTGGTGATCGCGGCGATCACGACATCGCCGTGGCCGATATCATGCGCGACGCGGTCGCCCTCCGCCGCCACGGCAACGCGCACGTCGCTGTCGCCCGACTTCTTGTAGCCGCCGGCCAGTTCCGTATTGAAGTTGTGGTCGACCGCATCCAGCAGCACGCGGTCCTGCGGACGCTTCGGTCCCGCCAGCGACGGCAGCACGCCCGACATGTCCAGTTCCAGCGTGTCGGTGAAGATCGGATCGGGCGCCGCCGCGTCACGCCAGAAACCCTGCGCCTTGGCATAGGCCTCGACCAGCGCGATCTGCGCATCCTCGCGCCCGGTCAGGCGCAGATAGGTCAGCGTCGCATCGTCGACCGGGAAGAAGCCGCAGGTCGCGCCATATTCCGGCGCCATGTTGGCGATCGTCGCACGGTCCGCCAGGCTGAGCGCATCGAGCCCGGACCCGTAGAACTCCACGAAGCGGCCGACCACCCCCTTGGCGCGCAGCATCTGCGTCACGGTCAGCACCAGATCGGTCGCGGTGATCCCCTCACCCAGCGTGCCGGTCAGCTTGAACCCGACCACTTCGGGGATCAGCATCGACACCGGCTGGCCCAGCATCGCCGCCTCCGCCTCGATCCCGCCGACGCCCCAGCCCAGCACGCCCAGGCCGTTGACCATCGTGGTATGGCTGTCGGTGCCGACCAGCGTATCGGGATAGGCGACGGTCTCGCCCTGCGGATCGACCGAGGTCCACACCGTCTGCGCCAGGTTTTCCAGGTTCACCTGGTGGCAGATGCCCGTACCCGGCGGCACCACCTTGAAATTGTCCAGTGCCTTCGATCCCCAGCGCAGAAACTCGTAGCGCTCGATATTGCGCTGATATTCCAGCTCGACATTCTGTTCGGCCGCCTTGGGCGTGCCGAATTCGTCGACCATCACCGAATGGTCGATCACCAGATGCACCGGCACCTGCGGATTGATCTTCTGCGCGTCGCCGCCCAGCGCGTTCATCGCGTCGCGCATCGCCGCCAGATCGACGACGCAGGGCACGCCGGTGAAATCCTGCATCAACACGCGCGCCGGCCGATACTGGATCTCGCGTTCGGACGTGCGGTCGGTCAGCCACTGGACCATCGCCTTCAGGTCGTCGATCGTCACGGTCTTGCCGTCTTCGAACCGCAGCAGGTTCTCCAGCAACACCTTCATCGAGAACGGCAGGCGCGACACGTCGCCCAGTTGTTCCGCCGCCTTGGGCAGCGAATAATAAGAGACGGTCCTGCCACCGACCTCCAAGGTCGTCCGGGTGCCGAGCGTGTCCTGGCCAATGGCGGTCATGAGGATCCCTATCGTAATGCGTCTGCCGAGATGGAGCGGCGCATAGCAAGGGCACGCGCCTTGGGGAAGGGCATGGACGCGCCGGGCACGGACACAGGATAAGGGACAGGAGGATCACGGACAGGAGGATCACGGACACAGGGCGGCGCATCGCGGCGCGGGGATCACTGCCGCGCCTTTTCCGGTGCCGGATCGTCCGCGCCGCCCACGCGCGGCGGAACCGATCCTGTTGCCCGACGCTCATCGTGGTTCAGGGGCGGTTCAACGCGGGCATGCAAAAGACCGGTCATAACACACAGGGTTACGGAGTTGGACATGCGCTTTTCTCCCAGGATGATGGCGGCTGCCGCCTTGATGACCGCCTCGCTCGCCTTGGGCGGATGCGCCTATGACGATTATGGCTATGGCGGCGTCAATGTCGGCTACGGCGTGGCCGGCGGCTACGGCTATGATGGATATGGCTATCCCGCCTATGGCTATGGCGGAATCGGCTATGGTTCGGGCTGGTATAATGACTTCTACTATCCCGGTACCGGCTATTATGTGTTCGACCGGTCCGGCCGCCGCTCGCGCTGGAACGACGGCCAGCGACGCTACTGGCAGCAGCGCCAGGCTTATCGCGGCGAACGCCGGGACGACCGGCGCGATTTCCGCCAGGAACGGCGCGACGATCGCCGCGCCTTCCGGCAGGGCGACGTGAGTCGCGATCAGTTCCGGCAGGATCGTCGCGCGGATCGGCAGGATTTCCGGCAGGACCGTCGTCAGGATCGTCAGCAGTTCCGGAACGACACCGGCCGCCCCGCTCCGCGCCCGAACATCACGCCCGGCCCACGTCGCGAAGGCGGGCTGGTCGGACGCGTCCAGCGCCGCGTCGAACAACAGCGATAGGTGCTGTGGCCGGCGGGCTCACCCCGCCGGCCGTATCCGCGTCGGCGGCAAGGCGTTGCAGATATCGAGCCCGCCCGCCGGCCGTTCGAAGAAATCGTCGTGGCGATTGGCCTTTACCTTGATCCATGCGGAAAAGCTCGGGCCGTCGCTCGCCATCACCTGCCAGGCCGGTCGTTCGTTTGCTGGCAACGCGCTCGCCAGCCGCACCCGCACGATCCCGGTCCGCTGCGCCGGGTCGGTGTAGAAGCCCAGATCTCCGGTTCCGCGCGGCAACGCCGCCAGCGCCTCCATGCCCGCCAGCACGCGCCCGACGACCGCGATGTTGCGGTCCAAATGCCGTGGCGATTCCCCGATCACGGCATATAGCTCGGCACCGGTGCCGGTGTCCGGCGCCAGATTCCGGCCGACCCCGACCATCCCGTAACAATGCGGCAGCCACGCCCGCCCCGCCACCCGCGCCACCGGCCAGCCGCCGACATGCCCCACCGCCGTGGCGTAGGAGTCGCGATAGGGTAGCGACCGCCATTTCAGTCCCGCCAGATCGCGGTCATAGTCCCGCGCCGGCGCGACGATGCCGGTCGGGAGCGGCTTGGCCTCGGTCGCATCGCCCCATTGCGCGACATAATTGTCCTGCACCCGGTTGATGCTGGTCCCATCCCACCAATGCGCGCGTGCAAGCGCCCTCATGTTGGCGACATGCGGTTTCGCGAAATCGGGCGATAGCGCGATGACCACGCGCCGCCCGCCGGTCAGATCCATGATCAACAGATCATCGGCCGCGATGTCCAGCCACGCCGCAGCCGGCGCATCCGCCACGATGCCGAGCGGCGTCGCCGGCTTTGCCGCGGGCGGAACCGATGGGGAAGCGCCCTGCATGAACAGGGCCAGCGTCAGAAAGGCGGAAAGACTCATGCGATGCTGTGTGACACGCCAAAGACGCTTGCGGAAGGCGCCCCCACCCGATAGGGCGCGCTCTTCCAGGACGCGGAGCGGTGGCCGAGTGGTCGATGGCGCACGCCTGGAAAGTGTGTAAGGGTTAATAGCCCTTCGAGGGTTCGAATCCCTCCCGCTCCGCCATTTGCTTGCAAGCATCTCCGATTATTGATTAATCCGGTACGCCAGACGCCTGATTGCACCGCAAGCGCCGCGGGTGCTTGGGCCCCTCAGATCGTCGTGTAGCACCCTGATCGTGCAAGCTAACGCGGTGCCGGCCGCCATTGGCATGGTCAAGGCTTCCGAGCTGCCGTGTTCGATGAAAATCTCTCGCTGCAACATCATTGATCGATTTTCTCGCTTTCAGCCATGGGAGGGAGTTGTTTCCCTGCGGCACGGCATGCGCCTAGTCTCTGCCCAGAATTGCAGAAGAGGATGTGCATCATGGACGCGAAAACAGGCGGCGATCCGCTCGGTTGCCCGATGAAGGAGCCGGCGGCGCTTCGGTCGCTGTTGGGACGCAGCAACCGCGATTGGTGGCCCAACCAGCTTTCGGTCGATATCCTGCATCAGAACGGACTGTCGTCCGACCCGATGGGCAAGGATTTCGATTATGCGACGGCGTTCAAGTCGCTGGATTATGACGCGGTCAAGCGCGACCTGCACGCGTTGATGACCGACAGCCAGCCCTGGTGGCCGGCGGATTACGGGCATTACGGCCCCTTCTTCATCCGGATGGCGTGGCACAGTGCCGGCACCTATCGCACCGGCGACGGGCGCGGTGGCTCCTCTTCGGGGGCGCAGCGGTTCGCGCCGCTGAACAGTTGGCCGGACAATGCGAACCTCGACAAGGCGCGCCGGCTGCTCTGGCCGATCAAGCAGAAGTACGGCAGCAAGCTGTCCTGGGCGGATCTGATGATCCTGGCCGGCAATGTCGCGATCGAGTCGATGGGTGGTCCCGTGTTCGGCTTCGGCGGCGGGCGCGTCGACAATTGGGAACCGGAAAAGGACATTTTCTGGGGCACCGAGGAAGAATGGCTGGGCGACACCCGCATCACCGAGGAAAAGGTGCTGGAAAGCCCGCTCGCCGCGATCCAGATGGGGCTGATCTACGTCAATCCCGAAGGTCCGGGCGGCAACCCCGACGCGGCGCAGTCCGCGCGCGACATTCGCGAAACGTTCGCCCGCATGGGCATGAACGACGAGGAAACCGTCGCGCTCACCGCCGGCGGCCACACGTTCGGCAAGTGCCACGGTGCCGGTGACGCATCCAAGGTCGGCGCGGAGCCAGAGGGATCGGACATCGCTCAGCAGGGTCTCGGCTGGGCCAGCACGCACGAAACCGGAATCGCCGATCATACGATCACCAGCGGGCTGGAAGGCGCTTGGACCCCGACACCGACACGTTGGGACATGAGCTATTTCCACATGCTCCTCGACTATGATTATGAACTGGTGCGCAGCCCCGCAGGCGCGAAGCAGTGGCAGCCGGTGGGGCAGAAGCCGGAAGACATGGCCCCCGGTGCGCACAGCCCCGACAAGCGCCTGCCGACGATGATGTCGACTGCGGACATTGCGATGAAGGTCGATCCGAAATATCGCGCGATTTCGGAACGCTTCCGCAACAATCCCGAGGAGTTCGGGGATGCGTTCGCCCGCGCCTGGTTCAAGCTGTGCCACCGCGACATGGGGCCGAAGGCACGCTATCTCGGGCCCGAGGTCCCGGCCGAGGACCTGATCTGGCAGGATCCGATCCCGGCGGCGGATCATCCGCTGATTGATGCCGGCGACGTCGCCACGCTGAAGGCCACCATCCTGGGATCCGGGCTGACCATCGCAGAACTGGTGCAGACCGCATGGGCCGCCGCATCGACCTATCGCGGGTCGGATCATCGCGGTGGCGCCAATGGCGGCCGTATTCGCCTGGCGCCGCAAAAGGACTGGGAGGTGAACGAACCGGAGCAGCTTGCCCGCGTGCTGGGCGTGCTGGACGGGATCAAGACCGACTTCGATCGCACCGCCACCGGCGGCAAGACCGTGTCGCTGGCCGACCTGATCGTGCTGGGCGGGTCCGCCGCGATCGAGCAGGCGGCGAAGGCGGCCGGTCGTGATGTCGTGGTGCCGTTCACCCCGGGTCGGACCGACGCCGCCGCCGATCAGACCGATATCGAGAATTTCGAGGTTCTCGAACCGAAGGCCGACGGCTTCCGCAATTATCTCCAGGTCGAATATAGCGTTCCGACCGAGGAATTGCTGATCGACCGGGCACAGCTTCTGCGGCTGAGCGCGCCGGAGATGACGGTGCTGGTCGGCGGGCTGCGCGTGCTGGGCGCGAACCATGAAGGGTCGAAGAACGGCGTCTTCACGGACCGGCCGGGGCAGTTGACGAACGACTTCTTCGTCAACCTGCTCGACATGAACACGGCATGGAAGGAGACGTCGAAGGACATCTTCACCGGCACCTGCCGCCATACCGAAAATCATAAGTGGACCGCGACGCGCGTCGATCTGGTATTCGGATCCAATTCGCAACTGCGGGCTCTGTCCGAAGTCTATGCGGCCAGTGATGGCGATACGAAGTTCGTCAGCGACTTCGTGTCGGCATGGACCAAGGTCATGAACGCGGATCGGTTCGACCTGCTGGCCGCCTGATCCCGCCCGGTCCCGCCACGGCACCCGATGCCGTGGCGGGACCGCTATGATTCCCCGCTTCGGAAATCATCACGCGCGCCTTATGCAGTCGGCAGGAGATTGCGCATGGCCCGTCCGTTCCAGCTTGTCGACGTTTTCGGTGTCGATCCGTTCACCGGTAATCCCCTGGCGGTCATTGCGGATGCCGACGGGCTCACCACGGACGCGATGCAGGCGATCACCCGCTGGCTGAACCTGTCGGAAACCGCGTTCCTGCTGACACCGACGCAGCCGGATGCCGACTACCGCGTGCGCATCTTCACCCTCGCGCATGAACTGCCCTTTGCGGGCCACCCGACACTTGGCAGTTGTCACGCGTGGCTTGCGGCGGGCGGCCGTTCCCGACGCGATGGTCTGGTGATGCAGGAATGTGGCGCCGGCATGGTTCCGGTTCGCAATGCCGGCGCGGAACTCGCCTTCGCCGCGCCGCCGCTGCTGCGGGGGGGTACGCCAACGGAGGCGGACATCGCCGAGGTGGCGGCCGTGCTGCGGATCGCGCGCGATCGGATCGTGGACGCGCAGTGGGTCGACAACGGACCCGGGTGGATCGCGGTCATGCTGGATTCGGCCGAGGCGGTGCTGGCCATTGAGCCCGCCCGCAACCATCATCGCCGGATCGACATCGGCATCGTGGGCCCGCACGCGGCGGGCGCCGCCGCGGCCTACGAGATCCGCGCGATCTTCAGCGACGCACAGGGCGCCTTGATCGAAGATCCCGCGACCGGCAGCCTCAATGCATCGGTCGGACAATGGCTGTTCGCCAGCGGGCGGGTGCGCGACGGCTATATCGCGGCGCAGGGCGCACGGCTGGGTCGCAATGGCCGGATCACCGTCACGCAGGATGGCGATGGCCAGGTTTGGGTCAGCGGCCGGACGATCACGCTGTTCTCGGGTCACACGGCGGACTGACGACGCAAGGCAACCTCTGCAACGGCCAGGGGTTGGAGGTGAGACACAGGAGACGCATCATGCCGAAGCCACCCGAATCGCCGCCAAGTTCCGACGTCACCGGCGTGGATCGCGACATGCGGATCAGCCTGCCCAACCGCGATCCCGATCTGGGCACCGCGAAGGAACTGGAGGACAAGCAGGACCTGAACAAGGCACGGCCGAAGGAAGATAGCGTTTAGAACGCGTTAAGCCCCGGAATTGCAGCCGACACCTGTGCAACATCGGGACTCGCTGCGCGAAAAAGCGGCTTGCCGTGCTCCTGCTTCATCATGACACTTATGCTACATCGACGGTGTCGAATCGCTGCGATGACCCTGGGGAGGGGATGGCGATGCAGGTGGCAGAACTGGCGACGCGTGTCATGTGGAAGATGGTCTACTGGGTGTTCCACACCCAGATCGATGCCTGGCCGGGTGACGGAATGCTGTGATCGTGCAAGGCGGATCCGGCTCAGCGATCGAATGGCTGGCCGCTGTCCGCCTTGTCCATCAGCAATGTTGAGATCCGGAAATCTTTGCCCAGCCGGTCGCTGTGCCGTTTCAACCCGGCGACCACCTCGGTCAGACCGATCTGCTCCGCCCAGAACATGGGCCCCCCGCGCTGTGGCGGCCAACCATAGCCGTTGACCCATACCACATTGATATCGGACGCGCGCTGCGCGATCCCTTCCTCCAGGATCAACGCGCCCTCGTTCACCATGGGATAGAGAAGACGCTCCAGCATCTCCTGCGCATCGGGGTCGCGCTGGACAATGCCATGTTCCGCGGCGAAGTCGCGGATGATCCGCATGGCCTGCGCCGACGGTGTCCGGTTACGATCCGCATCATAATCATAATAGCCACGGCCGTTTTTCTGACCTCGCAAGCCGGCCTCGCACAGCCGCTCGCGCACCGTTCGACCCGCGGTATCGCGTGGATCCCACCCGATATCCAACCCCGCCAGATCGTTCATCTGAAACGGCCCCATCGGAAAGCCGAAGTCCAGCAGCACTTGGTCAATCCGCGCCGGCACCGCCCCTTCCTCGCTGAGCGCCGCCGCCTGGTTCTGGCGCGCGCGCAGCATGCGGTTGCCGATGAACCCGAAACAGGACCCGGCCACCACGGCGACCTTGCCGATCCGTTTGGCCAGCGCCATCGCGGTTGCGAGCACCACAGGCGCGGTGCGCGGACCGCGCACCACCTCCAGCAATTTCATGACGTTGGCCGGCGAAAAGAAATGCACGCCGACCACCCACTCCGGCCGCCCGGTCGCGGCCGCGATCTGGTCAATATCCAGATAGCTGGTGTTGCTGGCCAGCACCGCGCCCGGCTTCATCACGCGGTCCAGTTCGGCGAACACCGCCTGCTTGACGTCCATCAGCTCGAACACCGCTTCGATCACCAGGTCGCAATCGGCCATCGCGTCCATGGCCAGCGCGGGCGTGAGCAACGCCATCGCCGCATCGACTTGCGCGGGGGTGAACCGCCCGCGGCGCGCGCTGGCGTCATAATTGCTGCGGATCCGCGCCACGCCGGCATCCAGCGGGCCCTGCTCCCGCTCGACGAGCGTCACCGGAATGCCCGCGGACAGGAAGTTCATCGCAATTCCCCCGCCCATCGTCCCCGCGCCCAGGATCCCGACACTCCGGATCGGCAGCGGCTGCACATCGGCCGGCAGATCGGCGATCCGGGCGGCGGCGCGTTCGGCGAAGAAATAATGGCGCAACGCCTTGGATTGCGGACCGGCCATCAGCGTGCGGAACCCAGCGCGCTCAACCGCGATCCCCTCGGCGAAGGGCAGCTCGGCCGCTGCTCTCACCGCCTCCAGGATCAGGCGCGGAGCGTCCAGACCCTGGATGCGCCGCCGATTGGCGGCCGCATAGGCATCGATCGCCGCAACGTCGCCGGTCAGGACGCGGTCGCGAACCCGCGGCGGATCGCCCGCCCCGTCCACCGACCGCGCCAGCGCCAGCGCCTCCGCATCCAGCGCATCGTCGTCGACCAGCCGGTCGATCAGCCCCATCGCCAGCGCGCGCTCCGCCGACACGGGTTCGCCGCCCGCGATCATCGGGATGGCGGCCTCCAGCCCGATCAGACGCGGCAAACGCTGCGTACCGCCCGCACCAGGCAGCAGGCCCAGCTTCACCTCCGGCAGGCCCAGCCGCGCGGAGCGCACCGCCACCCGGTGATGACAGCCCAGCGCGATCTCCAACCCGCCGCCCAGCGCGGTGCCGTGGATCGCCGCCACGACCGGCTTGGGACATGCCTCGATCGCGTCGACGAGTTCGGGCAACAGCAGGCCCTGCGGCGGCTTGCCGAACTCCGTGATGTCCGCCCCCGCAAAGAAGGTCCGACCGTCGCACCGGATGACGACCGCGGTCACCGCCGGGTCGGCCGCGGCGTGCCCGATCGCGTCCCACAATCCCACCCGCACCGCGTACCCCAGTGCGTTCACCGGCGGGTGATCGGCCGTCACGATCAGGACGCCGTCCTTGTTTTCCGTCACGACCGTCATGTCATCCTCCGCTCTTTCGCCAGGATAGGGAACAAGCGGACCCGGCGATAGGGGATAGCCGCCAGCACCGGTCCGATAACGCCGTCTTGCCTGCCGGTCGGCTCGGGCAACACGCTCAGGCGCGTTTACGCGTGGTCGTCTTGGCCGGCGCGGTGACTGGCGCCTTGGCGGCGGTCCGCTTCGCCGCCGGTTTGGCGGTGCTCGCCTTCTTCACGGCCGGCTTCGATGCGTCGGTCGTCGTCGCCGTTTTCGCCGGCGCACCCGACCCCAGCGATTTCTTCAGTGCCGCCATCAGGTCGACGACATTGTTGCCGCGCGGATCGGCGCTGTCGTCCTCGCTGATGCTGACCGTCTTGCCCTTCTTCTTGCGCTCGATCAGGTCCTTCAACGCATCGACATAGCGGTCGTGAAACTCGCCCGCATCGAACCGACCCGACTTCTTGTCGATCAGGGTCTGCGCCAAATCGAGCAGGTCGTCGTCCGGCTCGGTATCGCCGATCTCGCGGAAATAGCTCGCGGCCTTGTGGACCTCGTCGGCATAGCGCAATGTCTCCATCACAAGTCCGCGTCCGCAACCCTTGATGCTCACCACATATTCGCGACCGCGCATCGCCAATTGCCCAAGCCCGATCTTGCGGCTCCGTTTCAACGCCTCGCGCAGCACGATAAACGCCTCCTCCGCCAGGTCGTCGGCCGGCACGACATAATAAGGCTTGTCGAAATAGATCGGGTCGATGTCATGGGCATCGACGAACTGCGTCAATTCCAGCGTCTTCTTGCTCTCCAGCTTGACGCCCTCGATCTCCTTTTCGTCGAGCAGGACATATTCGCCTTTCTCATATTCGAAGCCCTTGATGATCTTGTCGACATCGACCGGACCGATGCCCGGCACGACCTTCTCATATTTGATCCGCTGGCCGGTCGGTTCGTAGATCTGGTGGAACGCCACCGCGGCCCCGCTCCGCGTTGCGGAATAGATTTCGACCGGGATCGACACCAGCGCCAGCCGGATCTGCCCGCGCCAATAAGGACGTGCCGCCATCATGCTTCTCCCTGCTTCGCGCCGTCAGCGTCGCCGGACATGGTCGAACCGGTCGCGGATCTGCGTGTTGAACACGCCACCAGGCGATTCGGCTGCATCCAGCGCGGTCGCGATCTCCGGCGGCACATCCTGATAGCTGTAGACCCGCCCGCTGGTGAAGCGGATCGTCAGCTGGCGCCGGGTCGCGTCGTAGCTGTGGCTGTGGATCACGCTCGACGGCATCGCGCGAAAACGCGGGGCCGTCCGCGCCGTTGCACACCGTGAAGCGCAATCGCCGTCCCGGCGTTATGTCCTGATCGGATCAGGGGACAGGATGATGGCGCGCGCTTCGACGACCAAGGCCACAGTCGGAACCACGGCCAAGGCACAGGCCAAGCCCAAGCCCAAGCCCAGGCCCGAGCCAAAGGCAAGGACCGGGCCGAAGGCAACGCCCGGCGCCGACGCCGCGCTCGCCACCTACCGCGCCAAGCGGGATTTCGCGAAGACCGCGGAACCCGCCGGCGCCACCCGCGCGACAAAGGGCGATGGCTTCGTCGTCCAGAAACATGATGCCACCCGGCTTCATTATGACTTTCGGCTGGAACTGGACGGCGTCCTGCTCAGCTGGGCAGTCACCCGCGGGCCGAGCCTGGATCCCGACGACAAGCGGCTTGCGGTGCGGACGGAAGATCATCCGCTCGACTATGCCCGTTTCGAGGGAACGATCCCCAAGGGCCAATATGGCGGCGGTACCGTGATGCTGTGGGATCATGGCCGCTGGGAACCGATCGCCGGCTAGGATCCTCGCAAGACGTTGGCGGAAGGACATCTGCATTTCACGCTTCACGGAAAGCGGATGCAGGGCGAATGGATCATGGTCCGCCTGAAACCGCGCGGGCGTGAAAAGTCGGAGAATTGGCTGCTTCGCAAGGTCGCCGACGATCATGCCGGCGGTTCCGACGATCTGGTCGCCACGCATCTGACCGGGATCGACAGCGGCCTGACCATGGCGGAGATCGCAGCCGGCACCGTTGCGGCCAAACCCCCACTCTCGGCCAAGGCGGCCCGCGCCAGACCGCATTCGGAAGCCACCGTCACCGCCGCCCCGCCCCCGTTCCGCCCGGTCCAGCTTGCGACGCTGGTCGATCACGTCCCTGCCGGCCAGGGCTGGCTGCACGAGATGAAATATGACGGTTATCGCACGCTGGTCGCGGTCGGCGGCAATGAAGGGCGCGCCTACACACGATCCGGGCTGGACTGGACGGACCGCTTTGCAGGGATCGTCGCCGATGCCGCCACGCTGGGTGTAAGCTCCGCGCTGATCGATGGCGAAGCCGTCGTGTTGGATGCGAAGGGCAATACCAGCTTCCAGGCGCTGCAATCCGCGTTGAAGGATGATCCGGACAGAATCCTGTTCTACGCCTTCGACCTGCTCGAACTGAACGGTGCGGATCTCACCGCCCGGCCGCTGACCGAACGCAAGGCGCGACTGGCGGAGGTCATCGGGAAGGGAAGCGCGCGCATCCGCTATTCCGATCATATCGTCGGGCGCGGTGAAGAATTGTTCACGCGCTTCTGCGAGGCCGGGCTGGAAGGGGTCGTCTCGAAGCGCAGCGACGCACCCTATGTGGGTGCGCGCACCGGCAGCTGGGTCAAGACCAAGTGCATCCGCCGCCAGGAATTCGTGATCGTCGGGTGGACCCCGTCCGACAAGCGGCGCGGCTTTCGCGCGCTGCTGCTCGGCGTGCATGACGGGGGCAGGCTCCGCTATGCGGGCAAGGCCGGAACCGGCTATACCGCCGACGAAATCGGTCGCCTGCTGGCCCTGATGGCGCCGCTGGAGGTATCGACACCGACGGTCGATGCCCCCCGCGCCGCCGTTCGCGGCGCGCACTGGATCACGCCGGAACTGGTCGCAGAAATCGCCTTCATGGAAATCACGGGCGACGGCGTCCTGCGCCATTCCAGTTATATCGGCCTGCGCCACGACAAGAAGCCGGAGGCGGTGGTGGTCGAAACCGAACGGCCGGTCGCAACGCTGGCGACACCCGTCACGACGGTGGCGATCACCAACCCGGACCGCGTGATCTTTCCGGAAGGCAAGATCACCAAGGGCACGCTCGCCGATTATTATCGGGCGGTATCCGGGATCATGCTGCCCTGGGCCGCCAGCCGCCCGATCAGCCTGGTCCGCTGTCCGCAGGGTCGTGCGAAGAAATGCTTTTTCCAGAAACATGACGCCGGCAGCTTCGGCGCCCATGTCCATCATGTCGGCATCGCCGAAAAGGACGGGCATGACGAACCCTATCTGTTCGTCGATACGGCCGAGGGGCTGCTGACCTGCGTCCAGATGGGCACGATCGAGTTTCACGGCTGGGGCGCGCGGATCGAGGATGTCGAGAAAGCCGATCGGCTGGTGTTCGATCTCGATCCCGACGAGGGTCTCGGCTTTCAGGAGGTCATTGCCGCCGCCTTCCACGTTCGCGATCTGCTCGCCGAGCTGGGGCTCGCCACCTTTGCGATGGTGACCGGCGGCAAGGGAGTTCACGTCATCGCGCCGCTGACCCCACGGGCGGAATGGTCGGCGGTCAAGGATTTCGCGCGCCGCTTCGCGCTGGTACTGGCGCGCACCCAGCCGGATCGCTTCACCGCGGCGCTGGCAAAGGCCAAGCGGACCGGTCGTATCTTTGTCGATTATCTCCGCAACCAGCGCGGCGCGACCGCCGTCATGCCCTACAGCGCCCGCGCCCGCGAAGGCGCACCGGTCGCGGTCCCGATCAGCTGGGAAGAACTGCGCACGCTCGATACCGCCGCCCGCTGGCATATCGGCGATGCGCCCGAATTGCTGAAACGCGCCGCGTCGCGCGATCTGGCCACCTGGGGCCGCGCGGACCAGATGCTCCCTGACCTGTGATGGTCGGCGGGCTCATGATGCCCGTGGGCGTTCAGCATGACCCGGACGGGCGGCCCGCTGCGGCATTACGCCGCCAGCGCGACCTGCTGCGGGACGCGCTCGACGATATGGTCGAGCTGCAGCAACAGGATCATGCGCTCGCCGGCATTGACCAGCCCGGCCAGCAATGCGCCGGTATGGCTGATGCCGGTATCCGGCACCGGCTGCATGTCGGTCGTTTCGAAGCTGGCGACATCGTCGACCGCATCGACGATCAGGCCCTGCAACTGATCCTCGACCTGAACGACGATGATGACGTTGCGTTCGTTCGGATTTGTCACGCCCCAGCCCAGCCGCTGCCGCAGGTCCAGCACCGGCACCGCGGTGCCGCGCAGGTTGACGACGCCCAGGATGTGGGCGGGCGTGCCCGGCAGCGGCGTTGCCGGCTGCCACACCCGGATTTCGCGGATCGCCATGATGTCGATCCCGAGAAACTGCTCGCCGATCTGGCAGGTGATAAGCTTCTGCGTCATGCGTTCATCCTAGCCAAGGAGCATAGCTTAGGACGAACCTCTTAACGAAAGCTCTCCGCGCACCACGATGACCTGGGGCCTAGTGAAAATCGAACGGTCGCGGTAACGACCGCCGGTGCTCGCCGTCTGCCGCGGAGTTTCATCGTGTTTTCTGCCCTCGCCCTGCTCCTCGCGCCGATGTCGGCCACGGCTACCCCGGCGACGTTGCCGGCCATCTTTCCGGCCCCCGCGGCAATGCGCCTCAATGGCGAGCGCGTTGCCGTCGGCGCCGACGTCCGGTTGCTGCTCACTGGCGATGTCGATGCCGAAACCGAACGGCTTGTCCGCGGCGCACTCACGCGGGCCGGCGCGATCCGGATCCGGCGGGTGCGAAGCGTCAGGGACGGGCGCGGCACGACGGTGGTCATCGTGGGGCTGGCCCGGGACAAGGCCGTCCGCGCGGCGCTTGCGGAACTCGGCAGCGACCCCGCCGGTGCCATGGCGCCGGAAGGCTATACGCTGGTCAGCCGCAACGATGCCGGCGGCGGCATCGTCCTGCTCGCGGGCCATGACGGTGACGGCACCTATTATGCCGCGCAGACGCTCCGCCAGCTCGTCGCGCCGGGCAGCATCGCCGCGGTTCGGATCGCTGATCATCCCGCCACCGCCATCCGCGGCACGATCGAGGGATTTTACGGCAAACCCTGGACCACCGCCGCCCGCATCGATCACCTTGCTTTCCTCGGCGACGTGAAGGCGAATACCTACATTTACTCGCCAAAAGACGATCCCTACGCACGCGACCGTTGGCGCGCGCGGTATCCCGATGCCGCATTCGCGGATCTGAAGACGCTGGTCGATGCCGCGCGCCGCCATCATGTCCGCTTCACCTATGCGATCTCACCCGGCGTTTCGATCTGCTATTCGGATCCGGCAGACCTGCGGGCGATCCAGGACAAGTTCCAGCGCTTCCATGATATCGGCGTGCGATCCTTCTACATCGCGCTCGACGATATCAGCTACACGAAATGGAATTGCGATGCCGACCGGGCCGCCCTCGGCGCGCCGGGCGAGGCGGCGGCAGGCCGCGCGCAGGCCCGGTTCATCAATGCCGTCCAGACCCGCTTTGCCGACACGCATCCCGGCACGCGGCCGATACTCATGGTGCCGACCGAATATTATGACGCAAAGGAATCCGCTTACAAGACCGCGCTGCGCGACGCGCTCGACCCGCGCGTCACCATCCAGTGGACGGGCACCGACGTGGTTCCGCCCGCCATCGCGATCGCCGATGCGAAGGCCGCAACCAAGGCGTTCGGCCGCCCGACGCTGCTGTGGGACAATTATCCCGTCAACGACTATGCGCAGTCCGCTGGGCGGCTGTTGATGGCGCCGTATGACCGCCGGATGGCCGGGCTTGCCGATCAGCTTGCCGGGATCGTGGTCAACCCGATGAACCAGGCGTCGGCCAGCAAGATCGCGACCTTCGGCGCCGCTGCCTTCGCCTGGAACGACCGGGATTATGACGCCGACCGCGGCTGGCATGCTGCCGCCCGCTATCTGGCGGGGGATGATCCCGACACCACCGCCGCATTGCTCACCTTCCTCGACACGCAACATCTCGCACCCACCTTCGGCGAGCAGCCGTGGCAGCCGCAGGCGCCCGCGCTCAAGCGCCGCATCGATGCCGTCCGCGATGCGCTGGCCGATCCGCGCGCGACGGACCGTGATGCTGCACTGGCAGCGCTTGCGGACGCGGCCCGGGATCTGGCGACCGCACCGGACCGGATCCGCGCGGGCATCGCGGATCGCGCGTTTATGGACGAGGCCCGCCCGTGGCTAGACGCGCTTGCGCTCTGGGGTCGCGCGCTGCAGGCCAGTGTCCGGGGGCTGCAGGCTGCCCAGACGGGTGGCCCCGCCGCGCGCGGACAGTTTGATCAAGCCGCCGCGCTTGCGGCGCAGGCGGCGGCGATCCGCAGCATCCCTGGCGCCACCCGCCCGGAAGGTCCGATCCGCGTCGCCGATGGCGTGCTTGATCGCTTCATCCTCGACGCCCCCACCCTGATCGGCATCACCGGGCCGTGACGATCGCCCCGCCCGCGATCAGCTACTCGCCGCGCGCAACAGCGCTGCGACCAGTGCGTGGATCGGTTCGCGCAGGATCACGATCACCGCGATGAACGCCGCCGGCCAGCGCAGGGCTTCGATGATCCGGACGGTGAATTCCCGCCAGTCCATGTTCTTCGGTTCGTTCATGCCATTCGCCCCCACTTATTCCCGCGCACAACGCACCGTCGCGGGATTGTTTCATTCCGCGGTCATGACGGCGTCCGGCCGCGCCCATGCCGCCCGGCTCAGCCGCTCGGCCAGATAGTCGATCAGCAGGCTCACCCGCGCCGGGCGGTGGCCGCCCGCCGGGGTGACCAGGTGCAGGCTGATGTCGGGCATCCGCCAGGTCGGCAACAGCTCTTCCAGCGCGCCGCTGGCCAGTTCCTGCCACACCATGAAATCGGGTTGGACCGCGATCCCCAGCCCCGCGACCAACGCCGGCGTCAGCGCATCGGCATTGTTCGCGCCCAGCCGGGCGATCGGCGTCACCTGATACTCGCCCTCGGTGGCGTGGATCAGCCGCACCGTGCCGGGTGGCGCCAGGTTGGTGTAGAACAGCCCGTGATGCTGTTCCAGGTCGCGCGGATGCGCCGGCCGGCCATGCCGGTCCAGATAGGCGGGCGCCGCGACCAGTGGCCGCCGGACGGTGCAGAGCCGCCGCGCGCGCAACGCGGAGTCCGCCATCGACGCGATCCGTAGCGCCACATCGATGCCGCCCGCGACCAGATCGACCTGCGCGTCGCTCAATTGCATGTCGATGCTGATGTCGGGATGGCGTTCCAGAAAGGCCGGCAACAGCGGCGCCACATGCCGCAGCCCGAACGACATCGGCATCGCCAGCACGATGCGCCCGCGCGGGGCGGACGCCTGCGCCGACGCTTCGTCCTCCGCCGCTTCGCCATCGGCCAGGATGCGGCGGGCGCGGTCCAGCACGCCGCGGCCGCTTTCGGTCAGCGCCAGCTGGCGCGAGGTCCGGTGCAACAACGCCACGCCCAGCCGCTGCTCCAACCGGGTCACCGCCTTGGACACCGTCGGCTTCGACAGCCGCAGCGCATCGGCCGCACCGGCGAAGGATCCGCGCTCCACGACCTTCGCGAAGATCGCCCAGGCCTCCAGATCCGGTACCAACGACATGCCGTTTCCTTCATTGATTCATTGCCATCATTGCACCTTCTTGCATCCGCGCGATAGACTATGTTGGTGTCCAGCGGCCGATCACCGGCCTCATGCGGGAGTATCCCATGATCGATCTTCGCCCTTTCGCCTCGCTTGGTGGCGCCAACCATGGCTGGCTGGATGCCAGGCATCATTTCTCCTTTGCCGGCTATCATGATCCCGCGCGGATGGGCTGGGGCAGCCTGCGCGTCTGGAACGACGACGTGATCGCCGCGAACAGCGGATTTCCACCGCATCCGCACCGTGACATGGAAATCATCACCTATGTCCGCGAAGGCGCGATCACGCACAAGGACAGCCTGGGCAATATCGGCCGGACCGAGGCCGGCGATGTTCAGGTCATGTCCGCCGGCACCGGCATCACCCACGCGGAATATAATGTCGAGGACGTCGAAACACGGATCTTCCAGATCTGGATCGTACCCACCAGTCGCGGCGTCGCGCCCAGCTGGGGCGCACGGCCCTTCCCCCGCGGCGAGCGATCCGGCCGGTTCGTGACGCTGGCATCGGGTTTCGCGGACGACGCCGACGCCCTGCCGATCCGGACCAACGCGCGCATCGTGGGCGCCACCATCAAGGCCGGCGAAACCGTCGACTATGCGCTCGGCAAGGATCGCCGCGGCTACCTCGTCCCCGCGACCGGCGCGGTGCGCATCGACGGAGTGACGGTCAACGCCCGCGACGGCGCCGCCCTGCGCGACATCGAAACGCTCCGGGTGACCGCATTGGAAGACAGCGAACTGATCCTGGTCGACGCGGCCTGACCGACAGCAGGAAACGCCCCCTTCCCTTTCCTTTGGGGAAGGGGGCTGGCGGTGGGGGCTGTGGGACGATGATCACGCCCGATCAGCCCCGCGCAAACCCCAGACCAGACATCAGATCTCGACCTGGCTGCCCAGTTCCACCACCCGGTTGCTCGGCAGCTTGAAGAACTCCATCGCCGTTTCCGCATTGCGCAGCATCCAGGCGAAGAATTGTTCCCGCCAGCGCGCCATGCCCGGCCGGCTGGACGAAATCAGCGTCTGTCGCCCCAGAAAGTAGCTGGTATCCATCGGTCGGAACGGGCCGCCCCCCACCGCTACCGTCGCCAGCGCGCCGGGAACGTCGATTTCCTGCATGAAGCCGTAATGCAGGATGACCCGCCAGAATCCGTGGCCGAGATCCTCGACGCTGCCGCAGCGTCGATCCTCGACCAGCGGCACGCCCTCGATCGCGACGGTCAGGATGACGACGCGCTCGTGCAGCACGCGATTATGTTTCATGTTGTGGAGCAGCGCGGACGGTACCCCCTTTGGCGACGCCGACAGGAACACCGCGGTGCCGGGTACGCGTCCCACCGATCCGGCGGCGGACCGGATGAACACGTCGACCGGCATCGTGCTTTCATCGAGGCGGACGCGCAACAGCCGGCGCCCGGTCGCCCAGGTCGTCAGGACAGTGAAAGCGATCGCGCCAATCAACAGCGGAAACCATCCGCCATCCGGGATCTTGGTCATGTTCGACGCCAGATAGGCGCCGTCGATCAGCAGGAACACGCCCGTCACCACTGCGATCGTCCAGGGCCTCCACTTCCACACCGTCGCCGACAGCACGCCCAGCATGCAT
>NZ_DASVTO010000064.1:0-4850 GCF_036387535.1 Sphingomonas sp.
CCCCCCCCCCCGACCGGGTCCGGGGGAGGAGATCGGGCCGTCAGCCCCTGCCTCAGTGCCCCATGGGGATCGGGGCGGGCACGCCGTCTTCCTGTTCCGGGATCACGATCCGGGGGACGAGCAGCTGGATCGCGAGCAGCGCGGCGAGATAGGCGCCGGCGCAGATAAACAGCATCGGCGCATAGCCATGGCCGCGATCGAGCGACCAGCCGGCAAATTCGATCATGCCCATTCCGGCAAGGTTGCCGGCAAAGGCCGCAATGCCGATCGCCGACCCCACGATCCGCGCCGGGAACATATCGGTGGTGAAGCCGAAGATGTTGGTCGAGAAACCCTGATGCGCGAACAGCGCCAGACCGAGCAGCAGCGCGGCGGTCCAGGGGCTGGCGACCAGCAGCACCAGCGGCACGGGCACGATCAGGCAGGCGTAGAACAGCATGCTGCCCTTGCGCGCGGCGTTCGCGCTGGCGCCGCGCGCGATCAGCCGCGACGGCAGCCAGCCGCCGGACAGCGCCCCGAACGCGGCCATCGCATAGACGAGTGCCACCGGCAGGCCGAGCGTGCCCTGGCTGAGCCCGAACATGCGCGAGAACAGATCCGGCATGAAGAACAGCAGGAACCACCAGACCTGATCGGTCAACGCCTTCGCCGTGATGATCGCCCATTGCCGCCGATCGCGCAGCAAATGGGTCCAGCCACGCGGGGCGCTGGCCACGATCGCGGGGGCGGCGGGTTGCGGCGGGACCCGTACGGCGAGCCACACCACCACCCAGAGCAGCCCGAGCCCGCCGGCGATGAGGAACGCGGCCTTCCAGCCGAGCCAGAGCGCCAGCGGCGGGATGAGCAGCGGGGTGGCGACCGCGCCGATATTGGGCGCCATGTTGCCGATCCCCAGGATCTTCGACCGTTCCTGCGGCGTGTAATAGGTGGCCGCGCTTTTCACCATCGCCGGCGTGCCGATCGATTCCGCGACGCCCAGCGCGGCCCGGACCGCGACGAAGCCGCCGACACTGGCGACGACGGCATGCGCCATGCCCGCGATGCTCCACGCGCCGACCCCGATCGCGAAGCCGCGGCGCAGGCCGACGCGGTCGATGAACCAGCCGGTGCCGAGGAACGCGACCGCGGCCGCGAACTGAAAGGCGGACGCCATGTGGCTATAATCGCGATCCGACCAGGAAAACTCCGCCTGCAGCGTGGGTTTCAGCAGCGCGATCATCTGGCGATCGACATAGTTCAGCATGATCGCGACGAAGATCAGGACGGTGATGAGCCATCGTTGATCCTGCCCTGCCTGTACGCCCGTCATCCGTCCGCTCCCTTATTCGCTTTGCGACAGGATAACGGTGTCATAGGACGGCGCAATGCCGGATCGTACGCGATGAGGGAAACAGGATGACCACGATGCCGCCACGCCCGTTGCCGGCGGCAGCGGACATGTTCAACGATCTGGAGCCGGACGCCCCGATCGGTTGGCGCGATTCCGTGCCCGGCGTGCTGGTGGCGATCGCCGCGACCATGGCGGCGGGATATATGTCCGACCATTATGGTGCGCCGCTGACCTTGATGGCGCTGCTGATCGGACTGGCGCTCAACTTTCTGGGTGCGGATGCGCGCCTGGCACCGGGGCTGGGCTTCACGTCGCGGACTTTGCTGCGCTGGGGCATCGTGCTGGTCGGCGCGCGGATCACGTTCGGGCAGATGGTCGACCTGGGTCCGGTGGCGTTCGCATCGGTGGTGATGATTCTGGGCGTCACCCTGATCGCCGGAGTCGTGGCGGCGCGGATGCTGGGGTTCGGCGCCGCGTTCGGGACGCTGGCGGGCGGCGCGGTTGCGATCTGCGGGGCGTCCGCAGCGATGGCGCTGGCGACGACGCTGGGCGAGCGGCGCGTCAACCAGGCGCAATTGGCGCTGGTGCTGGTCGGGATTTCGGCGATGAGTTCGCTGGCGATGTTCCTGTACCCGTTGCTGGCGCATCAATTCGGATTTCGGGATGCGCAGGCCGGGTTCCTGCTGGGCGCATCGATCCATGACGTCGCGCAGGCGCTGGGTGCCGGCTACAGTTTTTCGGCGCCGGCCGGCGAGGTGGCGACGATCGTCAAGTTGACACGGGTCGCGTTGCTGGCGCCGGTGATGGCGGCGGTTTCGGCGTTCTTTCCCGCGGACGGCACCCGCAAGGGGCGCGTGCCGGCCCTGCCCTGGTTCGTGATCGGCTTCTTCGTCCTGGCGGGCGTCAATTCCACCGGGTTCATCCCCGCGATCGTCAGCCACGGGGCGCAGACGCTGGCGACCGCGCTGCTGGCCTGCGCCGTGACCGCCACCGGCATGCGCGCGCCGATGAGCGCGTTGCTGGGCAGCGGGCCGCGGCCGTTGCTGGTGATCATGATCGCCACGGTCGCGGCGCTGTTGCTGTCGCTGGCGGCGGCCTGGCTGGTGATCTGATCCGCGGGTCGCGGCGCGGCACGGACGTCAGCGTGCCGGTGCGGCGGCGGATTCGCGCAGGATCAGGCGGTGCGGCAGGACGCGGTGGCGGAGCGTCGCGTCGTCGCTCAACAGCAGATCGGCCGCGACATAGCCGAGGTCACGTGTCGGCTGATCGATGGTGGTGAGCGGCGGCCAGACGACTTCGGCCAGCGCGGTATTGTCAAAACCGACGATCGACAGCCGATCGGGCACCGCGATCCCGGATCGGTGCGCCTGCGCCAGCGCGCCCGCCGCCATGTCGTCGCTGCTGGCGAAGATCGCGGTCGGGGGGTCGGGCATCGCCAGCAGCGCGGCCGTCGCCTCGGCGCCCGACGCGAAATCATAGCGGCCCTGGCGGGTGAGCGACAGGTCGATCGCGAGGCCCGCAGCCTGCAATCCGCGCAGATAGCCGCTCATCCGCTGGCCGCTGGTGGCATAGGCCGGGTGGCCGGCGATGAAACCGATGCGGCGATGGCCCAGGCCGGCAAGGTGCCGGACGACATCGAAGGCGGCGCCGTCATTGTCGATCGCCACCGATGTCGACAGATCGACCTGCGTGCCGGGCGAGATCCGCACGAACCGCAGCGCCTGATCGTGCAGCAGTGCGAGCACGCCGGGATGATCGCAGACGGGGGGCGTCAGGATCACGCCATCGGGGTGGGTTTGCGCGATCAGGCTGGCGATCCCGTCGAGCAGGCCGTCGGCATCGCGGTCATAGGGCTGGACCAGCATCCGCACGCCCGATTCGGCGCAGCGTTGCCGCACCCCGATCTGGAGGTCGTAGACATAATAGGGGCTGGGATTGTCGCAGATGAGCGCGACCTGGAACGAGCGGTGGCCGCTCAGCGCGCGCGCGGCCAGGCTGGGGTGGAAGGCGAGGTCCGCCATCGCCGCCTCGATCCGGCGGCGGGTGTCGGGGGCGACATAGCGTTCGTTGTTGAGGACGCGCGAAACCGTCTTGATCGATACGCCGGCAGCCTTGGATACGTCCCGGATCGTCGCGCGCATTGTCATCCCGTCAGCGCCCGGGGGCGGGCCGCGATCCGGCATAAGGCAGTGGCCGCTGTTCCGCCACCGCGAACGCGCGATCAGCGCAGGTGGCGGAGCGTGTGGAGATCGGCATGCGCATAATCGACCGTGCGGCGGGCGAAGCGGACGACCAGATTGGTGATCGGCACCCCGGCGAGGCCACCGACGATATCGGTGATGATCCCGGCGGTGCCGCGCGGAATCCGGGTGGCATGGTCATTCTCGATCGTTTCGATGACGTCGCCCAGCAGCGGCGCGCGTTCCGACAGCAGCGGGCGGTGGAGCAGCCGGCCGACGACGGTCGCGCGGAGATCATCATGATTGCGGGCGATGGTGGCGGGGCTGTCGTCGGGATCGACCTGAACCGCCAGGTCGTCGAACACCATCAGCACCGATCCCCCGCTGTCCGCCGCTGCGGCGCGGGCGAGGGCCACGGCAGTTTCGAAACTGCGGGCGGTGACGGCTGGGGTGGTGGGGGTTGGCACTGGCAGTGGCATCAAGGGGCGGTCCGGTGAAGGTTGGCCGGGCAGGATAGCGTGATCCTGGCCGGCTTGCCTACCATCTGTCATGCGGGCGCGTGCGGATCGGGAGACGGGCATGACGGGTGCGGCGGATTGGCAAGGGCGCGTGGGCGCGAACTGGGCGCGCGAATGGCAGCGGACCGACCGGACGCTGGCCGGCGTCAACCCGATGCTGGCGGCACGGGCGGCGGCGGTGCAGCCGCACCATGTGCTGGATATCGGATGCGGCGCGGGGGCGACGGCGGTCGCGGTGGCGGACCTCTGCGCCGCGGCGGCGGTGCTGGGGATCGATCTGTCCGCCGAACTGATCGCGGCGGCCGATGCGCGGGGGCATCCGCGGTGCGGGTTCCGCGTGGCGGATGCGACGCGGTGGGAGGATCCCGCCTGTCGCCCCGACCTGCTGATATCCCGGCACGGCGTGATGTTCTTCGACGACCCCGTGGCGGCGTTCACACAGTTGCGGACCGCGGCCATGGCGGGAGCGCGGCTGATCTTTTCCTGCTTCCGCGACCGCACCGAAAACCCCTGGGCGACCGTCACCGCGGATGCGGTGGGCGCCCCGCCGCCGGGCGCCGGGACCGGACCGGGGCCGTTCGCCTTTGCCGATCGCACGCGCGTGGCGGCGCTGCTGGCGGCGGCGGGGTGGCACGGGATCGGGTTCGAGGCGGTGACGTGGGACTATGTCGCGGGTGCCGGACCCGATCCGGTGGCGGATGCGGTGGCGTTCTTCAGCCGGATCGGCCCGGCCGCCGCCACAATCGCGCGGCTCGATCCACCGGCCCGCGCGGCGGCGGTGGCCGCCTTGCACGCCGTACTGACCGAGCACCGGGCCGATGG
>NZ_DASVTO010000065.1:0-29830 GCF_036387535.1 Sphingomonas sp.
GCAGCCAGCAGGATCGGTCCACCAACCACCGCGACCATCCACATCCGTTCCAAGACAGTATCCTTTCCACGGGGGCGTCAGGCCGGGCGCGTCGGTTGACGCGCCCAGGTGCGTGGATCAGTGGCTGGCGGTCTGACCGGCCGCGCGGCGTTCGACATATTTCAGGGTGAGCGCCGCATTATGCTGGTCGACCCAGGCGGCCATCGCCTGTTCTTCGGTCAACGACGTCTGGAGCAGCGGCAGCGCCGTGCTGAACCCGCCGGCTTCGGCGAGCGTGACCAGCGACTTGTAACTGGCGGCTTCAAAATTTTCGAACGCGAAGTTGGCGAAGCTGTTCTTCAGGATCTCGTCAGGCGCGAACACATGCGCCAGCGCAGCAAGATCGCCGGACAGCGTGAGCGCGATGTCCTTGAGCACCGAGCGGCTTTCCCCAAAGCCGTCGAGGATTTCTTCGACCCGGACAATCTGCTGCTCGGTTTCGATACGGTGTGAGCGCAGCCGGTCCGACACTTCCGGATAATTTGCGAGGTGACCGAGCTGACGATCGATCAGGGCGAGGGCCTGATGCTCGACACCATGAACATTTTTCAGGCCGGTGATGAACACCGACTGCAGGGCATCGTGGGGATGGGACGCCATGATGTGGCTCCTTTCGGGAAGCAGAAGGGACGGGGCGGGCGGGTGGCCCGCCCCGGATCGTCAGGCGATCTGCTGCGCCTGCGCGCCGCTATCGGGGCGGGCGGGACCCATGACCGGGACATCGCCCAGCGGTTCGTTGCGGAATACGGTGAACTCGCCGGTTCCGTCCAGCGTCGGACCCGATGTCCAGCGTCCTTCGGGGAAGGTGCCGTCCACCGAAGTTGCGTAGAAATTATGGTTGTTCGCCTGATCCTCCAGATCCTGCGGGAAGCTGTTCGGGATCGGCAGGTTGCCGGCTTCGGCGCCCAGTTCCTCCACGACGGCGAGCCATTGTTGCTGGTGCATCGTGTCGCGCGCGATCAGATAGTGGAGCATCTTCTTCATACCTTCGTCGTGCGAGGCGTTGTAAAGACGCACGGCCAGCACGCGACCCGTGCTTTCCGCGGCGACATTCGCGTACATGTCGGCGGCGATGTTGCCGCTGGCGTAGATGTGGCTCATGTCAAAGGGGACGCCATCGGAATCGATCGGCATCGCCGACATGCCGCTGGACAGCAGATTCTTGTGGATGATGCCTTCGATGCTGTGGCGCGGGTTTTCGCCACCCATGACAGCCCCCACGATGCTGTCCTTCACGCCTTCTTCCTGCAGGTGGGTCGGCGCGCGTTCCAGGTTCAGCGCGACCGCGGTCGCGAGCATTTCGATATGCCCGATTTCCTCGGTCGCGGTGTGCAACAGCAGGTCGCGATATTTCGGGTTGGGGGAGCGGTTACCCCAGGCCTGGAAGAAATATTGCATGCAGACACGGATCTCGCCCTCTACACCGCCAATGGCTTGTTGCAACATCCGGGCAAAGGCCGGATCGGGCTCCGTAACCTGGACGGGATATTGCAGCCGCTTGTCGTGATAGTACATGATGCGCTCCGACGTTGGTGTTGCATCGCCTTTCCGACGATCACCGGCCCAACGCATGATCCTTCCGTAATCTCCCGCTATTCCATGCACTTAACTTAGATCACTGTCTTTATCGGCCTTGCAGGTAGCGCGCACGCCCAGGCGGTCTGTTCGGACGACGGACGCGATCCTCCACCGGGAGACCGCGTCCGGAACCGGGGGCGCCGTTCAGGTTCAGGCGGCGGAGGTGCCTTGAAGCGCCGTGATGGTGCCGCGCGCCCGCGGGACCGATCCGCTCCGGGTTTCGGGCGGGCGGGGCTGTTCGGCCTCCGACTGCGTGAGCTTGGGGGCCAGCCGTCGGAAGGCCGACAGCGCCTGTCCCACCACCTGGTCCATATTATAATAGCGATAGGTGGCGAGCCGGCCCACGAACGTGACATCGGGCTGTGCGATCGCAAGCGCTTCGTAGCGTTTGAACAGCGCCTGATTTTCGGGGCGGGGAATTGGGTAGTAGGGATCGCCCTCCGCGCTCGGGATCTCATAGGTGATGCTGGTGCGCGGCGACACCTGCCCCGTCAGATATTTATACTCGGTGATCCGCGTGTAGGGCACGTCCTCGGCCGGGTAATTGACGACCGCCGCCGGTTGAAACTGCGCGCGATCATGCGTTTCGTGGCGGAAATGGAGCGAGCGGTAGGGTAGCTTGCCATAGACATGGTCGAAATATTCGTCGACCGGGCCGGTGAAGACCAGGTGATCGTGCGGATAGGCATCGCGCGCATCGCGGTAGTCGACACCCAGCAGGACATCGATGTTGGGATGATCCAGCATCCGTTCGAACATCCGTGTATAGCCTTCCAGCGGCATCGCCTGGAACGTGTCCGTGAAATAGCGATCGTCGGTGTTGGTGCGGGTCGGCACCCGCGACGTCACGGATTTGTCGAGTTCCGACGGGTCCATGCCCCATTGCTTGCGGGTGTAGCCCTGGAAAAATGTTTCGTAGAGTTCGCGCCCGACCTTTGACAGGACGACATCCGCCGACGTCTGGATCGTCTCGATCGGTTCGGCGCGGCTGGCGAGAAAGGCGTCGACCGCTTCATCGCTGTCGAGGTCGAGGTCGTACAACGCGTTGAGCGTCGTCCGGTTGATCGGCATCGGCACCAGCTTGCCACCGACGTCGGCCAGCACGCGATGTTCATAGGGCCGCCAGTCGGTAAAGCGCGACAGATAATCGAATACGTCTGCGGAATTGGTGTGGAAGATGTGCGGCCCATATTGATGCATCAGCACGCCGGCGTCGTCGTACCGATCATACGCATTGCCGGCCACATGCGGGCGGCGATCGACCACCAGCACCTTTTTTCCCAGTTCATTGGCGAGCCGTTCGGCCATCACCGCGCCCGCGAAGCCCGCGCCGACGACCATCACGTCATATTCGGTGCGCGGTGCGGGCCAGGTGTCGGGGGATACGATCGGCTGAACCTCGCTCTGTCCCTGCAGCACCGTGTCGATATGGTCGGCCATCCGCGTGAAGGTGGTGTCCCAGGAGAGTTCGGCCAGCTTGGTGTCGCCGGCGTCGCGCCACGCCGTGTCGCCCGATGCCAGGTGCAAGGCGGCATCGCAGGCCGCAACGAAGGCATCCGCGCCCGATGCGATCCGCACCGCCGCGAGATCGCCGTAATGGCGGATCACGTCGACGATCGGGGTCGACACCACCGGACAGCCGGCGGCGAGATATTCCGGCGTCTTGGTCGGGCTGATGAACCGGGTCGCCTCGTTGATCGCGAACGGCATCAGCGCGACATCCCACCCGCGCAGATAGTCGGGCAGTTCGGCATAGGATTTGCCGCCGAGATAATGGAGATTGGCGCGGCGTGGCAGATCGTCCGCGCTGATCTTCACGACCGGCCCGACGATGACGATCGACCAGTCGGGACGCGCGTCCGCCAGCGTGGCGAGAAGGTCCAGATCCATGCGTTCGTCGACCACGCCGTAAAAGCCGAACCGCGGCCTTGGCAACGCGGCCTGATCCGCCGGCGTCGCACCATCGCGGCGCGCGGCGGCGAAATGGGCGACATCCACGCTGGACGGGAACGGGTGGATGTTCCGGTGGCGGTCCTGCTTCGCCTCGTACAGGCTGTGCCCGCCGGTGAAGACGAGATCGGCCTGTTCGAACAGGCGCTGTTCCAGCTGGAGCAATTCCGGCGGCGCCCCGCGGAAGCCGGACAGTTCGTCCATGCAGTCATAGACGACGCAATCGGCCGGAACATGATCCGAAAAGGGCAGCATCATCGGGGTATAGTACCAGCGGACCACACGGTCGGCGGCCTCACCCGCCAGGAAGCCGTCGAGCAGGGATTGCAGCACCGCGTCGCTGGCCGGCGTGGCCGGCGGCAGGATCGGCGTGAGGACGGTCACGCCGGTATCGGCATGCTGGTCGCGCCGCAGCGAGGGTTCGGTCGCGCCGTCCTCATGCTGCGGCTCTTCCCAGAACAGGACGCGGTTTCCCCGGGCAAAGCGGGTCATGAGATGTTGTGGCCGCTGTGTCACGAACGCCCATCGCAGGTGACTGAAACAGATCAGCGTGAAACCGCCGGCGTCGAGCTGCTGGACCGGATCGAGGCCGGAGGTGGGCGAGGGCGGTTGAGTGGGCATGTATGGCACCTTGCTGACCGATGAACAGGTTCAACCGAAATCCGCCCTCCCGGTTCCGGCATGGGAGAGCCAAACCCTTGCAAATAAACCTGTATCAAGTCGTTTGATGATGCCGGAACGCAACTAACGGCAGCCACCGCCGTTCGGTGGGCACGGCGACAGGATGGCGACGGATCATGCGGGATCTAGAACTTTGGGGTGGGCCGGAATGTACGGTCAACCGCGTCGGCGACGACTATGGGGACCAGTTTGCAAGGTCGGGGCATGATGTTCGCGCCGACGACATCGATCGGTTCGCGCAACTGGGGATCAAGGCGATCCGCTACCCAATCCTGTGGGAGAAACTGGCACCCAATCCTGGCGACCGGCCGGAGGATTTTGACTGGAGCTGGCATGATGGGCGGTTGAACGCGCTGCGCGACCGCGGCATCCGGGTGATCGCCGGGCTGGTGCATCATGGTAGCGGCCCGCGTCACACCAATCTGCTCGCACCGGATTTTGCATCGGGCCTGGCCGCCTTTGCGACGGCCGTGGCGCGGCGTTACAACTGGATCACGGATTGGACGCCGGTCAACGAGCCGGTGACGACGGCGCGCTTTTCGGCGCTGTATGGGCTGTGGTATCCCCATCACCGCAGCGACGCATCCTTCTGGTTGGCGCTGTTGAACCAGATCGATGCGGTGCGGCTGTCGATGCAGGCGATCCGGCGGGTGAACCGGTCGGCTCGGCTGGTACAGACCGAGGATCTCGGCCGGACGTTCGCGACCGCCGCGATGCGCGACCGGGCGGCGCACGACAATGTCCGGCGCTGGGCAAGCTGGGATCTGCTGTGCGGGCGGGTCGTGCCCGGGCATCCTTTCTGGGAGCGATTGTCCGGGCTTGGCCATGGTGACCGGTTGAAGGCGATCGCAGGCGAGCCCTGCCCACCGGATGTGATCGGCATCAATCACTATCTGACCAGTGACCGGTTCCTGGATCATCGCATGCGGCGCTATCCGATGGCGGCGCAGGGCGGCCATGCCGGCGCGCGCTTCGCCGATGTCGAGGCGATCCGGGTGCTGCAGCCGCCGCCAGCGGGCATGGCCGGCATGGTGCGCGAAACCTGGGCGCGGTACGGCATCCCGATCGCGATCACGGAAGTGCATAATGGCTGCACCCGCGAAGAGCAGATGCGCTGGCTTGCCGATGCCTGGGACATGGCCTGCGCCGTGCGTGAAGACGGGGTTGTGGTGGAGGCGGTGACGGCCTGGTCGCTGCTCGGCAGCGCAGGCTGGAACACCTTGCTCACGCGACCGGGCATTTATGAGGTCGGCGCCTATGACGTCAGCAGCGGGGCGCCGCGGGAAACCGCGGTCGTGCCGCTGTTGCGCGGGCTGGCGAGCGGGGCGCCCCGGCACCCGGTGCTGGAGGGTCGGGGCTGGTGGCGACGGTCGATCCGGCTGGAGCATCGCGCGGTGCCGCGCCCCGCCCCGATGCGCGATCATGCGCGGTGGGCGAATGCTGCGTCACCGCCGCCGCTGCTGATCTGCGGCGCGGGCGGGCGACTGGGGCGGACGTTCGTGCGTGCCTGCGTCCAGCGGGACATCCGGCATGTCGCGCTGGCCCGCCCCGAGCTTGACGTGACGGACGCCGCAGCGGTCGCGAGGGCGATCGCGGCCCACGCGCCATGGGCGGTCGTCAACGCAACCGGCTGGACTGCGCGGGACGCGGAGGCGGACCCGCAGGCCTGCGCGCGCTTCCACGTCGACGGCGCGGTCGGGCTGGCGCGGGCCTGTGCCGAACGCGGCATCGCGACGCTGCATTTTTCGACCGACCAGCTGTTCGACGGTATGGCCGAACGGCCCTATGTCGAGGACGACGTGATCGGGCCGCGGACGGCGCATGGCCGCAGCAAGGCCGCGATGGAAGCCGGGTTGGCCGGTCTGGCGGGCGCGCACCTGATCATCCGGAGCGGGCCGATCTTCGGCGTCGGAGAGGATGATGTCGCGGCCATGCTGGATCATAGTCTGTCCGGAGCGGGCGAGTATCCGGTGGTCGGCGATCGGACGGTTTCACCGACCTATGCCCCGCATCTGGTCAATCGTGCGCTCGACCTGCTGATCGACGACGCGACCGGCGTCTGGCACCTCGCGCCGGACGAGCCGCTATCCTGGATCGATTTTCTGCGGCGGTTGGCGGTGGCTATGGATCATGATCCCGAACGGATCCGGCCGGCGACGGGAGACGGGCCACAGCCGCGCTATTCCGCGCTGGCGAGCCGGCGGGGCGCGAGCCTGGGGCCGATCGACCAGGCGATTGCCGACTGTGCGCGCGCCCGCGGGCCGGTGCGGCGCCGGGTGCTGATGCGATCCTAACGCCGATCGAGGATCGCGCGATCCAGATCGGCGATGCGCGTGACCCCGGCCAGCGCCATGGTGACGCGCATTTCCTTTGCGATCAGGTCGAGCAGCGTCGCCACGCCGCGTTCGCCGCCCGCCGCCAGCGCATAGACCCAGGCGCGGCCGAGCAGCACGCCATCCGCGCCGGATGCCAGCATGCGCACCACATCCAGCCCGGACCGGACACCGGAGTCGGCCAGGACCGTCAAGCGTCCGTCGACCGCTTCCGCCACGGCGGGCAATGCGCGGATCGAGGAAAGCGCGCCGTCCAGCTGGCGGCCGCCATGGTTGGACACGACGATCCCGTCCGCACCCAGCGTGACGGCGGCGCGGGCGTCTTCGGGATCGAGAATCCCCTTGATGACCAGCGCGCCATCCCAATTGTCGCGGATCCAGTCGAGATCCTTCCATTCGATCGCCGGATCGAAATTCGCGCCGAGCCAGCCCATGAAATCCTCAAGCCCGCTGGTCTTGCCCAAGACCGGCGCGATGTTGCCCAGGATGTGCGGCCGTCCGCGAACCCCGACATCCCAAGCCCAGCGGGGATGGGCCATTGCCTGCAGCAGTCGGCGCAACGCGGCGTTCGGCCCGCTCATCCCGCTATGCGCGTCGCGGTAGCGCGAGCCCGGCACCGGCATGTCCACGGTGAAAACCAGCGTGGTCACCCCCTGCGCCTTCGCCCGCGCCAGCAGATCCCGCATGAAGCCGCGGTCGCGGATGACATAAAGCTGGAACCAGATCGGATCGGGGATCGCGGGCGCGACCTCCTCCAGCGCGCATACCGATACCGTGGACAGGCAAAAGGGCACGCCGCGCGATTGCGCCGCGCGCGCGGCCTGTACCTCGCCCCGGCGGGCGTACATCCCGGTCAGGCCGACGGGGGCAAGCACCACCGGCAGCGCCTGTTCCCGACCAAACAGCGTGGTGCCGAGCGCAACCTCCGCGACATTCTTCAGCACGCGTTGGCGGATCGGCAAGGTCGCCAGGTCGCTCATGTTGCGGGCAAGCGTCGCCTCGCTGCCGGCACCGCCATCGACATAATCGAACAGGAAGCGCGGCAGGCGCCGCCGCGCCGCACCGCGATAATCGGCGGCCGATGAGATGATCATGCTGGTCGTTCCCGTTGCAGCGTCCGATCAACCCCGGCACCCCGGCCGCGCTTGATCTTTTCTATCTGAACCGATATTTCATATTTGATAATTTGCAAACAGGCGCCTTGGCCTGCATGCGCTGGAGAATGGTCCCGTGATGGCGATGTCCGAACCGCTCCGTCCGGTCACCGGGAATGGCGACTTGGCCCCCTTGGCGCGGCGGGTGATGCCGCGATCGGGGCTGGCACCCAGCGTGCTGGGGTTTGGCGCGGCGACATTGGGCAATCTGTATCAGCCCGTTTCGGATGGGGACGCGCGGGCGGCGCTGGATGCGGCACTGGATGCGTCGTTCGCCTATGTCGATACCGCGCCGCATTACGGTCATGGTCTGTCCGAACGGCGGGTGGGCGATGCCCTGCGCGCGCGCGACGGGGTCATCCTGTCGAGCAAGGTCGGGCGGCTGCTGCACCCCGACGACCGGTTGCACGGCGATGCCGAGCGAAACGGCTTTCGATCGCCGGTGCCGTTCGATCAGCGTTATGATTATACGCATGACGGCATACTGCGATCCTGGGAGGACAGCCTGCAACGGCTGGGCCTCGCGCGGATCGACATCCTGTATGTGCATGACATCGGTCCGTTGACGCATGGTGCCGACCATCTCCGCACCTTCGATCAATTGACGAAGGGCGGCGGGCTCCGTGCGCTGGAGGAACTGCGCCTGGGCGGGGGGATCGCGGCGTTCGGGGTCGGCGTCAACGAATGGCAGATCTGCCTGGAGGTGATGGAGCATGCCGACCTGGACGTGATCCTGCTCGCCGGGCGTTATACCTTGCTGGAACAGGAGTCGCTGGTCAGTCTGCTGCCGCGATGCGTGGAGCGACAGACATCGGTGGTGATCGGCGGCGCCTATAATTCCGGGATCCTGGCGACGGGCACGCGCGGCGACGGGCCGGTGCATTATGATTATGGAGTCGCCCCGCCTGCCGTGGTGGCGCGCGTCGCGCGACTGGAGCGGATCTGCGACGCCTATGGCGTGGCCTTGCCGGCGGCGGCCCTGCAGTTTCCGCTGGCGCACCCGGCGGTGGTGAGCGTCATTCCGGGCATGGGCAGCGCGGCCCGCGTGCGGCAGACGCTCGACCTGTATCGCACGCCCATTCCCGATGCGTTCTGGACCGCCGTTCGCGACGAAGGGCTGATCCGCCAAGACGCCCCCCTCCCCAGCAACGCGATGGACCGGACCCAATGACCGACAGGACAGGCCGGCTGGCCGGAAAGACCGCGTTCATCACTGCGGCCGGACAGGGCATTGGCCGGTCGACCGCCGAACTGTTCGTGCGCGAGGGCGCGACCGTGTGGGCGACCGACATCAACCAGGTTGCGCTGGACACGCTGGAGGGATGCCGGACCCTGAAACTGGACGTGCGGAACGACGCCGCGGTGGCGGCGGCGATCGGCGGGGCCGGGCCGCTCGACATTCTGTTCAACTGCGCCGGGATCGTCGCCAGCGGCACCATCCTGGAATGCGATCCGAACGACTGGAGCCTGTCGTTCGACGTGAACGTGCACGCGATGTACCGCACGATCCGCGCCGCGTTGCCGGCGATGCTGGCATCCGGCGGCGGCTCGATCATCAACATGTCGTCGGTGGCCAGCGCGATCAAAGGCGTACCCAACCGGTTCGCATATTGCGCGACCAAGGCGGCGGTGATCGGGATCACCAAGTCGGTGGCGGCCGATTATGTGCTGCAGGGCATCCGGTGCAACGCAATCTGCCCCGGCACCGTCGATACGCCGTCGCTGCACGAACGTCTGCGCGAAACCGGCGACTATGACGCCGCCTGGACCGCGTTCAATGCGCGCCAGGCCATGGGCCGGATCGGCCGGCCGGAGGAGATCGCCGCGCTGGCGCTCTACCTTGCGTCGGATGAATCCGCCTTCACCACCGGTCAGGCGCATGCCATCGACGGCGGCTGGACGATCTGATTTTCTGACGGGAGTTCACCGATGAAATTGCTGCGTTATGGCCCCAAGGGAAGCGAGCGGCCGGGAATGCTGGATGCCGCCGGCGCGATCCGCGACCTGAGCGGGATCGTCGCGGATATCGACGGCACGACGATCACGCCGGACGGGCTGGCGCGGTTACGGGCGATCGATCCTGCTACCCTGCCGGTGGTGCCGGACGACGCGCGGCTCGGGCCGTGCGTGGCGCGTCCGGGCAAGTTCATCTGCATCGGCCTGAACTTTGCGGATCACGCCGCGGAATCGAACCTGCCGGTCCCGGAAGAGCCGGTGGTGTTCATGAAGGCGACCAGCGCGCTGTCGGGTCCGAACGATCCGATCCTGAAGCCGCGCGGATCGGACCAGCTGGATTGGGAAGTCGAGCTTGCGTTCGTCGTCGGCCGCCACTGCCTGTATGTGACCGAAGAAGAGGCCGCGGCGGCGATCGCGGGCTATTGCGTGTGCAACGACGTGTCGGAACGGCGTTTCCAGATGCAGTCGGCACAATGGGACAAGGGCAAGGGCTGCGACAGTTTCGGGCCGGTCGGGCCGTGGCTGGTGACGCCCGACGAGATCGGGGATGTCGGCAATTTGTCGATGTGGCTGGAGGTGAACGGCCATCGCTATCAGGATGGATCGACGAAGACGATGATCTTCAAACCCGCCTTCATCCTGTCCTATCTCAGCCGGTATATGAGTCTGCAGCCGGGCGACATCGTCACCACCGGTACGCCACCGGGCGTCGGGCTGGGGCAGAAGCCGCCAGTGTGGCTGAACGCCGGGGACAGGGTGTCGCTGGGTATCCAGGGGCTGGGCGAGCAGCATCAGGTGGTCGAGCAGGCCTGATCCGTCAGAGGCGCTGGTCGCTGATCACCAGCGCCTCCGAAATCCGCGCGGCGGCGGCAAGCAGGCGATCGCGGGCGCCGTCGATCGGCATCGTGCCGGCCGAGGTCCGGACATAGGGCACCACCAGCGACGCGGTCGCGACCTGACCGCGCAGCACGGGCGCGGCGATATCGGTGATGCCATCGACGAAGCTGCTCGGTCGACAGAAATAGCCGGCACGCCGGACCCCGTCCGCAACCGCGAGATAGGCGGCGATATCCGCTTCCGATGCCACCGCCGACAATTCGGCCAGCCAATGCGCGCGAATTGCGTCGGGTTGGAACGCGAGCAGGACCGCGCCAGATCCGCTGGCATGGAGCGGGCGGCGGTGGCCGATGCGAACCGTGAACCCGATCTGCGCCCCCGATTCCATCCGCGCCATCACGACGATGTCGTTGCCCAGGCGGGACACGAGGTGGCAGGACTGATCGGTTTCGGTGGCAAGTTCACGCATCACCGGCAGCGCGACCTCGATCAGGCTGCGCACCGGTGGCTGATCCATGCCGAGCGAGAACAGCTTGTCGGTCAGCACCATGCCGTCGCCGGTCGCCGCCTGGCGGATGAAGCCGCGCCGTTCCAGCACCTGGCTCATCCGGAACAGTTCACTGGTCGATCGTCCCAGTTTCTGGGTGATGGCCGACAAGGTCATCGGCCGCTTCTCGCCCGCCAGCAGTTCGAGAATGTCGAGGCCCTTTTCCAGCGCCGGCGCGCGGTAGCGGTGATCGCCATCCGCCGGGTCGCTGAAATGTGGATCTGCGCTGCGCATGGCTTCCCCCGATGACGGTGCCATCCTGCTGCCAGCCTTCCCCAGGGCTGGCAACCCGCGGCTCAGGCGCGGGCGCGCATCGGCAGACAGGCGGGGCCGATCGGGTCGAATGCCTTGTAGGTCAGCACAAATTCCTGATGGCCCAGCGCTTCGGAAACCGTGCGTTCACCCGCCGCGACGCGAAGGACGCGGTCGTAGATCTCGGACCCGACCTCATCCAGCGTGCCGCGGCCTTCCAGGATACGGCCCGCGTCGATGTCCATGTCGCCGCTGAGGTTGCGATAGGTTTGCGGGTTGGCGCAGATCTTGATCACCGGCGATATCGCCGAGCCGACGACCGAGCCGCGTCCGGTGGTGAACAAGGTGACGTGCGCGCCGCATGCGATCAGTTCGACGATCTCGGCATTGTCGGCGATGTTGGGAAAACCGAACCGCGGTTCGCCATCGGGCACCACGTCGAGCAGGTACAGGCCGCCTGAAACCGGTTGATCGCCCGGTTTCAGGATTCCGACGATCGGTGCCGATCCGGATTTGGAATAGGCGCCCATCGACTTTTCTTCCTGCGTCGTCAGTCCACCCTCGGCATTGCCGGGCGCGAAGCTGCCGAAGCCCATCACGGTATAATAGCGTTCCGCCTTGTGGACCGATGCTTCCAGTTCGGCGCCAAGCTCGGGGGTCAGCGCGCGGTCCGCCATGATCGCTTCGCAGCCGACCAGTTCGCCGGTTTCCTCGAAGATGCAGGCGGCGCCCTCCGCACCCAGCCGGTCGAACGCGCGGCCGACGGCAGGGTTGGCGGTGATCCCGCTGGTGCCGTCCGAACCGCCGCAGATGGTGGCGATCACGAGATCCGACACCGCCATCGGCACGGTCGGGGTTTCGGCAGCGACGGACTTCAGGCGGCGGACGGCCTCCAGCCCCTTCTGAATGGTGGCCGCGGTGCCGCCATTTTCCTGGATCACCAGCGTTTCGACCGGGCGTCCGCCGGCCTCGATCACCTGACGAAGCCGCTCGCGATTGAAGCTTTCGCAGCCAAGCGACACCAGCAGCACGGCACCGATATTGGGGTGGGTGCCGATCGCCTCCATCACCTTTTGTGCATAGGCATTGGGGTAGCAGCCGGGAAAGCCGATCAGGTGGACGTCCATGTCGTCCGCCTTCGTCACGATCGCGCGCGACACATGGTGTGCGCATTCGACCAGATAGGCGACGGCGACGACGTTGCGGATGCCCTTGCGGCCATCCGCACGCAGATATCCGATCATGATTGCGCCTCCGTCAGGGCCTGTCGCGTGTGACTGGCGATATAGTCGCTTTTCATGTTGTGCAGATGGACATGGTCGCCGCTGTGCGCAGGAGCGGTCATCGACCCGATCGGCGCGCCATATTTCAGGATCTTGTCCCCGGCCGCCAGGGCATGGCGGGCGACCTTGTGCCCGACCATGATCGCATGCGGCGCGATGACGGTCGCACCGTCGATCGTCAGCATCTGGCCGGCGGCGACGGACGCGCCACAGACCAGAACATTGTCCAGCGGATGGAGAAGGATGAGCCCGTCGCTCATGCGGAAACCCTGTGTTGGAGGCGGGGAAGGAAGGGCATCAGTGCGACGCCATCGCGAATGTGGCGGGGTCGAGCCCGCCCTGACGCCGGTCCGAGAGGCCGAACCAGGCCACGAAGCCGAAGCAGGCCGACGGGACCAGGATCGCCAGGTCGATCGCCGAAAGATCGGAGATGAACCCCATCAGCGCGGTCAGCACCGCACCGCCGATGATGCTCATCACCAGGAACGAGGACGCGGTCTTGGCGAGGTCGCCCAAGCCCTTCAACGTGTTGGCGAAGATCGTCGGGAACATGATCGACATGAAAAAGCTGGTCGAGACGAGCGCCAGGACGCCGATGCGTCCGCCGACCAGCACCGCGATCAGCGTCAACGCCACGTTGATCATCGCGAAGACACCGAGCAGCGACGCCGCGCGGACGCGGCCCATCAGCGCCGTACCGGCGAACCGGCCGATCATGAACGCGACCAGGGACGCCGTGAGATAGACGGCGGCGGCTTTTTCGCTGGTGCCCGGCAGTTCATGCTGGGTGTAGCGGATCATGTAGCTCCACACCCCTACCTGTGCGCCCACGTAGAAAAATTGCGCGGCGACGCCAAAGGCGAAGCGCGGACGCGCCAACAGGGTCCGGATCGCCCCCGTCGCCGCTGTCGGGACGGCATCGCCGGCCGGACGTTCGGCCGCATCGGGAAAGCGGGTGAACGCGACCAGCAGCGCCCAGAGCAGGACGACGGCCGCGATGGCGAGATAGGGTCCCTGCACCGATTGCGCCTCCACCGCGCGGGCCGCGGCGAGCTCCGCCGGGGCCATGGCGGCGACCTGCGCCGGCGTCAGTTCGACCCCCGACAGGATGAAATGACCGCCGAGCGCCACGGCGGTGATCGACCCCAGCGGGTTGAACGCCTGCGCGAAGTTCAGGCGGCGTTCGGCGGTCGCGGGATCACCCATGACGGTGATCAGCGGATTGGCGGAGGTTTCCAGGAAGGCGAGGCCCGACGCGATCACGAACAGCGCCGCCAGGAACAGCCCGTAACGCTGCGCCTGTGCCGCCGGGTAGAAAAGCAGCGCGCCGGCGCCGAACAGCAGCAGCCCGACGATAACAGCGGTCTTGTACCCGAAGCGGCGCATGACCAGCCCGGCCGGTAGCGCCAGGAAGAAATAGCCCATGTAGAAGGCGGACTGCACCAAACCCGATTGCAGATCGGTGAGCGCGAACGCTTTCTTGAAATGCGGGATCAGGACGTCGTTCAGGTTGTTCGCGGCCCCCCACAGGAAGAAGAGCGTGACGATCAGGATGAATGGCCCGAGAGCCGATTTCGACGGTTGCGCCCGGTCCATGCGATAAGCCTCCGCCGACACATGCTGGCCGGTTCCTACCTCAGCATGACTCCCATATATGAACTTTCTTGTCAAATATGAACATCAGGGGTCAGCGACGCTGCGTAAACCCGCCGATGCCGGCGATGGCGAGCCGGTCCGCAGGGACGGCCGTCTGCGCGAAGCCGAGCCGGAGGTAGCGGGCGGGACGGGGACTGTCGAAGTTCAGCCGCTGCGTGGAAAGCGCATAGGCGATGTTCGACAATTCCCCCGACGCACCGGGTTGCCACACGCGACCGTCGGTGCTGGTTTCCGCAACGAAGCCGCGGGGCGGGGCGGCGCCGTTCATGACATGCCGCGACGGCGTCAGGCTGAAACCCGCCATGGGGTGGACGGCACCCATGTCCACCGTCACGCTGGCGGGGTGGCCCGGCGTCGGTGCCGGCAGGATCCAGATCGTGGCCGCGTCATTGTCGAGCAGCTTTTCCGCGTCCGGGGCCGATGCCGCGACGATGCGCCAGCCGGCGGTCGACAGGATGGTCGGATCGGACGAGACGATCGGCGCGACCGGCACGGGGGCCACGGATCGGAACAGCGCGACCTCGCTGATCGCAGGGCCGGCGGTGGCATCCAGGATGCGCAGCCGCACGCGACGGGCGGCGATCGGCGCAGGCAGGCGGATGATGCGTTGTGCGGAGATGCATTCGTGCGTGGCGAGCGTGCGCCACGCGCCTTCGACCTGCGCATCGACCGCGAACCGCGTGACCCGGCAGCCGAGCGGAAGATGTTCACGGATGCGGATCAGGTCGAACATGCGGCCGGGTGGCAGATCGAGCGTCAGGCTGGGCGTCGTGACCCCGTCCGGCACCGTCCAGTAGCTGGCGCGATCGCGATCGAGCACGCGCGCCGGTTCGAACCCGGCACCCCGGTTGGCGCTGGCGCTGGCTACGGCGCCTTGCGCCAGATCGGTGGCGAAGCTGGCGCGGATCGCATCGCCGAAGGATTTCAGCACCGCGACATCATGATCGGCAATCCGGCCGCGGCGATCCGGTGGCAGGTTCAGATTGAGGTTGGTGCCGCGCGCGACCGATTCGTCAAACAGCTGGATCAGCCGGCGCGGGCTTTTGACCTTGGAATCCTCGTCGGCATGGTAGAACCAGCCGGGGCGGATCGAGGTGTTGGTTTCGGCAGGCCACCACAAGGCCGCGCCGCGCACCCCGGAATTGCCCTCCGCCTGTACATAGGGGTGATCGGGCATGGTCGGCCAGCAGGGGTCGCCGGCGACGCCGTCCTCGTTGCCGACCCAGCGGATGTCGGCGCCGAGCGGATCGAAGGTGCAGGCGAGCGGCTGATGCCGGTGGACCAGCGCGATCGTTTCCGGCCAATTATAATATTTCGGTGCGTCGATCGTCCGCGTCTCACGCGCGCCACCATAATAACCGTCGCCGCCGTTCGCGCCATCGAACCAGAATTCGAACAATGCGCCATAGCGGGTGCAGAGTTCGACGATCTGCTTGCGGAAATAGTCGACATAGGCGGGGCGGCCATATTCGGCGTGATTGCGATCCCAGGGAGACAGATAGATGCCGAACGCCATGCCGGCGCGGCGGCAGGCGGCGGCGACTTCGCCGACGATATCGCCCTTGCCTCCCTTATAGGGACTGTTGCGGACGCAATGTTCGGTCAGCAACGTCGGCCAAAGGCAGAAACCGTCATGATGCTTCGCCGTGAGGATCAGCCCGGTCAGCCCGCCAGCCCGGGCCGCCGCCACGATCTGGTCCGCGCTGAAATCCGTGGGATCGAAGCGTTTGGGATCCTCGTCGCCATAGCCCCATTCCTTGTCGGTGAAGGTGTTCATCGAAAAGTGGATGAAGGCGTAGCGTTCGCGCTGGTGCCAGCGCCATTGACGATCGCTGGGCGTCGCGCCCCAGGGTTTCGGCGCGGCGGGACGGCCGGTGGTGCGGCCGGGCGTGGCACCCACGGCCAGACCGGTGGCAATGCCGGTCGCGATCAGGCTGCGGCGGTCGAGCGTCATGCGCCGGCTCCATGTCCGAAGGAAGGTGGGCGGTCGGCCAACGCGCGACCGAAGGCGGGATTAGGGGCATTGCCTATCGTAAAGCGCAACGTGCCACCGCGGATCAGCGTAGCGTGATCGATCCAGCTTTTCGTCCAGGGGCGGCCGTTCCACGTCACCGACTGGACATAGCAGCGGTTCGGTCCGTTGCCGGGCGCCTCGATAATCAGGCGACGGTTGTCGCCCACCCGGACCACCGCGCGGTCGAACAGCGGCGCACCGAAGACATAGACGGCGCTGACCGGATCGACCGGGTAGAAGCCGAGCGCGCTCATCACGAACCAGGCGCTCATCTGCCCGCAATCATCATTGCCGATGATGCCGTCGGGATCGGCCTTGTACATCTCCGTCAGAAGGCGGCGCACCATGCGCTGCGTCTTCCACGGTGCGCCGACATAGGCATAGAGGTAGGCGACATGCTGGTCGGGTTCATTGCCATGCGCATATTGGCCGACCAGCCCGCTGATGTCCGGTGGGGCATCGGCCGGCAAGGTCGATGGCGCGGCGAACAGCGCATCCAGTTTCGCCTCGAACGCCGCAGGGCCGCCGAGATGCGCGATATGGCCGTAGACGTCATGCTGGTTCAGGAAGGTTGCCTGCCAGCCATTGGCCTCCGTATAATCACGATAGTCCTTGCCGTGCCCCAGCTGGATCGGATCATAGGGCGTGGTCCACGCGCCATTTTCCAGGCGGGGGCGGGCAAACCCCGTCCCTGGATCCAGGACGTTGCGATAGTTCAGGCTGCGTTTGTTCAAGCGATCGGCGTCGGCGCTGGCACCGGCGGCGCGGGCCAGATGCGACGACGCCCAGTCGTCATAGGCATATTCCTGCGTGCGGCTGACCGATTCCCATGTCCTGTCCGCCGGAACGAAGCCCAGCCGGTCATACAGGTCGCGCGCCTTGCTGTTGTCGAGATCGGGCGCGGTGAAATCGAAGCTGCGCTTGCGGATCGCGGGCCATGCCGCGGCATAATCGGCGGGAATGCCCTTGGCCTGTGCCTCGGCCAGCACGGAAACACCGTGCCAGCCCATCATCGTGCCGGTTTCCACCCCCTGCAGCGGCCAGACCAGCGGACCATAGGGGCTGAGCGCCGTCTGGCGGATCATGTCATCGACCAGCGATTTGGCGCGGTCGGGTGCGACCAGCGTCAGCAGCGGGTGGAGCGCGCGATACGTGTCCCACAGCGAATAGCTGCTATAGGCCGCGCCGCCCGCCGGGACTGTATGGACCTGACGATCGAGCGCGACGTAGCGGCCATCGACATCCGAGAAGAGCGTGGGCGCGACCTGCGCATGGTAGAGTGCGCTCGCCATGATCGTGCGCTGGTCCGCCGTGCCGCCGGATACGGTGATCGCGCCCAGCGCATCGTCCCACCGCCGCGCCGCCGCGCTGCGGATCCGGTCGAAGTTCCAGTGTCGGGCCTCCGCCGCAAGGTTGGCGCGGGCGCCCGCGATGTCGACGGCGGAGATGCCGGTGCGCATCAGGATCGGCGCCTGCCCGGCGTTGGTATAATGCAGTACCGCCTTCAACCGCTTGCCCGTCACGCCCGCGGAACCCGCCGGCGCGGCGATATCGCCATCGCCGTAGAAGGTGATGCGATCGGGGCGGCGGGAAAGCTGCATCGCGAAATGGATGCGGCGCCCCTTGGCCCAGCGGAACACCCGCCGGCTGCCGGTGAGCGTTCCGTCGGCATCGACGTGCAACGCGGCGTCGTCCACCAACGTGCCCTGATCCCAACGATCCAGGACCAGGTGCGACAGGTCGATCAGCAGATGCCCGGCGCCGGCCGGAAAGCTGTAGCGATGCCAGCCCGTGCGTTCGGTGACGGTGAGTTCCGCCCGAACGCCGGATTCCAGCCGGACACGATAATAGCCCGGCTCGGCATGTTCGTCCGAAAACCGCTGCCGATAGCCCGCATCGGGATCGGCGAGCGTGCCGGGAGTCAGCTGGACCGGACCGGTCGTCGGCACCACCAGCACATCCAGCATGTCCCCGATACCGGTGCCGGACAGATGCGTGTGCGAAAACCCCATGATCGAGGTGTCGGTACGATGATAGCCGGAGCAGGCGTCCCAGCGTTCGACATCGGTATCGGGGCCGAGCTGGACCATGCCGAACGGCAGGGTCGGGCCGGGATAGGTGTGACCATGACCGCCGGTCCCGATGAACAGATCGGGCCTGGCAGCCGCGCGGGGCAGGGCGAAGGCGGTCCGCGCCGTCAGCGCGAGCGCGCCGGATCCGGCCAGGAGGGTGCGGCGGGTGAACGTCATGCGTTGGCTTTCAACAAAGCAGGGCGGCGTGCCGCGATATCCAGGATCAGTTCGCCGAACATGCCGTTCGCCCAGGCGAACCATTTCCGGGTGAAGAGGGCGCCGTCGTCCTGATCGAACGATTCGTGCATGAAGCCGGTGCCGCCATGACTGGCCTTCAGCCAGCGAAGACACTGCGCAATGGTCGCGTCATCGCGGGCGTTGAGTGCGTGCATCACGATCGCCATCGGCCAGATCTGCCGCAGCCAGGTGTGTGGGCTGCCGATACCGTCGGCGACCTTGCCGGAAAAGAAATAGGGATTGCGCGTGCTCCAGGCCCGGGCCGCGGTGCGACGCCAGAGCGGATCGTCCGGCTGGACACAGCCGAGATAGGCGAGCGCCGACAGCGACGGCACATTGGCATCGTCCATGAAATGCGCGTTGCCGATTCCGTCGACCTCATAGGCCCAGATTTCCTGGCCATCGGTGTCGCGGATCGTGCCGTGGCGGCGCAACGCGGCCGCCACTTCGTCGGCCAGTGCGATGGCGTCGTTCGCCAGCGCGCTGTCCCGCCGCGTTTCATGGGACAGCACCGCAAGCTGGCGGAGGGCGGTGACCGCAAACAGGTTGGACGGGATCAGGAAGGGCATGAGGCAGGCGTCGTCGGACGGCCGGAACCCCGAATGGATCAGCCCGACCGCGCGCGAAGGCGGGCCATAGCCGTCGAGCATCAGCGTCTCGCTGGGAATGTTCGATGCGCGCAGGAAGCGGTACGGCCCGCGATCCCCCTTGCGCTGCTGTTCGCGCATCGTGCGGATCGTGACGCGCGCGGCATCTGCCCACAGCGCATCGAACGGGGTGGGATCGTGCGTCGCCTGCCAGTAGCCGTGCGCGATCCGGATCGGGTAGCAGAGCGAGTCAAGTTCCCATTTCCGCTCGGCGACGCCGGGCTTCATCTCGGTCTGATCCTGCTTCGCCCAGGACAGGTTCGTGCCTGCACCCGGATCACGCATGAAGGCGTTGGCGTAGGGATCGATCAGCAGCGATCGGGCCTGTCGCGCGATGACGCCGCGGAACATCGTCCGCAGCGCGGGATCGCTGGCGGCGAGCGGCAGATAGGGTTGTAGCTGCGCCGAACTGTCGCGCAGCCACATCGCGTCGATGTCGCCGGTGATGACGAACGCGTCGGGCTTGCCATCCACGGTGCCCATGAACACGGTGGTGTCCAGCGTGTTCGGATAACAATTGCCGAACATCCAGGCGAGTTCGGGATCGGCGACCATCGCGGTCACCCGGGTAATCTCGCGTTCCACCGCCTTGCTGGTGAAACGGCGATCCGCGACCGCCGGGCGCCTGCTGGTGAACGCGGGCGCAGCAGAGCGGAGCGGCGTGACCATCCCGATCGCGGCCGCGCTGCCGATCAGGGTCCGGCGGTCGATCATTTCGGTAGCTCCAGTGCTGCGCCGGTCACGGTGAAGCCGGTCCAGACGCCGGGGCCGTCGCCAGGCTGTCCGCCGCCGATCCAGAGCCGGTAGGCGCCGGGCAGAACGCGGCGGACGCCGGCGCGGTTGACGCTGCTCATCCGGCGGGGATCGATCGTGACCGTGACGCGGCGCGTGGCGCCGGGTTTCAGCGTGACCCGCTGGAACGCCGCCAGCGCCCGTTGCAGCACCGGTTCGGTCAGTCCGGGGGCGGTACCGGCCGCCGGTGGAATCAGATAGGCCTGAACCACCTCATCCCCACCCTGCGCGCCGACGTTGGTCAGGTCGACGCCCGCCGTCAACGTCGCGCCGACCGCGATCGTCGGGGTCGCGCTGGCCCGCGCATAATCGAAGCGCGTGAAGCTGAGCCCATGACCGAACCCCCAGAGCGGCGTACCGGTGAAGTAGCGGTAGGTGCGGTCCTTCATCCCGTAATCGATGAAGGCCGGCAGGTCGCTGGTCGCCTTGTAAAAGGTGACGGGCAAACGTCCCGACGGGTTGTTGCGGCCGGCCAGCGTTTCGGCGATCGCGGTGCCGCCGGCCTCGCCCGGATACCATGCGGCCAGGATCGCGTCGGCCTTTGCCGGATCGAGCGCGACCGCGCTGCCCGACGCGAGGATGATGACCAGCGGTTTGCCGGTCGCGGCCAGCGCGTCGATCAGCCGGCGTTGCGGTTCGGGCAGGCCGATGTCGCTGCGGTCGCCGCCGACGAAGCCGGGCACCTGCACCTGAAGCGCTTCGCCCTCCAGATCGGGCGAGAGGCCGAGAACCGCGACGATGACGTCGGATGCCTGTGCGGCGGCGACGGCTTCGGCGCGGAGCGGTTCGGCGGGCGGCATCCAGAGCAGGCGGAGCCCTTCGTCCGCGGTGGCATGATCGATTTCCAGCCGGATCGCGTGGGGAGTGCCGCCGGACACGGTGACTTCGCCGCGGCCCTTGTCCAACGCGCCCGAAAGGACGGGGCGACCGTCGATCCAGAGCCGGACCGCATCATGCGCGGTGCAGTTTTTCCAGCAGGCCGGCGCATCGAGCACGAGCCGATACGCGCCCGGGCCGGGCGGAACGAATTCGCCGGTCCAGCGCACCGCGAACCGGGCGGGGGCCAGCCGCGGGAGCGGCACCGCACGGTTATAGTCGAAATCGACGCGGCGATCCTGCCGCACCGCGACCGGCGTGCCGCCGACGACGGGCGCATCGAAATATTCAGCCCGCAGACCGGGCCTGCCACCGGACCGGAGTGCCGTTTCGGGCACCACGACCGGCGCGCCTTCGGCCAGAACGGACCCTTGCGCATAGCGAACCCGATCCGCGCCGAACTGGTGCCGGATGCCGTCGAGCGGGGTGACCGGGGCGACGGCGGTGCCGTGATAATTGCCCTGCAACACACCGAGATCATCGGCGTTGGCACCGATCACCGCGATCCGGACACCGGGCTTCAGGGGCAGGCGGTTGGCATCATTCTTGAGCAGGACGATCGCCTTGCGCGCGGATTCCAGTGCGAGCGCGTGATGCGCGGGGGTGGCGATCTGCGTCGGTTCGATGCGGCCCCACGGATTGGCCGCGCCGAACGCGATGCCCAGGTCACGCCGGGCGGTCAGCGCGCGGACCAGCGCGGTATCGACCTCCGATTCCCGCACCAGCCCCTTGGCCACCGCGTCGGGCAGCGCGGCATAGGCCGTGCCGCAATTCAGATCGTTGCCACCCCGGATCGCGGCGGCGGACGCGCCGGCGGCATCCAGCCGATAATGGTGGAACAGGTGGACGTTCGCGACCGCATCGCAATCCGACACGGTAAGGCCGGTGAACCCCCAGTCGCGGCGCAACCGATCGATCATCAGCGACGGCAACGCACAGACCGGCACGCCGTGGATGGCGTTATAGGCGCACATCACCGAGCGCGCCTTGCCCTCCGTCACCGCCATGCGGAACGCGGGAAGGTAGGTCGCCTCCAGATCCTGGGGCGATGGATCGACGTCGAACCCGTCGCGTCCCGCCTCCGGCCCGCTATGCACCGCGAAATGCTTGGGGGTGGCGATGACCTTCGGGTGGGCGGGGTCGGGGCCTTGCAGGCCGCGGATGAAGGCGATCCCCAGGCTGCCGGTCAGGAACGGATCCTCGCCATAGGTTTCCTGGCCGCGGCCCCAACGCGGATCACGGAAGATATTGATGTTGGGGGACCAGATGGTGAGCCCCTGATAGATGGTGCGATCCGTTCCGACGGGCTGCGCGTTGAACTTCGCGCGCGCCTCCGTCGCGACGACATCGCCGACGCGGCCGATCAGGTCGGTGTCCCACGTCGCGGCCATGCCGATCGCCTGCGGGAACACGGTGGCGTGGCCGTTGCGGGCGAGGCCGTGCAGCCCCTCGTTCCACCAGTCATAGGCCGGCAGCCCGGCCTTCGCATCGGCGGGCGCGCTGCTCTGCAGTTGGGCGGCCTTTTCGGCCAGGGTCATGGTGGCGACCGTCGCCTGTGGGTCGGCGGCGGCCAGCAGGAGAGCGGCGATCATCGTATATCCTCCGGCCCGAGCGTGCGCAGGTGCAGGGCAGTGGCCAGCGTTGCGGGTGCGGCATCCGAGGTGACGTCAATCGCGATGCTTTCGCCCGGCAGTAGATCGAAGCCGTCCTCCGCCGGCTGCGCCGCGACCTCGCCGAAATCGAGCATCACAGCACGGGCGAGCCGGGCGGCGGTGATCGTCACGCGCTTGCCATCCCACCGCGCGGTCAGGCCAGGTGCAGGATAGGCCATGTCCTTCGGCGCCAGCCGTTCAACGATGGCGCGCGACACCGTGCGATCGTCGATCAGCAATTCGGCGACGGCAAAGCTGGCCTTGGGATCGGCGGTACCGAACATCCCGGCGTCCGACAGCGTCGCCGCGTCGCCGGCCGACAGCGGTGGCAGCGTCACGGCGGCGCTGCTTTCCTTGAGCACGCGACCGGCCATGTCCATCGCGCGCCATCGCCAGCGCGCGGCGATCGGCCGGGTCGCATCCGACACGAGCGCGATCCGCGTCGCCCCGTCCTTGTGCTCCGCCACGATCGCCTGCGGTGCGTAGAAACGGCGGGCGGCATAGTGGAGCAGTTTCCAGCGCCCGTACCAGTCGATGCTGGACCAGGACACGGCCGGCCAGACATCGTTGATCTGCCAGTAGAGCGACCCCATCGTCACCGGGCGGCAGGCGCGGTGGTGGAGCGCGCCGAGCCGGATCGCATCCGCCTGCATCGCCTGACTGAGATAGACCAGATCGGCGAAATCGCGTGGCGCGCGGTAATATTGTTTCAGGTAGAACAGAATGCGGTCATTGCCTTCGCCCGCCAGGAACTTCTGGTGCGCCTTCATCACCGCGCTGTTGGCGGACAGCGCGCCCGGGCCGGCGAAGTCGCGGATCGTGGCCAGGTCTGGCATCCCCTGGAACCCATATTCGGACATGAAGCGCGGGCAGCTGTCGGTATAGCGTTCGATCGGCTTCGATCCCGACCAGACATCCCAGAAATGGCGATCGCCCTGCGCATCGGTATCGACCGGGCCGTCATAGTCGGTGCTGGGGGAGCCGGGCCAATAGGGCACGTCGGGGTCGTTCACCGTCACCGCCTGACGCAGCGTGCGATCGAACAGCACCGCCATGCCGGCGCCGATCCGTTCCTGTTCATTCGCACCGACCGCCAGCTTGAACGCCTTGCGATCGGACCAGTTTTCCCAGCCGGACAGCACTTCGTTGCCGCCCGCCCACAGCACGATCGACGGATGCGCCTGCAGCCGGGCGACCTGCTGTTCCGCCTCGACCCGCACCGTATCGCGGAATGCCGCGTCGGGGGGCGTGACCGCGCCACCGAACATGAAATCCTGCCAGATCATCAGGCCCATGGCATCGGCCGTGTCATAGAAGGCGTCATCGAGATAGTAGCCGCCACCCCACACGCGGATCATGTTCATGTTGGCGTCCCGCGCACCCTGCAGCACGGTCCGCATCTGCGCAGGGGTGACGCGGTTGGCGAAGGTGTCGAACGGGATCAGGTTCGCGCCCTTGGCGAAAACGGGCGTGCCGTTGATCCGGAAGCCGAAACCGCCCTGGTCCCGGATCAGTTCGACGGTGCGCAGCCCGGTCCGGCGGGTCGCGCTGTCGATCGCCTTGCCGCGGTCCATCAGCGTGGCGGTGACCGTGTAAAGCGGTTGCGTGCCGTAGCCGACCGGTTGCCAGCGTTGCGGCCGCGCGATGTTGATCGGGACGGACACCGCATTGGCACCGCCGGCGACCGCGACCTGCCGCACCGCCCTGATCCGCCGGCCGTCGGGACCTGTCACGTCAATACGCACATCGATCCGGCGCGCGGTGTCGCCGGCAACGTCCAGGCGCGCCGAGAGCCGTGCCTCGGCATCGGTCAGCGCCTCCTGTTCGATCCGCAGCGTTGCGATGCGGGCATCGTCCCACGCTTCCAGCCGGACGGCGCCGGAAACGCCGATGGTGACGATGCGGGGCCCCCAATCCCAGCCATAATGATATTTCGGCTTGCGGATATAAGGCGAGGTCTGCCTGCCCTTGGGCTCGTCGCCAAAGGCCGAGTCATATTCGCCGGGCAACGGGTTCTTTTGCGCCAGCACCATCGGTTGCAGCGTTCGGATCGGCGATTTCAGCGTTACCAGAATCTCGTTCGCGCCAAGGCGCAGCGCGCGCTTGGCGTCGATCCGCCACCGGCGATGGGCATTGTCGGACGACAGCAGCGGCGCGCCGTTCACGCGGACATCGGCAAAGGTGTCGAGCCCGTCGAACACAAGGTCGAGATGATCGCGCGCCAGCATCGCCGCGGTGGCCTCCAGCGTCGTGCGATACTGCCAGCCGGACAGGCCGACCCACTGGATCGCGGCCTCGTTGGTGCCCTTGTACGGATCGGGCACGCTGCCGTGCGCAACCAGGTCGGATTGCACGCTGCCCGGAACGGTGGCCGCGCGCCAAGCCGCGGCGATGGGATGCGCCCTGGCGTCTGCGGGATCGATCCGCAGCTGCCACCCGCGATCGAGCGTGACCACCGTCTTGGGCGCGGCAAGCGCGGGGAGCGGTAGCGCCGCGGCGGCGAGCAGGATCCAGCGGGTCACCGGGCACGCTCCGTCAGGTGTAGCCGGGCGACCGCATAGAAGGGGTCGGACAAGGGGGAGGTGAATGTCAGGCAGATGTCCTGGTCGCCGTCCACCTTCGGCAGCGTGCCGGTGAAGCGGAACTGCGCGGGCGCGGTGCGGGGGTCGGGCAGCGGAAAGCTGGCGAGGACGACAGGCTTGGCGTCTTTCGCCGGATCGGCCGCGAGGCAGCCGATGCTGAGGATCAGTTCCCCATGCGGGGTCACGTTGTAGTAGGCCCGGAGCTTCGTGATGTCATGTGCCAGACCATAGTTGCGCGGCAGGCGGGCGACATCGACGGTGAAGCCCCGCGCCACGTCCAGCGGTGCCTGCGGGTAGACGGCGCAGGTATCGAACACGTTGATGCTGAACGCCGGTCCGTTGCTGATCGTTTCGGACGCGAGCGGGACGCGGAGCCCCAGCGGACCGCTGGGGCAGGCGACGAGATCGGATGTGGTGCGCGTGAGCAATGCGGCACGGCTGCTGTCGAACGCGCGTGGCGCGGCCGTTGCGGTGCCCGTCCTGTCATAGGCGGCCGCGCGCACCGTGATGCCGGGCTTCAAGGTCAGCGGCGTGGCATAGACCTTGGACCGGGAGGTCGGATCGGTCCCGTCCAGCGTGTAGCGGATCGTGCCCCAGGGAACCTGCGTCGCGAGCGCGACCGTCGCCTTGCCCGCGCGCAGGGCATCACCGCGGGTGCCCTGAAGCGTGTAGGCGACGGCAAAGCCGCTGTCGGCGACCTCCACGCCCGACCGGCGCCAGCGGGCGATCTGCGGATCGAGCCGCGCGACGAAATCGGCAAAGCTGCTGGTGCCCGCGGCGGACCATGTCTTCTCCGCAAGCGCGCCGATCCGCGGGAACAGCGCGTGCTGCACCTGATAGGGCGTGACCAGATATTCGCTCCAGGCGTTGGCCTGCGCCCCCAGAACATGCTTTGCCTTGTCCGCGGCAAGGCCCGCGGGCATCGGATCATAGCGATAGACGTCGGCAAGCGTCTGGATGCCTAGGCGCCCCGGCGGTTCATCGCCAAGATTGCTCTGGCTGTTGTCGAAATAGAGCTTGGGCGCGGGGCTCAGCACGACATCATGCCCCTGGCTGGCGGCATCCACGGCGCCCTGTTCGCCGCGCCAGGACATGACCGAAGCCGATGGTGGCAGTCCGCCCTCCAGGATCTCGTCCCAGCCGATCAGCCGGCGGCCATGATCGGCCAGATAGCGGCCGAACTGATCGATCAGCCAGCTTTGCAGCGCATTCTCGTCCTTCAGCCCCAAGGTCTTGATCTGGGCCTGCACGACGGGCGAGCGTTCCCATTGGTCCTTGACGGCCTCGTCGCCGCCGAGGTGGATGTAGCTGCCGGGGAAGATCTCCATGACCTCGTCGAGCAGGGCCTTCACGAAGGCGACGCCGTGGGGACCGGGATTGAAGAGATACGGGTTGACGCCCCAGTCCTGCGAAACATCGGGCCGGTCCCCCAGCACGCCCAGTTCGGGATAGGCGGCGACCAGCGCCTGCGCGTGGCCCGGCAGATCGATTTCCGGCACGATGACGATGTTGCGCGTCCGCGCATAGGCCACCAGCCCCTTCAATTCGGCCTGCGTGTAGAAACCCCCGACGCGCGGACCGAGCGCCCCTCCGCTGGACGGCGGGGTCCGCCAGCTGCCGATGGCGGTCAGCTTCGGATATTTCTTCACCTCGAATCGCCACCCCTGATCATCGGTCAGGTGCAGGTGGAGTGTGTTGAGCTTCACGGCCGCCATCTGATCGACGATGGTGTAGAGCGCGGGCAGCGGCAGGAAATGACGCGCCGGATCGATCATCAGACCGCGCCAGCCGAAGCGGGGTGCATCCTCGATCATGAGTGCGGGGATGGTGGTGGGTTGGCCGAACGCCCGGTCAGGGCTGATCAACTGCGCCAGCGTCATCGCCGCATTGACGAAGCCGGCATCACTGGCGGCCGTCAGAACGATGCCGCTCGGCGTTACGGCAAGCGTATAGGCTTCCGCACCCGCGACCGCCGGGTCGCGCACGAACCGGATCGCCCCGCCGTCGGCAAGGCGCAGGGCCAGTCCGCGTTCGGTGCGGACATGATCCACCAACAGGCGGGCGGCGGCGGAGGCACCCGCATCCGACGTGGTGATCGCGGTCGTGGCGCCGACGGTGAAGCTGCCGGTCTGGCGGGCGATCTTCTGCGGCATCGGCACCAGCGGCAGGACCTGCGCGCCTGTGGCGCCGGCGGATAGCGCGAAACCAAGCGCAAGAGCGGCGGTGCGGAGGATGCGGGACGCAGGCGCGGACAAATGGGGTTCTCCGGACGGAGGATTGGGTTCAGGTACTTCATTGGTATGATGCCGATCGCAAGAGGGTTCGTCCAGTGCGCTTCTGTGCGATGACGAAGCCATTGTGGATCAGGTGCGCGGATGCAGGAGATAGAGGTGGGTGCTGTGGAGACGTTGGAGCGCGCGCCGGGCGGGCCGATCCTGGAGATCTGTGTCGACGATCCGTCCGGGCTGGCCGCCGCGGTTGCCGGTGGGGCCGACCGCATCGAACTGTGCGGTGCGCTGGCGCTGGGCGGGTTGACGCCGTCTGCGGGGCTGATCGCGCTGGCGGCGCGATGCGGCATTCCGGCGCATGTCATGATCCGGCCGCGCGCGGGGGATTTCGTCTATACCGAATCCGAGATCGCGCTGATGTGTGACGACATCGCGCGTACGCTTGCAATGGGCGTTGCGGGCGTGGTGGTGGGGGCGACCGACCCGAAGGGGCATCCCGACCGGGCGGCGCTGATCCGCTTCCGCGATGTGGCCGGGGCGGGGGTGATCGTCTATCACCGGGCGATCGATCTGGCGCCTGATCCATGCGCCGCGGTCGAGACGCTCTGCGCCTTGCGGTATGACCATGTGCTGAGTTCCGGTGGCCGACACCGAGCGGCGGATGGCGTGGCGACCCTGGCGGCGATGGTGCGCGCGGCACGCGGGCGGCTGGGCGTGATCGTCGGATCGGGCGTGACCGCCGACAACGCCATGGCACTGATCCGGGCCACGGGCGTTCACCAACTGCACGCCTCCGCCAGCAGAACGCAGGTGTGGGACGATCCGCGGATCGCCGAATTCGGGTTTGGGCCCGTCGGCGCCCGCATGACCAGCAGGGACCATGTCGCGGCATTGCGCCGGGCAATGGGCGGAGCCACATGCCTGTGAACTATATAACCAATAAATGACCTATTGCGATGGTCCGGCAGTCGCGGTAGCGTTTAACCCGTGGTAGCGCCTCTGCAGGGCGATGTCGCCAAGAGGGGGTCACCGAACATCATGATGTTTTCCGCGCAGATCGGGCCATTCCGGCCAGGTAATCGGGCGCCCCTGTATCTGCAGCTGCAGCAACTGCTGCGCGATGCCATCCAGAACAACGTGCTGGGCGAAAATGATGCCATCCCGGCGGAGCGCGACCTGGCGGCGGAATATGACGTCTCCCGCATCACGGTGCGCAAGGCGATCGGCGGGCTGGTCGAAGAAGGGCTGCTGACCCGCCGACGCGGTGCCGGAACCTTCGTCGCAGTGCGTGTCGAGAAGAGCTTTTCCAAATTATCATCTTTTTCCGAAGACATGCTGTCGCGCGGACGCCAGCCGAGCAGCAGCTGGATCAGCCGTGCGGTGGGGGCCGTGACGCCGGAGGAGGCGCTGTCGCTCGGCCTGTCGCCGGGCGCGCCGGTCTACCGGTTCCGCCGGATCCGCTTTGCCGACGAGGTGCCGATGGCGCTCGAACTGTCGACGATCGCCAGCTACTGCCTGCCGTCGGTCGAAGCGGTCGGCGATTCGCTGTATGATGCGCTGGAGGCGGCGGGAAACCGCCCGGTGCGCGCGCTGCAGCGGTTGCGCGCGGTGCCGTTCGGCGCGGAACATGCCCGCATGCTGGGCGTCGGCGCGGGTCATGCCGGCCTGTTGATCGAGCGACGCGCGTTCCTGCGCGATGGCCGTGCGGCCGAATACACCCAGTCCTTCTATCGCGGCGACGCCTATGATTTCGTCGCGGAACTCACCGATATCTGAGGCAAGCATGACCGATATGGCGACCGTGCCCCGACATACGTTGATGGCATCCGAATCCCGCGAGGCGCCGGCCGTGGTCGCGCGGATGCTCACGGAAAATCGTGCCGCACTGCAGATCCTTGGTGAACGGCTGCGGGCCAATCCGCCGCAGGTTGTGGTGACCTGTGCCCGTGGATCGTCCGATCATGCTGCCACTTATGGCAAATATCTGATCGAGACGCTGACCGGCGTGCCGGTGGCATCGGCTGCGCCATCGATCACGTCGCTCTATGCGGCGCCGATGTCGGCCGCCAATGCGGTGGTGATCGCGGTATCCCAATCGGGTCGCAGCCCGGACCTGCTGGCGACCGTGTCGGCCTACCGCGCCGGTGGCGCCTATGTGGTGGCGTTGGTCAACGATGCGACATCGCCGCTGGCGGAAATGGCGGACGCGTTCCTGCCGCTGCACGCCGGGCCGGAACGCGCGGTGGCGGCGACCAAATCGTGCATCGCGGCGCTGGCCGGGCTGGCCGCGATCGCCGCGGCATGGAGCGAGGATGCGGCACTGACCGCGGCGCTCGACCGGCTGCCCGATGCGCTGGCCGCGTCGCTGGCGTTGGACTGGTCTGCTGCGACGGACGCGTTGCGGGACGTGACGCGGATGTTCGTGCTGGGCCGCGGATTCGGACTGGGCATCGCGCAGGAAGCT